>JAMPXO010000123.1 GCA_023701125.1 Vicinamibacteria bacterium | reverse complement strand
CGTAGGCCTTGAACTGAACCTTCGAGTTGCCCATCGCCAGGATCTTCGTGATCGCAGCCGTCAGCGACGTCTTCCCGTGATCGACGTGACCGATGGTCCCGATGTTCACGTGCGGCTTGTTACGTTCGAACTTCTCCTTCGACATGCTGACCCTCTTGAGCGCTTGCGCTAATGCCTGAATGAATCCTGGTTACTTCTCGACCCGGCCCATCACCTTGGCGATCACCTCGTCTGACACGTTGCGCGGCGCTTCCGAGTAGCGCTCGAAGTGCATCGTGTAGGTGGCGCGGCCCTGGGTGCGGGAACGCAGGTCCGTGGAGTAGCCGAACATGTTCGACAGCGGCACGTAGGCCGTGATGATCTGGGTGCCGCCGCGCGAGACCTGGCCCTCGAGCTGGGCACGCCGGCTGGACAGGTCGCCGGTGACGGCGCCCGTGTAGTCGTCCGGGGTCACCACCTCGACCTTCATCACCGGCTCGAGCAGCACAGGCTGCGCCTTCTTGGCGGCGTCCTGGAACGCGAGCGAGCCCGCGATCTTGAACGCCATCTCGGACGAGTCGACGTCGTGGTAGCTGCCGTCGTAGAGCCGGACCTTGATGTCGACCATCGGGTAGCCGGCGAGGGTGCCGCGCTCGAGCGCCTCGCGGACGCCCGCTTCGATCGGACGGATGAACTCCTTGGGGATCGAGCCGCCGGAGGTGTCGTTCTCGAACACGAAGCCCTCGCCCGGCGCCGGCGAGATCTCGATGTTGCACACGCCGTACTGGCCGTGGCCACCGGACTGCTTGATGTGGCGGCCGAGACCCTCGGCGGTCCTGCGGATGGTCTCCTTGTAGGCGACCTGCGGCTTGCCGACGTTGGCCTCGACGTTGAACTCGCGCTTGAGGCGGTCGACGATGATCTCCAGGTGCAGCTCGCCCATGCCGGAGATCTTGGTCTGACCGGTGTCCTTGTCCGTCTCCACCTTGAAGGTGGGGTCCTCCTGCATCAGCTTGGCGAGACCGGTGCCCAGCTTCTCCTGGTCGCTCTTGGTCTTCGGCTCGACGGCGAGCGCGATGACCGGCGCCGGGAAGGAGATCGACTCGAGCACGACCGCGTCGTTGGCGTCGCAGATCGTGTCGCCGGTGGTCACGTTCTTCATGCCCACCGCGGCAGCGATGTCGCCGGCCCAGACGTCCTTGATCTCCTCGCGCTTGTTGGCGTGCATCTTGAGGAGACGGCCGATGCGCTCGCGGGTGCCCTTGGTCGAGTTCAGCACGCCGTCGCCCGTCTTCATCGAGCCCGAGTAGACGCGGATGAAGGCGAGCTGGCCGACGAACGGGTCGGTCATGATCTTGAAGACGAGCGCCGAGAACGGGGCGTCGTCGGCGGCCGGGCGCGGCACCAGCTCCCCGGTGTGGGGGTGGTTGGCCATCGTGGCCGGCTTGTCGAGCGGCGACGGCAGGTAGGCGATCACCGCGTCGAGCAGCGGCTGCACGCCCTTGTTCTTGAAGGCCGAGCCGCAGACGACCGGGAACAGCGTCATCGCGATGGTGGCCTTGCGGATCGCGTGCTTGATCTCGTCCACGGTCGGCGTCTCGCCGCCCACGAACTTCTCGAACAGGGTGTCGTCGCCGGCCTCGTGGGCCGCCTCCGCCACCTTCTCGATCATGTGCTCGCGCTGCGCCTCGGCCTCGGCCTGGAAGGCCTCCGGGATGTCTTCGATCTCGAACTTGGCGCCCAGTTCCTCGTTGAGGTACCGGACGGCCTTCATCTCGACCAGGTCGATGATGCCGGCGTGCTCGCCTTCCTGGCCGAGCGGGAGCTGGATCGGCACCGCGGACTTGGCGCTGAGCCGCTCGTGCATCGTCTCGACGGCGTGCAGGAAGTCGGCGCCGACGCGGTCCATCTTGTTGATGAACGCGATGCGCGGCACGCGGTACTTGTCGGCCTGGCGCCACACCGTCTCCGACTGCGGCTGCACCCCCGCCACCGCATCGAACACCGCCACGGCGCCGTCCAGCACGCGCAGCGAGCGTTCGACCTCGGCCGTGAAGTCCACGTGGCCGGGGGTGTCGATGATGTTGATCCGATTTTCCTTCCAGAAGCAGGTCGTGGCAGCGGAGGTGATGGTGATCCCTCGCTCCTGCTCCTGCTCCATCCAGTCCATCGTGGCGGTGCCTTCGTGCACTTCGCCGATCTTGTAGTTGACGCCGGTGTAATAGAGGATGCGCTCGGTGGTGGTCGTCTTGCCGGCGTCGATGTGGGCCGCGATCCCGATGTTGCGGATGCGGTCGAGGGGCGTTTGCCTGGCCACTGTCGGATCCTGCTACCAGCGGTAGTGGGCGAAGGCCTTGTTGGCTTCGGCCATCTTGTGGACGTCTTCCTTCTTCTTCACCGCGCCGCCCCGGTTGTTGGCGGCGTCCAGGATCTCGTTGGCGAGCTTCTGGACCATGCCGCGCTCGGCGCGCTTGCGGGAGAAGCTGATCAGCCAGCGCAGGGCCAGCGACGTGCGGCGCTGCGGGTTGACCTCGATCGGCACCTGGTAGTTGGACCCGCCGACGCGGCGGCTCTTCACTTCCAGCGCGGGCTTGACGTTGTCGACCGCCTTCTTGAACACCTTCAGCGGGTCGTCGCCGCTCTTCTGCTGCACGGCCGACAGGGCGCCGTACATGATGTGCTGGGAAGTCGCACGCTTCCCGCCATACATCATGGTGTTGATGAACTTGGTGACCAGCGCACTGTTGTACAGCGGGTCCGCAAGGACTTCTCGGCGCGGTACTGTGCCACGACGCGGCATTCTCGACCCCAACTCCCCGGACCGCCCTCTCCGAGCGGCCCGACAACCGTCGTTTTTCCTTGGAACCGAAGGAAGGCGGCCCGGAGACACGAAACGGACGGCGCCGGTTTCGGCGGCCACTGTCGTGGCGCGCCTGGTCCCTGGCGACCGTCCGAGGCTCCGACGACCTGCCTCGCCTCGAGGATCCTGGCCTGCCCGACGGTGGGGCTGGCCCGATCTCCCCGACTCTTGTCCTTCCCGGCGATCCGGCCGGGAGCCTTGGTTCCTCTAATCTCCTCTATCGACCAGCAGCCCTACGCCTTCGGCCGCTTGGCTCCGTACTTGCTCCGGCCCCGCTTCCGCCCCTGCACGCCCACGGCGTCCAGGGTACCGCGCACGATGTGGTAGCGCACGCCCGGCAGGTCCTTGACGCGACCGCCGCGGATCAGGACGATCGAGTGCTCCTGGAGGTTGTGGCCCACGCCCGGAATGTAGGCGGTGACCTCGATTCCGTTGGTCAGGCGCACGCGCGCGACCTTGCGCAGCGCCGAGTTCGGCTTCTTGGGCGTCTGGGTGAACACGCGGACGCAAACGCCGCGTCGCTGAGGAGAGCCCTGCAGGGCGGGCGAGTCGGTCTTCGACCGCACTCTCTCGCGTCCGACCCTGATGAGCTGACTGACCGTAGGCACGAAACCTCCCGCTTCAGAGCAACCTTGTAAGTGTCTAGTATTCCTGGGTCCCTGTCAAGGGACCCAGGTCTTCTCGACCGTGTCCGGCCCGGACTAGGAGGGCTCGTTCTCCTTGACCGGCGCGTAGTTCTGCACGTACTCGGGCTCGACGGAGTACTGCGCGGAGTAGTCGGCGTCGAGGCCGGGGGCGGTGACCTCGATGATCTCCTCCGGGATCTTGACCCGGCGGTAGAACTCCATCCCGGTGCCGGCCGGGATCAGCCGGCCCATGATCACGTTCTCCTTGAGGCCGCGCAGGTGGTCGACCTTGCCGCTGATCGCGGCCTCGGTCAGCACGCGCGTGGTCTCCTGGAAGCTGGCGGCCGAGATGAACGAGTCGGTGCTGAGCGAGGCCTTGGTGATGCCGAGCAGCAGCGGTCGCGCGGCGGCCGGCGCCTTGCTCTCCATCTCGAGCTTCTTGTTCTCGCGCAGGAAGCGGAACTTGTCCACCACCTCGTCGACCAGGAACTCGGTTTCGCCGACCTCCTCGACCTTCATCCACCGCATCATCTGGCGGGTGATGACCTCGATGTGCTTGTCGTTGATGGTCACGCCCTGCAGCCGGTAGACCTCCTGGATCTCGTCGACCAGGTAACGCTGCAGTTCCTTCTCGCCACGCACGCGCAGGATGTCGTGGGGGTCGATCGGGCCATCCATCAGCGCCTCGCCGGCCGTCACGTGCTCGCCTTCCTGCACGTTGATGTGAGCGCCGCGCGGGATCTGGTACTCGCGCTCCACGCCATCGTCGCCGGCGACGTGGATCTTGCGGTACTGCTTCGCGACGTCGCCGTAGCGGACGACGCCGTCGGTCTCGGTGATGACGGCCGGCTCCTTCGGGCGCCGCGCCTCGAACAGCTCGACGACGCGGGGCAGACCGCCGGTGATGTCCTTGGTCTTGCCCTTCTCCTTGAGCAGCTTGGCCAGCACGTCGCCGGGCACCACGTCCATGCCGTCCTCGATCACGAGGTGGGCGTTGACGGGCAGCAGGTAGCGCTTGGTGGTCTTGCCCTTCTCGTCCTTGATCTCGACCCGGGGCGTCATCACCTTGCGGTCGTCGTCGGGCGCCTTGATGACCAGCGCCGCCAGGCCGGTGTTCTCGTCCAGTTCCTCGCGGACGGTCTCGCCCTCGATGACGTCCTTGAACACGGCCTTGCCGCCGTCCTCGGTCAGGATCGAGAACGTGTAGGGGTCGAACTCGGCGAGCAGGTCGCCCTTCTTGACCTCCTGGCCGTCCTTGACCTTGAGCTTGGCGCCGTACGGGATGTCGTGGCGCTCGCGCTCGAGGCCCTTGGCGTCGAGGATGACCAGCGCGCCCTGGCGGTTCATCGCCACCAGCTCGCCCTTCTTGTCCTTGACGGTGTTGACGTTGCGCAGCTTGGCCGTGCCGGTGTTCTTGGCCTCGACCGTGGTCTGCTCGCGATGGCTGGCGGCACCACCGATGTGGAACGTGCGCATCGTCAGCTGGGTGCCGGGCTCGCCGATCGACTGGGCGGCGATCACGCCGACCGCCATGCCGAGCTCGACCAGCTTGCCGGTGGCCAGGTCGCGGCCGTAGCACAGCGTGCACACGCCGCGCTCGCTCTCGCAGGTCAGCACCGAGCGGATGCGCACCTTGTCGATGCCGCCCCGCTCCAGCTCGAGGGCCGTCTCCTCGGAGATCTCGTCGTTGGCCTTGACCAGTACGGACCCGCCGATCGGGTCCTTGATCGCCTCCAGGCTGACGCGGCCGACGATGCGGTCGCGCAGCGGCTCGATCACCTCGCCCGACTCGACGATGGCGCGGATCTCGATGCCGTCGGCGGTCGCGCAGTCGAACTCGCTGATGATCACGTCCTGCGAGACGTCGACCAGGCGCCGGGTCAGGTAGCCGGAGTCGGCCGTCTTCAGCGCGGTGTCGGCGAGGCCCTTGCGGGCGCCGTGGGTCGAGATGAAGTACTCGAGCACCGACAACCCCTCGCGGAAGTTGGAGGTGATCGGGTTCTCGATGATCTCGCCCGACGGGCGCGCCATCAGGCCGCGCATGCCGGCGAGCTGGCGGATCTGCTGCTTGGAACCACGGGCGCCGGAGTCGGCCATGATGAAGATCGGGTTGAACTCGTGGAACAGCGAGTCCTCCTGGCCCATGCCGCGGAACATGTCGTCCGCGACCTCTTCCGTCACCCGCGACCAGATCGAGATGACCTTGTTGTAGCGCTCGCCGTTGGTGATGGCGCCGTCCTGGTACTGCTTCTCGACCTGCAGCACCTCTTCCTGCGCCTTGGCCACCGTGTGCGGCTTCGACTTGGGGATCACCAGGTCGTCGATGCCGATCGACATGCCGGCCTTGGTCGCGTAGCGGAAGCCCATCTCCTTGACGGTGTCGAGCATCTCGACCGTACGCTCGATGCCCATCAGCAGGTGGCACTTCTGGACCAGCGCCTGCAGGCCCTTCTTCTTGAGCAGGCCGTTGACGAACGGCATGCCCTGCGGCAGGTGGTCGTTCAGGATCACGCGGCCGACGGTCGTCGCGATGACCTTGTTCTTGACCGGCTGGATCTCGGCGTGGATGACGTCCTGGTCTTCCTTCATCGTCGTCAGGTCGATCAGGTCGCCCGTGTACATCAGGCGGATCGGCGACAGCGTCTCGACCTCACCGGCCTCGAGCGCGATCAGCACGTCTTCCTTGCAGGCGAAGGAGCGGTAGGCGCCCTTGGTGCCCTTCTTCTCCTTGGTCAGGTAGTAGCAGCCGAGCACGATGTCCTGCGACGGGATCGCGATCGGCGCGCCGTTGGCGGGCGACAGGATGTTGTTCGAGGACAACATCAGCACGCTGGCCTCGATCTGCGCCTCGGGCGAGAGCGGGACGTGGACGGCCATCTGGTCGCCGTCGAAGTCGGCGTTGAACGCCGTGCAGACCAGCGGGTGGATCTTGATCGCCTTGCCCTCGACCAGGATCGGCTCGAAGGCCTGGATGCCCAGCCGGTGCAGCGTGGGGGCGCGGTTGAGCAGGACCGGGTGCTCGCGGATGACGTCCTCGAGGAAGTCCCACACCTCCGGGCGCTGCTGCTCCACCATCTCCTTGGCGGCCTTGATGGTGGTGACCAGCCCTTCCTTCTCCAGCTTCGAGTAGATGAAGGGCTTGAACAGCTCGAGCGCCATCTTCTTCGGCAGGCCGCACTGGTGCAGCTTGAGCTCGGGGCCGACGACGATCACCGAGCGGCCGGAGTAGTCGACGCGCTTGCCGAGCAGGTTCTGGCGGAAGCGGCCCTGCTTGCCCTTCAGCGTGTCGGACAGCGACTTCAGCGGGCGGTTGTTGGCGCCGCGCAGCACGCGACCGCGGCGGCCGTTGTCGAACAGCGCGTCGACGGCCTCCTGCAGCATGCGCTTCTCGTTGCGCACGATGACGTCGGGCGCGCGCAACTCGATCAGCTTCTTCAGCCGCGAGTTGCGGTTGATCACGCGGCGGTACAGGTCGTTCAGGTCGGAGGTGGCGAAGCGGCCGCCGTCGAGCGGCACCAGCGGGCGCAGCTCCGGCGGGATGACCGGGATCACGTCGAGGATCATCCACTCCGGCTTGTTGCCGGACTTGCGGAAGGCCTCGACCACCTTCAGGCGCTTGGCGTACTTCAGCTTCTTCTGGACCGAGGTCTCGCTGCGCATCTTCTCGCGCAGCTCGATCGCCTCCAGCTCCACGTCGACGCGGCGGAGCAGGTCCTTGATCGCCTCGGCACCCATCGCGCAGCGCAGCTTGGGGTAGCGCTCGCGGAGCTGGCGGTAGCGCTCGTCGGAGATCAGCTCCTTGGCGCGCACCTCGGGGCAGTCACCGGGATCGATGACCACGTACGACTCGAAGTACAGCACGCGCTCGAGATCGCGCAGGCTGATGTCGAGCAGGTGACCGATCCGCGACGGCAGGCCCTTGAAGAACCACACGTGGCTGACCGGGCAGGCCAGCTCGATGTGGCCCATCCGCTCGCGGCGGACCTTGGACTGCGTCACCTCGACGCCGCACTTGTCGCAGATCACGCCGCGGTGCTTCATGCGCTTGTACTTGCCGCACAGGCATTCCCAGTCGGTGATCGGGCCGAAGATGCGGGCGCAGAACAGCCCGTCACGCTCCGGCTTGAAGGTGCGGTAGTTGATCGTCTCCGGCTTGGTCACCTCGCCGTGCGACCACGAGCGGATCTTGTCCGGGCTGGCCAGGCGGATGCGGATCGCGTCGAACTCGGGCACGACGCGTCCCTGGTCGACGTTCGGCCGCATGGGCATCATCAGGCTCATCTGCTGCTCCAGTCCCGTTTCAGTGCTTGGTCTTGATCAGCTCGACGTCGAGACACAGGCTCTGCAGCTCCCGGATCAGGACGTTGAAGGACTCCGGCAGGCCGGGGGTGTAGAACGTGTCCCCCTTGACGATCGCCTCGTAGATCTTGGCGCGGCCGTACACGTCGTCCGACTTGGCGGTCAGCAGCTCCTGCAGGATGTAGGCGGCGCCGTACGCTTCCAGCGCCCACACCTCCATCTCTCCGAAGCGCTGGCCGCCGAACTGCGCCTTGCCACCCAGCGGCTGCTGGGTGATCAGGGAGTACGGGCCGATCGAGCGGGCGTGGATCTTGTCGTCGACCAGGTGGGAGAGCTTCAGCATGTAGATGTAGCCGACCGTCACGTGCTGCTCGAACGGCTCGCCCGTCATGCCGTCGTGCAGCACGATCTTGCCGGAGGTCAGGCTGTTGGGCCGCAGCGGGTTGCGCTTCGTCTCGGCCTCGTTCGCCGCCACCAGGTACTTCTTGATCTCGTTCTCGGTCGCGCCGTCGAAGACCGGGCTCGCGAAGTGCAGCCCGAGCGCCTTCGCCGCCCAGCCCAGGTGCGTCTCCAGGATCTGGCCGACGTTCATGCGCGAGGGCACGCCCAGCGGGTTCAGCACGATCTCGCACGGGGTGCCGTCGGGCAGGTACGGCATGTCCTCTTCCGGCAGGATGCGGGCGATCACGCCCTTGTTGCCGTGGCGGCCGGCCATCTTGTCGCCGACCGACAGCTTGCGCTTCATCGCGACGAACACCTTGACCAGCTTGATCACGCCGGGCGGCAGCTCGTCGCCGCGCTTGAGGCGGCTCTCCTTCTCGGCGAACAGCGCCTTCAGCACCTCGATCTGGCGCTCGGTCTTGTCGACGATCTCGTTGAGCGCGTCCTCGACGTCCTCGTCGGCGCTGCCCTTGACGCGGAGCTTGAGGATGTCCGAGTGGCGCATCCGGCGCAGCGTCTCGCGGTCGAGGGTCTGGCCCTTCTTGGCCAGCTTCTCGCCGCGGGCGTTCATCAGGTCGGCGGTGGCCGTCTTGCCGATCAGCAGGTCCTCGATGCGCTTGTCGCGCTCGTCCTGCAGGATGCGAATCTCGTCCTTGAGATTCTTCTCCATCATGAACAGCTCGGCGTCCTCGATCTGCTTCGCGCGGTCGTCCTTCTCGACGCCCTTGCGGGAGAAGATCTTGACGTCGACGACGATGCCCTCGATGCCGGGCGGGCAGGTCAGCGAGGCGTCGCGCACGTCGCCGGCCTTCTCGCCGAAGATCGCGCGCAGCAGCTTCTCTTCCGGGGTGAGCTGGGTCTCGCCCTTGGGCGTGACCTTGCCGACCAGGATGTCACCGGGCTTGACCGAAGCGCCGATGCGGATGATGCCGCTCTCGTCGAGGTTGGCCAGCAGCGACTCCGAGACGTTCGGGATGTCGCGGGTGATCTCCTCGGGGCCGAGCTTGGTGTCGCGGGCCTCGATCTCGAACTCCTCGATGTGGATCGAGGTGTAGTAGTCCTCGCGCACCAGCTTCTCGGACACCAGGATGGCGTCCTCGAAGTTGTAGCCGCGCCAGGGCATGAAGGCGACCAGCACGTTGCGACCGAGCGCCAGCTCGCCCATGTCGGTGCACGGGCCGTCGGCCAGGATCTGGCCCTTGGCGACGTGCGCCCCGACCTTGACGATCGGCTTCTGGTTGATGCTCGTGTTCTGGTTCGAGCACTTGAACTTGACCAGGTTGTAGATGTCGGGGGCGGCCATGTCCTTGGCGCCGCCGTCGGGGCGGATGATGATCCGCCGCGAGTCGACGGCGTCGACGACGCCCGCCCGCCGGCACACGATCGAGGCACCGGAGTCCTTGACCGTGATGTGCTCCATGCCGGTGCCGACGACCGGCGCCTCGGAGCGCAGCAGCGGCACGGCCTGGCGCTGCATGTTGGAGCCCATCAGCGCGCGGTTGGCGTCGTCGTGCTCGAGGAACGGGACCAGCGAGGCGGCGACCGACACCAGCTGCTTGGGGGAGACGTCGACGTAGTCGATGTCCTCCTTCGGCACCAGCACGAAGTTGCCGATCTTCCGCGCCGAGATGCGCTCGTCGAGCAGCTCGCCGGCGGGCCCGAGGCGCAGGTTGGCCTGGGCGATGCAGTGCTTGTCCTCTTCCCACGCCGAGAGGTAGAAGCAGTGCGGCTGGACCTCGGCCGGCTTCTTCTTGCGGCCGCGCAGCGCGTCGTTCTCCTTGGAGATCTCGTCGCGCAGCACGATGTCGCCGACCTTGTAGCCGGAGTCACCGGCCTCGACCACCTCGTAGTAGTCGAGGACGTGGCCGTCCTTGACCTTGCGGTACGGGCTCTCGATGAAGCCGAACTCGTTGATCCGCGCGAAGCACGACAGCGAGGAGATCAGGCCGATGTTCGGACCTTCCGGCGTCTCGATCGGGCAGATGCGGCCGTAGTGGGTCGGGTGCACGTCGCGCACCTCGAAGCCGGCGCGCTCGCGGGAGAGGCCGCCCGGCCCGAGGGCCGACAGCCGGCGCTTGTGGGTGATCTCCGACAGCGGGTTGGTCTGGTCCATGAACTGCGAGAGCTGGCTGGAGCCGAAGAACTCGCGGATGCTGGCCATCACCGGCTTGGCGTTGATGAGGTCGTGGGGCATGGCCGTGGCCATTTCCTGGTAGACGCTCATCTTTTCCTTGATCGCGCGCTCCATGCGGACGAGGCCGATCCGGAACTGGTTCTCGAGCAGCTCGCCGACCGAGCGCACGCGCCGGTTGCCGAGGTGGTCGATGTCGTCGATCTCGTGCTGGTTGCGGCGCAGCTTGAGCAGGAAGGAGACGACCGCCTTGATGTCGTCGAGCTGCAGGATCTTCTCGTTGAGCGACGTCGACAGCCCGAGCTTGGTGTTGAGCTTGAGCCGGCCGACGCGCGAGAAGTCGTACTTCTGCGCGTTGACGAACATGCCCTCGAACAGGTTGCGCGAGGACTCCAGCGTCGGCGGGTCGCCCGGCCGCATGCGGCGGTAGATCTCGACCAGCGCCTCCTCGGGGCTGCGGATCGCGTCCTTCTTCAGCGTCAGCGACAGCATGTGGCCGATGTCGTCGCGGTCGGGGAAGAAGACCTCGAACGAGTCGACCTGGCGGCTGCCGTCGAGGATCGCCGCCAGTTCCTTCTGGGTGATCGGCTCGTTGACCGCGAGGATCACCTCGCCCGTGCGCAGGTCGACGATGTCGGCCGCGGTGAAGGCCGCCTCGAGGTCGGTCTCGCCGATCTCGAACTCCTGGATGTCCAGCTTCTTGAGCTGGGTCATCAGGGCCGTGGTGACCTTCTTGCCGGCGTGCACGACTTCTTCGCGCTTGCCGGAGGCGTCCTTGGGGCCGTGGATGGTCTTGCTGAACTTGTGGCCGACCAGGTGGTCGGAGACCTTCCACTGCAGCTTGCCCTCGCGGACCAGGATGCGGTCGGTCTTGTAGAACGAGCGCAGGATCTCCGCGTCGTTCTTCATGCCCAGCGCGCGCAGGAACACGGTGGCCAGGAACTTGCGCTTGCGGTCGATGCGCACGTGCAGCACGTTCTTGGAGTCGTACTCGAACTCCACCCACGAGCCGCGGTACGGGATCACCTGGGCCGCGAACAGGCCCTTCTCCGGCTGTGAGAAGAACACGCCCGGCGAGCGGTGCAACTGGCTGACGATGACGCGCTCGGTGCCGTTGATGATGAACGTGCCGTTGTCCGTCATCAGCGGGATGTCGCCGAAGTAGACCTCCTGCTCCTTGATGTCGCGGACGGTCTTGGCCCCGGTGTCGGGGTCCTTGTCCCAGACGACCAGGCGGATCGTGACCTTGAGCGGGACGGCGTACGTCATGCCGCGCTCCTGGCACTCCTCCATGTCGTACTTGAGCTTGAGACCGACCGGCTCGTCGCAGGTGTCGCAGGTGCGCGGCTGGTTGTCGTTGAGGTGGCCGCAGGCGCCGCAGTGGATCTCGCGGTCACCACGCGGGTCGGTGATGATCGTCGCCCCGCAGTGAGCGCAGGCCCGGCCGAGCTTGTCCAGCCCGAGCAGGCGACCGCACTTGCACTCCCAGTTGCCGATCGAGTAGTCGACGAACTCGAGCGAGCAGTTCTCGCGCAGGTCCGTGATCGGGAAGACGCTCTTGAACACCGACTGCAGGCCCGCGTCTTCCCGATCCTGGGGCAGCACGCGCATCTGCAGGAAGCGCTCGTACGAGTTCTTCTGGATCTCGATCAGGTTGGGGATCGGGATCGACGTGCTGATCTTGGCGAAGTCGACCCGCTCGCGGTAGATGTTCTTCGGCGCCGTGTACATCGGTCTAGCTACCCCAGGGGCCCGTCGTGCGGGGCCCGGAAACGGCGAATGGCTCCGGGGAGGGACACTCCTCCCCGGAGTTTGAGAAGACGAGGTTCGTCAACGGCCTCCGGCATCGAGCAGTCCGCCGCGGGCGGACTACTTGACTTCGACCTGGGCGCCGACCTCCTCGAACTTCTTCTTGATCTGGGCGGCTTCGTCCTTGGAAACGCCCTCCTTCACCAGCTTGGGCGCGCCGTCGACCAGGTCCTTGGCCTCCTTCAGGCCCAGGTTGGTGACCTCGCGGACGACCTTGATCACGTTGATCTTCTTGTCGCCAGCGGCCGTGAGGTGGACCGCGAACTCCGTCTTCTCCTCGGCCGCCGCGGCAGCGCCGCCGGCGGGCGCGCCCGCCGCCGCCATCATCACCGGAGCCGCAGCCGCCGCGGACACGCCCCACTTGTCCTCGAGCAGCTTCACGAGCTCGGCCACCTGCATCACGGTGAGCCCGCTCAGATCGTTCGCGATCGCCTGAATGTCAGCCATTGCCTCTTCTTCCTTCCTGCAAAATCTCGATATACGGCGCCCCGGGGGCGCCCGGGGTTTCTACTGGTTGCTGCCTTCCAACTTGTCCTGGTGCGCCTTCAGCACCTGCGCCATCTGCGTCGCCGGCGTGCTCAGCAGCCGGACCAGCTTGGACGCGGGGGCCTGCAGGACGCCCAGCAGACGGCTGCGCATCTCCGGCAGGCTCGGCATCGTCGACAGCGCCTTGACGCCGTTGGCGTCGAGCAGCTGGCTGCCCGAGACCACGCCGCCCTTGACCACCAGTGCGGGGTTGTCCTTGGCGAAGTCGCACAGCGTGCGAGCCAGCGCGACCGGGTCGTCGGTGGTGAACGCGATGCCGGTGGTGCCGCTGAAGCGCGGCGTCAGCGGCTCGAGCGGGGTGCCCGTCAGCGCGCGCTTGGCGAGGCGGTTCTTGACCACCTTGTAGTGCGAGCCGATGGCGCGCACCTTGCGACGGAACTCCGTCGCGGCGGGCACGCTCAGGCCGCGGAAGTCGACCACGATCGCGTGCGGCGAGTGGCCAAATTCCGTGTGGAGGGCGTCGATCAGGGTCTGCTTCTCGGTGCGGTTCATCTCGCCCTCTCTACTGCGCGGCCTCGACCGAGGCGAGGTCGACACGCACGCCCGGCCCCATCGTGGAGCTGAACGAGATCGACTTGACGTACCGCCCCTTGGCCGCGACCGGCTTGGCCTTGATCACGCTGTCGAGCAGCGCCTTGGCGTTGTCGAGCAGCTTCGCGGCGCCGAAGGACACCTTGCCCACCGGCGCGTGCACGATGCCCGTCTTGTCCACGCGGTACTCGACCTTGCCGGCCTTGATCTCGCGCACGGCCTTGGCCACGTCCGTGGTCACCGTGCCGGTCTTCGGGTTCGGCATCAGGCCGCGCGGGCCGAGCACCTTGCCCAGCTTGCCGACCGAACGCATCATGTCGGGCGTGGCGACGACGGCGTCGTAGTCCAGCCAGTTCTCGGTCTGGATCTTGGTCACCATCTCCTCGCCGCCCACGAAGTCGGCGCCGGCGTCCTGGGCTTCCTTGACGCGGTCGCCCATGGCGATGACCAGGACCTTCTTGGCCTTGCCGCCCAGCCCGTGGGGCAGGACGACCGTGCCGCGGACCATCTGGTCGGCGTGCTTGGGGTCGACGCCGAGGCGCATCGCGACCTCGACCGTCTCGTCGAACTTGGCGAACGCGCTCTTCGCGACCAGCTCCAGCGCCTCGGGCAGCGGGTACTCGGGCTTGCTGGCGGCCGACGCGGCGGCCTTGACGTACTTCTTACCGTGACGTCCCATCGACTCTCCTCATCCCCCGCGAGGCTCGCTGGCGCGGGCACCCCGGGGTCCCACCGGCGGCGCGAGCTTGCGCCGGGGTGGTGGTGTCTGACGCGGGCAACTCGCGCGGCCCGCGCTTGCGGCTAGACGACGTCGACGCCCATGCTGCGGGCGGTGCCGAGCACCGTGCGCAGCGCGGACTGCAGGTCCTCGGTGTTGAGGTCCGGCAGCTTGAGCTTGGCGATCGCCTCGGCCTGCTTCATGGTGATCTTGCCGACCTTGTTCTTGTTCGGCGTGCCCGAGCCCTTGGCCACCTGCGCCTCCTTCTTGATCAGGATGGCGACCGGCGGCGTCTTGGTCACGAACGTGTACGAACGATCGGCGTAGACCGTGATCACGACCGGGATCACGAGCCCCGCGTCCTTCTGCGTGCGGGCGTTGAAGGCCTTGCAGAAGTCCATGATGTTGACGCCCGCCTGGCCCAGCGCGGGGCCGACCGGGGGCGCCGGCGTGGCCTTGCCCGCCTCGATCTGCAGCTTGATCTGACCGACGACTTTCTTCATTTGCTAGCTCTTCGATTCCCTAAAGCTTCTCGACCTGGAGGAAGTCCAGCTCCACGGGCGTCGAGCGCCCGAAGATGGTCACCATCACCTTCAGCGTGTTGCGGTCGAGGTTGACCTCCTCGACCGAGCCCTGGAAGTTGGAGAAGGGCCCGTCGATGATGCGCACGCTCTCGCCACGGTCGAAGGTGTACTTGGGCTTGGGCTTCTCGATCGACTCCTTGACCTGCGAGAAGATCTGGTTGGCCTCGTCTTCCGACAACGGCACCGGGCGGCTGCCCGAGCCCACGAAGCCGGTCACCTTGGGCGTGTTGCGCACCAGGTGCCACGTGCCGTCGGGGATCTTCGGGCCATCGGGGCCGTCCTCGGTCTCCAGCTCGACCAGGATGTAGCCGGGGTAGACACGATTGGCGGTCTCGACCTTCTTGCCGCCCTTCATCTCCACGACGTTCTCGGTCGGGATCTCGATCCGCCCCACCTGGTCCTGCAGCCCGTACGCGGTCGCCCGCTGCTTGAGGCCGTCCTGGACCTTGTTCTCGAAGCCCGAGTAGGTGTGGACGATGAACCAGCGCTTGGCCACGAAGCCTCCCTGGCTCTACTTCAGGATGTACGAGAGAACCCAGGAGAAACCCAGGTCCATCCCATAGAGGTAGAAGCCGAAGAAGAAGGTGGTCGCGATCACGACGAGGGTGGTTCCGCGCACCTCGTCCTGCGACGGCCAGGTCACCTTCTTCAGCTCCGACTTCACCTCGGTGAGGAACTCGCGCAGCTCCGCGAACTTGCGGGGCACGTAAGAGACGGCGTTACTCACCGCACTGGAGGAGCCCGGCTCCTCGCTCTTGTCCACCATCTTCGCCTCTGCGACGGCCATCGTCCTGAACTCGTCCCCCGACTCGCCGCGTGACGCGGACGAGGCTGGCAGGCCAGGAGGGACTCGAACCCCCAACCCCCGGTTTTGGAGACCGGTGCTCCACCATTGAGCTACTGGCCTGTAGAGATCCTCGGCCCGTGTGCCGGCCGAGGGTCAACCATCGACTACTTGGTCTCCTTGTGCGCCGTGTGCTTGCGACAGAACGGGCAGTACTTGGCCAGTTCGAGGCGCTCCGTCGTCTTCTTCTTGTTCTTCGTGGTGTGGTAGTTCCGGCGCTTGCAGTCCGGGCACTGGAGAGTGATGTTGTCGCGCATGGCTCGGCTCCGAGGTCTCTTCGGTGACTACTTGATGATCTCGGTGACGGTGCCGGCACCGACGGTGCGGCCACCCTCGCGGATCGCGAAGCGGAGACCCTTCTCCATCGCGATCGGGATGATCAGCTCCACCGTCATCTGCGTGTTGTCGCCGGGCATCACCATCTCGACGCCTTCCGGCAGCGTCGCCACGCCCGTCACGTCCGTCGTCCGGAAGTAGAACTGCGG
>JAMPXO010000122.1 GCA_023701125.1 Vicinamibacteria bacterium | reverse complement strand
CGTCGCATCCGACCCCAGCCCGAGCAGTTCGAGGAGGCGGGCGCTGGCCCACTCCAGGACGGGCGCGCCCGTCGGCTCGGCGCGCAGCAGGAACGCCGCGACCGGCAACTGCTCGAGCCCAGGCAGCGGGCCACCCGGGTCCGACCCGACTCGCTTCTTCGTCGTCACACCGCGCCTTCCAACTGCCCAAGGCTACGCTGCATCACGACATGAAGAAAGCAGGAAGCGCGCCACTGGACTGGACCGCTTCGGGCCGAAAGCTGCCTCCGTGGGCGCCCAGTTGCCGAGCGCCCCGCCACCCACTTGGCTACCGGTGGCCCGGCGGGCTCGATCCCCGACGGCGTAGACTCCCGAAACCGGAGGGTTCATGCGCCAGCTCGTCTTCGCCCTTGCCTGCGTCGGACTCGCATCCAGTGCCGCCGCCCAGGACCTCGACGCGATCAGGAAGGCCGGCGTGCTCAAGGTCGTGTGCACGGCCGACGATCAGCCGGAGCTGGTCTCGACCGCGACCGCCGCGGGCCCCAACCCCGGCTTCCACCGCGAGCTGATCGAGGGGTTCGCCAAGCTGAACGGACTCAAGGTGGAGATCGTCCCGGTCAAGACCGCGGACGAGCGCATCCCGGCGGTGACCCGCGGTGACGGCGACATCGTCGTCGCCATCGTCGAAACCGAGGCCCGGCGCCGCGCGGCGGAGTTCACCGCCGAGGTGCTGCCCACCCGCCACCTCGCCGTCTCGCGCAAGGGCAAGCCGATCGCGAGCCTCGACGAGCTGCGGGCGGCGAAGGTCGTGGTGCTCAAGAACAGCTCGTGGGCGATCGCGGCGGCCGACGCCGGCGTCAAGCCGGCGCTCGAGGTTGCCGGCGTCGACGAGCTGGTGGCCGCGGTCGAGACGGGCAAGGCGGACGCGACCGTGATGTCGATCGTCGACTTCACGCTGGTCGCCAGGCGCCACCCGAGCCTGGAGGGCGGCGTCTTCGTCGGCGCTGCGGGCACGTCGTCGTGGGCGCTGCGCAAGAACGCGCCCGCACTCAAGGCGGCGCTCGACGAGTACCTCGCCAACGCGCGCAAGGGCTCCACCTGGAGCCGCCTGGTCGTCAAGTACTTCGGCGAGAAGGCGCTCGAGGTGCTGGGCCGCGCGAAGCAGTAGCGGCTACTTCCCGGCCTTCGGCTCCGGTTTTCGCTCGGGCCTGGCGTTGGGGTCGTCGTTGGCGCGCCGCCGCCGCGGGCACTGCGGGTTGTCGCAATACCAGAAGTCGTCGGCCCGCTCCATCGGCTCCCCGCACTCGGGGCAGCGGTCGTCCATCGACGCCTCCGACCCGATTCTGCGCCCGAATCGGCACAGCGGGGGCGCTACACTCCGGCCGATGCCCAGTCGACTGGCGAGCGATCCGCGGGTGCGGCTCAGCCTGTACACGAAGCCCGACTTCGCGGTTCGCCCCGGCAAGCCGCTGCCGCTGGGCCTCACCCCCTCGCGCCACGGCCACAACTTCGCGATCGTCTCCCGCCACGCCACCGCCGCGACCCTCGTGCTCTACGCGATCGGCGACCCCGACCCGTTCCTCGAGCTGCCGCTGGAGCCGCCGCACTTCCGCACGGGCGATGTCTGGCACGTCTGCCTGTCCGGGCTCGAGAACGGCTTCGAGTACGGCTGGCGCTTCGATCGCCGGCCGGCGCCGCGCGACCACCGCCACCGCTACGACCCGTCGCAGGTGCTGCTCGACCCGTACGCGCGCGCCATCAACAGCGTGCCCGTCGACGGCCGCAGCCAGAAGCGCGGCGTCCACGTGTGGAGCGACTTCGACTGGCAGCTCGTGCGGCCACCGCGGGTGCCGGCGCCGGACAAGATCGTCTACGAGATGCACGTGCGCGGCTTCACCCGCCACCCCTCGTCGGGTGCCGCCCACCCCGGCACGTACCGCGGCCTGATCGAGACCATCCCGTACCTGAAGGAACTCGGCATCACCACGGTCGAGCTGCTGCCCGTGTACGAGAAGGACGACGCGGTCAATCCGGACATCGAACCGGCGCTGCGCGACACGCTGACCAATTTCTGGGGCTACAACCCGATCGGCTTCTTCGCGCCGCACGCCGCGTACGCGGCCGACGACCGCCACGGCCGCCAGGTCGAGGAGTTCAAGCTGCTGGTGCGCGAGCTGCACCGCGCCGGGCTCGAGGTGATCCTCGACGTCGTCTTCAACCACACGGCCGAGGGCGGCGGCCTGCCGCGCGACCGCACGTTCTCGTTCCGCGGGATCGACAACTCGATCTACTACATGCTCGACCCGAAGACGGGCAAGTACCGCGACTACACGGGCTGCGGCAACACCCTCAACTGCAACCACCCGGTCGTGCGCGAGCTGGTCCTCGACGCGCTGCGTTACTGGGGCAGCAACATGGGCGTCGACGGCTTCCGCTTCGACCTCGCCGCGGTGCTCTCGCGCGGTCGCGACGGCAACGTGCTGGCCGACCCGCCGCTGATCGAAACGATCGCCGACGATCCCGTGCTGGCCGACCTGACGCTGATCGCGGAGGCGTGGGACGCAGCCGGCCTCTACCAGGTCGGCACCTTCCCCGCCTGGGGCCGCTGGTGCGAGTGGAACGGCCCGTTCCGCGACGACGTGCGCCGCTTCGTGCGCGGCGACCTCGGCATGGTGCCGGCGCTCGCCTCGCGGCTCGCGGGCAGCAGCGACATCTACCAGGCCTCGGGCCGCAAGCCGTACCACTCGATCAACTTCGTCACCTGCCACGACGGCTTCACGCTGCACGACCTGGTCTCCTTCGAGCACAAGCGCAACGAGCCGAACGGCGAGCAGAACCGCGACGGCACCGGCGACAACCTGTCCTGGAACTGCGGCGCCGAGGGCCCGACGGACGACCCGCAGGTGCTGGCCCTGCGCCGGCAGCAGGTCCGCAACCTGCTCACCCTCCTGTTCGTGTCCCAGGGCACGCCGATGCTGCTGGCCGGCGACGAGCTCGGCCGCACCCAGCGCGGCAACAACAACGCCTACTGCCACGACAACGACCTGTCGTGGATCGACTGGCGGCTGAAGGACGAGAACGCCGACCTGCACCGCTTCACGCGGCTGCTGATCGCCTTCCGCAGGGCGCACCCGGTGTTGCGCCGGACCGAGTTCTTCACCGGCCAGGGCACGACCCGCTCGCCGCGGCCGGACGTCTCGTGGCACGGCGTGAAGGCCAACGCGCCGGACTTTTCCCACCATTCGCGAGCGCTGGCGATGCACCTCGCGGGCGAGCACGCGCCGACGCCCGACGACGACGTCTACCTCGCCGTCAACGCCTCGAAGGACGAGCTGCGCTTCGAGCTGCCCCCGCCCGCACCGGGCACGTACTGGGTGCGGGTGATCGACACCGCCCGCCCGGGCCCGGACGACATCGCCGAGCCGGGCCAGGAACCGCCGGTCCCGGCCCGCACGATCCACGTCGCGCCCCACTCGGCAGTCGTCCTCCGCTCCCGGCTGTAGCGGCCCCACCGCATCAATCAGCCGAGCCGCTACTTCACCTTCGACGACGACGCCGCACGAGCGGCAGCCGGTCTCGACCCGGCGGGGTTCGTCGCCGAACTGCCCGAGCGAGCCATCCTCGACGAGGTACAACGGGTCCCAGCACTCTTCCCGGCGCTCAAGTCCGCGGTGGATCGGCGACGCGTGCCCGGGCGCTTCGTCCTCACGGGCTCCGCCAACGTGCTGGTGCTCCCCGGGCTGGCCGAGTCGCTGGCTGGCCGCATGGGGCTCCTGCGGCTCCATCCGCTCGCCCAGTGTGAACTGCACTGCAAGGTCTCCCGGTTCCTCGATCAGCTCTTCGGCAGCGGTTTCCCGACCCGAAGCGTTCCTCGCCTGGGCGAGGCCCTCGTAAATCGGGTCGTCGGCGGCGGATACCCGGCCGCGCTGACCCGACCGCGCTCTCACCGACGCGCGGCGTGGTACCGCGACTACATCGAGACTCTGGTCCAGCGGGATGTCCGGGCCTTCAGCCGCATTCGCTCACTGGAGGCGCTCCCCCGTCTCCTTGCATTGGCCGCAGGGCACACGGCGCAACTGATCAACCTCTCCGACCTGAGCGTGCCATTCCAGCTCACCCGGCCCACCATTCAGGAGTACGTCACGCTGCTCGAGCGGGTCTTCCTGCTCGAGCGCCTCCCTCCGTGGCACACGAACCGTCTCAGCCGCCTCGTCAAGACCCCCAAGCTGCACATGGCCGACACCGGCCTCGCCTGCGCCATGCTCGGGATCGACGAGCAGAGCCTGCGGGACAATCGCCTCGCCTTCGGGCCCCTGCTCGAGACATTCGTCTTGCAGGAGGTCCGTCGCCTCGCCAGTTGGCGCCCGGAGTCGATCTCGTTCTTCCACTTCAGGGATCGCGACGGCGCAGAGGTGGACATCGTTCTCGAACGCGGAGCCGCGTCGGTCGCAGGACTCGAGGTCAAGGCCTCGGCGACGGTCAACGCGGCCGACTTTCGAGGCCTGCGGAAGCTCCGAGAGGCCACCGGCCCTCGGTTTGCCGGCGGCGCGGTCCTCTACGACGGCGAGACCTGCGCCAGTTTCGGAGACGGCCTCTACGCGGTCCCGATTCGAGCGCTGTGGGAGAACCTGTAGATCTCTGCCACCCCGGTTGCGGTAAGTTAGCGGCACCGCATTCCCGGAGGAGACGATGACCGGACCCGTGGACGATCCCGCGCGCTGGAAGCTCACCCTCCTGCCGTCGCCCAAGCGGCTGAGCCGCGCGCGCGTGTTCGGACTCTGCGGCGGCCACCCCGTCGGCGAAGCCGAGAGCCGGGGGCCGAGCATGCCGCACTGGTGGCCCGGCGGGCAGCCGACCGCCCTGACCCACCCGACGCAGAAGCGGCTGTCGGTGCGGATGGCGAGCGGCGACGCGATCCCCGGCTTCTGGAACCGCAGCTCGGGCGGCTTCGGCGGTGCGGTCGGCTGGCGCCTCGTGGACGGCGCGCTGGAGCTGATCGACCTGCACCCGGCGCAAGGCTGGGACCACACCATCGCGATGGGCGCGGGCGGCGGCGCGTTCGCAGGATGCGGCGAGCGCAAGGCGAAGAAGGGCGAGCGCACGGGCGACACCGCGCTTTTCTGGAAGCCCGACGGGACGATGGTCGAGCTGCCTCCGGCCGAGGCCGGCGGCGAGAGCAGCGCCTCGGCCACCGATGGATCCTGGGTCGTCGGCACCGTCGGCCAGACCGGCGGCCAGCGCGCCGCGCTGTGGCCCGCGGATGGCTCGCGGGTGATCGTGCTCGGCGACGAGCGCTCGCTCTCCGAGGCGTCTTGGGTCGCGGACGAAGAGCAGGTGGGCGTGCGCTGGACGCACAAGGGCAGCGCGCCGGCCCTGTGGCGGGGCTCGGCTGTGTCGTTCGTCGACCTCACTCCACGCGGCCACGAGTCCGGCTACGCGAGCGGCTGCGCCCGCGGCCACCAGGTCGGCCACGTGCAGGTCCAGGCGAACACCGCGAGCGGCAGCGGCAGCATGGCGACGAAGGCCGCGCTCTGGCGTGGCGACGCGGCGTCGTTCGTCGACCTGCACGCGTGCGTGCCCGCGCCGTGGAACGCGTCTTCGGCCGCGGCCGTCGAGGTCCGCGACGGCCTCCTGCGCATCGTCGGCACCGTCACCCAGTTCTCCACCACGGACGAGCTGACGCCGCGCGAGACCCAGTACCTGGTCGCCAACCGGGCCGCGCTGTGGGACACCCGGCTCGACTGATCGCGGCGCTGTCCGCGCTGGCGGCGGACGCAGCGGCGCGCCCGCTGCCCTCCGTCAACCTGACCGAGGCCGCGGTGCGCGGCGACCTCGACGCCGTACGCGCATTCCTCGACGGCGGGGCTGCGATCGAGCAGCGCACGATCGGCTTCGCCTCGCCGCTGGCGGCCGCCGCGAGCCGCGGCCACCTCGAGGTGGTGGAGCTGCTGGTCGCGCGCGGCGCCAGCCTCGACCCCGAGGGCTCGGCCTTCCCGCTGCTCGCGTTCCCGATCGCCAACCGCAAGCTCGACGTCGTCGAGCGCCTGCTGAAGGCCGGCGCACCGGTCGCGAAGTACCGCTCCCACTTCCGGCTCGCGGCGAAGGAGGGACAGTGGGACATGGTCGACGCGATGCTCGCCAGCGGCGCCGACCCGGGCTGGCTGTCCGACGCGGAGCGCACCCAGCTCGACTCGTTCGTCGCTCGCGAGCGGCCGCGCAGCCCGGAGTACCGGGCCCGGCTGCGCGAAGAGCAGGCGCGGAAGCTGGACCAGGCCCGCGTCAGGTCTGCGGCACGGCCGCTCGGCGAGGCCGAGCGCGCGGGCCACGAGGCCGCGGCGATCGCCGAGATCGAGCGCGACCCGTCGCTCGCGCGGGCGGCCACCACCAACGGCACGCCGCTGCTGGCCCTGGCGGTCAGCAGCGGCGCGCGCGAGCTGGTGCGCAAGCTGCTGGCCGCCGGCGCCGACCCGAACGCCGCGGCCGCGGGCGAGACGCCGCTGGCGCGGGCCGCCGGGCGCAGCGACGTGGTGCTGCTCACGGCGCTGCTCGACGCCGGCGCCGACCCCGACCTCGCCGCCTCCGGCTCGCCGCACCCCGTGGTCGCCGCGTCGCTCGCCGGCTCGGTCGCCTGCCTCGATCTCCTGCTCGCGCGCGGCGCCCGACCTCGCGCCCGCGACCTGGAGCCGGCCATCGAGCGGGCCGGCGGCCCGGACGCGAAGCGGATCGTCGCCCGGCTCGAGGCCTTGCAGACGCCGGCCGCGCAGCGCAAGCGGGCGCAGCTCGCGGCGTCCCCCGCGCCGGTGCCGGCGCCCGACCCGGCAGGTGCCGCGGCGGCGGCCGAGGAGGTCAAGGACATGGGGAACGACATCGCAGGCCAGGTGTTCGCAGCGACGGGCTCGTTCGAGAACCTGACCCAGACCGGGATCCAGATGAGCGTCGAGATCCGCGGCGGGTTTTACGCCTCGTCGGTGACGAAGAAGACGACCGTGCTGATCGCGGGCGCGAAGGCCGGCGCCAAGCTGGAGAAGGCGAAGGCCCAGGGCGTCCGCATCCTGACCGAAGCCCAGTTCCACGCCCTGCTCGAGCAGGTCCCGATCACGGAAGAAATGAGGCGCCGCTACCTGGGCTGAGCGAGCGACTCAGAGCCGCTGAGTGAGCACCTGCGGGATGCGCTCGAAGTCTCCGTCGAGCGTCACGACGATCAGGCCATGCTGCGCGGCAGATGCCGCGATCCATAGGCCATTCGGAGAGACGGGCGTCCCGTGGCGGCGCAGGTGGTCCAGGTCATGAGGTACCGCCCCACCGCTCAGCGCCCCTCGATCTCGCGGATCGCGTAAAGCGCGACGGCTCGCACATGCTTGTCGGCGTCGGTGGCGGCCTCGCGCAGGGCAGGCAGCGCCGGCGAGGCGTCGCGTCCAATGGCCGCGAGTGCCCGACACGCCGCGTCTCCTTCGCCCGGGCTCCGACGCCCGGTCAGCATGGTGATCAGCATCGGCACGGCGCTGCGGGCCTCGGGACCGATCCGCATCAGGCCAGCCGCGGCGAACGTCCGCGCCTCGCCCGCGAGCCCGACCGTGAGGTGGGTGACGGCTGTCGACACGTCGCCGAATTCCGCGAGGGCTCCGGCGGCCCAGGCCTGGTTCACCGCCGAGGGGTCCTGCAGCAGAGGCGTCACGACCGTGATCCCAAGCTGCGGATCGGGCCGCAGCCTGGGCAGGCCGCGCAGGGCTTCGCCGCGGATGATCCCGTCGTCGTCGGCCAGGGCTTCGACGAAGGTCGGCACGGCCGCGCGCGCCCGCGTCCCGAGGGCAGCCAACGTCTCCAGGGCCTTGCGACGCTGCGGCTGCGGGACGCCGGGTGCGGCCTGCTCGACCAGGCCCGCCACCCGCTTCGCGTCCGGGTCCGGCGTGGGGTCGGGCTCAGCGATCGCTTCGACCGCGGCCTCGGGCGCCGCGTCGAGTTCGACGAACCCCTCGCTCGGCTCTCCCTGGAACACGCGGCCCAGTTCGCGCAGAAGGGCAGGGCCATAGTCGGGATCCTTGATGGAGAACGCCCCGTAGCCGCCAATGGGATCCAGGTGCAGGAAGACCTCGCCCTCGCCCATGAACAACTTCGTGGCGACCCAGGAGCCCTTCGGCTCGGACCCGAGCCAGCCCGCGATCTGGTTGCCCCCACCGCCTCGGGACAGGTCGCGACCCAGCAGGACGGCTGGCAGGTCGAAGCCCTGCACTCCGGGCCCGGGAGCCGGCACCTGGCCGCCAAGGGCGCGGGCCAGGTCGCGCAGCAGCGCGGATCCGTCGGAGGGTGTCTCGCGCACCAGCGAGCAGCGCGTGAAGGCGGGCAACGCGGCGCCCCGGCGTTCGGGCATCAGCTCGATGCGGAATCGCGCCGTCGCCTCGGGCGTGCGGTAGGTCGCGCGCCAGCCGAGGCGACCCGCCCTGGCCGCGTCCACGGGTTCGATGACGAACACGACCGCGTTGGGGTCCGGGGCGGGCGGCCGTTCCGCTCCTGCGCCGCAGCCCGCCGCCACGAGGGCCAGCGCCAGGGTCGCGAGGATGCGGCCGTGCGTCATTCGGAGGTCGCCACTTGCCGGACGAGCGTCTCCAGGCCGGCGCGATGGGTTTCCCACATCTGCCGGCACAGCTCGTCCCAGCAGCCTGGTGTGCCGCCTGCACAGCGGGCCACGACGGCGTCCGTGAGGCCGTCGTCGACCTCGGCACACGCGGCCACACCGGCTCCGCCGCGGCACACGTGCAGCGCCACGAAGGGGCGGATCGTCGGCCCCGTGGGCCCGCCCACCTTGCAGGCTTCGTCGGCAGTCTCCTCCTCGTGCCAGTGATCGAACGCCGCCGCGCGGTACTGCTTCATCACCCAGTCGTGCAGGTCGATTCCCGTCACCAGCTTCCGGCTGGCCAGCAGCCCCACCTGGCGTGGCGCGGTGTCCAGCTTCTCGCCCGGGGGGACGAAGACCGCACCCGAGACCTCGCCGAGCGACCAGTCGCGGGCCTTCTCGAACGACACTCCTGCGAACGTCAACTCCCCGGGAAGGCGGGGGCCCCTGCTGCAGGCCAGGGCCAGACCCACCGCGAGAACCGCCAGCCTCGGCTTGCGTACTCTCATGGGCGCGATCGTATCCGAGGAGCGGTTTTCGATAGCATCCATTTCGCGATGAGGCGAGAGCTCCCCCGGCGGTTGTCCGACGGTGCCGCCAGCCTCGTCGGCGGCGCCTTCTGGCTGTCTCTCGGGTTGAGCGTGACTGCCGCGGCCTTCGTGCTCGCGCCCCCCGGCCGAAAGATCCCTGTGGCCATCGGCGCGATCGTCGTCGGCCTCGTCGCCCTGGTCCGAGGCCTGGCGCGATGGTCGGGGGGGTCGATCCCGTGGCGGGCGCTCGCGGTCGCGGCCCTCGCGCCGCCGCTGGGAATCGCGCTGGTCCTGGGTGGCGCTGCCTGGTGGCGCGGGCGGGGGCGGGCCGAGCGGCAGGCGGCCGAAGACGCGCGCCTGCGACGCGCGCAAGCCGTCAATGAAGAGGCTCGCGCCGAGGCGCTGCGACAAGCCGCAGACGCGCAGCGGGCCCGCGCTCACGAGGCCCGCGTCGCGCGCGCGCGCGATCTGCTCCTGACCTCGTCTGACCCCCTGACTCGCTGTGACGCGGCAGTGTCGCTCGGTCAGGCCCGGGCCCACGAGGCGATCCCCGACCTGATTGCCGTCCTGGAACGCACGATGGAACGGACGAGCGTCCGAAACTGTGCGGCGGGCTCGTTGGTCGAGCTTGGCGAGTTCGATCGCCCGGTCGCCTTCTATGTCGAGTGTGCGGCCGCCGGCACGTCGCAACTGAAGGCCATCGCCCGCAGCGGCTTCACGGCGCTGGCGCGCATCGGGCCCGCCGCCGAGGCGGCGCTCGGGCGCGCGACCGCGCACCCCGACCCTGGCGTCCGCGATCTGGCGACGGAAGGGCTCGCTCCTCCGCCTCGCTAGCGTCTGCGCCCCTGATGCCTACTCGCCTCTCAGGCAACCCGGGATCGGATGTGCGGTTCGACCTGCTTCCAGGTGGTCTGCCGGGCGACTCGCAGGTCGTAGTCGGCCTGCAGTTCGAGCCAGATCTCTGGCGACACCCCGAAGTACTTGCCGAGGCGCAGAGCCGTGTCTGCCGAGAGAGCGCGCTTGCCCGAGAGGATCTGGCTGATCCGGTTCGGAGGAACGTGAATCGCCCGAGCCAGGGCCGCAGCGCTCAAGCCGAGCGGTCGCATGAAGTCCTCCTGGAGAATTTCTCCCGGCGGAATCGGTTCCAGCAACTTCCTGCGCATGCCGTCCCTTCTAGTGGTAGTCGACGATCTCGACGTCGTGAACCCCGTCTTCTCGCCAGTGGAAACAGATGCGCCACTGGTCGTTGATCCTGATGCTGTGCTGCCCCCGGCGATCGCCTTTCAGGGCCTCGAGGTGATTCCCCGGGGGCATCGTCAGGTCCCGAAGCACGCGAGCCCTGTGGAGGTACAGCAGCTTCCGCCGGGCGACCCGCTCGATGGCGCGAAAGCGGGGAACCAGCTCGTCGGCGAAGAGCGCCTCGGTGTCGGCGTCCCTGAAGGACCTGATCACGCGTTTCAGTGTAGTACGCAGTACGTCCGGCGTCCAGGACGAGTCCGGCGCATGCGGGCGCAGAATCCAGTACCCGGAGGGAGACATGCGGCACCTGGGGCTGGCTCTGGTGGCGGTGGGGGCGTTCGCCGCTGGCGCAGCCGAACCACCGTCGCTCGTCGTGCGGGGGAACCTGCTCGGGTATGCGCCCGAGGCGGCGAAGCGGCTGGTCGTGCTCTCCGACGCGCCGATTCGCGGCCGCGTCGAGGTGCGGGACGCCGCCGGCAAGCGTGTCGCGCGGATCACGCCGACGCCGATCGCCGCGACGTGGGGCGAGATCGCGCACCACTACGCGCTCGACGTCAGCGCGGTTCGCGCACCCGGGCGCTACGAGATCGTCATCGGCAAGGGCGCGAACGCCACCCGCGCCGCGTTCGAGGTGAAGCCGCGGCCGTACGCGGGCGTCGCCGACGCGCTGCTCGCGTTCGTGCGCCAGCAGCGCTGCGGCTTCAACCCCTTCGTCGGCGAGGTCTGCCACGCCCACGACGGCCGCACCGCCTACGGCCCGCGCCCCGCGGGCTCGTACCTCGACGCCCGCGGCGGCTGGCACGACGCCGGCGACCAGCTCAAGTACCTGCTCACGTCGTCCACGTCGACGGCGCACCTGCTGCTCGCCCACCGCTTCGCGCCGCAGGCGTTCGGCGACGCCCACGACGCGTGGGGCCAGCCCGGCGCCAACGGCACGCCCGACGTGCTCGACGAGGCGCGCTGGGGCCTCGAGTGGATGCTGAAGCTCCACCCCGCGCCGGACGAGCTGTACCACCAGATCGCGGACGACCGCGATCACATCGGCTGGCGCCTCCCGCACGAGGACCAGGCCGACTACGGCTGGGGCGCGGGCCGCTACCGCGTCGTCTACTTCGCCGACGGCGCGCCCCAGGGCCTGCGCGAGCACAAGAGCGTCGCCGACGGCCTCGCCAACCTCGCGGGCCGCTACGCCGCGGCGATGGCGCTCGGCTTCGAGGCCTTCCAGGAGCGCGACCGCCCGTTCGCGGAGCGATGCCTGAGCGCGGCGCGCGAGGTGTACGCGATGGGCCGCGCGCGCGAGGGCGTCCAGCAGGGCAACTCGTACGGCGCGCCCTACCGCTACGCCGAGGAGAGCTGGGCCGACGACATGGAGTGGGGCGCGGCCGAGCTGCTGCGCGTCACGGGCGAGCAGTCCTACCGCGCGGACGCGGAGCGCTACGCGCGGATGTTCGCGGCGTCCGGCTGGTTCGCGCACGACCAGGTCGGCCACTACCAGCACTACCCGTTCTTCGACTACGGCCACTTCGCGCTGCACGAGTCGGCCGCGCCCGAGCTGCGCGCCGCGCTCCAGGCGTTCTACCGCGAGGGCCTCGCCGCGACGGCGCCGCGCGCGGCCCGCAACCCGTACGGCGCCGGCGCCCCGTTCGTCTGGTGCTCGGCCAACCTCACGGTCGCGCTGGCGACCCAGGCCCTGCTCCTCGACCGCATGACCGGCGGCAGCGAAGCCCGCGACGTCGCGGCGGCCCAGGTCGACTGGCTGCTCGGCCGGAACCCGTGGGGCGTGTCCCTCTTCACCGGCATCCCGGCGAGCGGCCCGTTCCCCACGGACGTCCACCTCAGCACGACCAATCTGACGAAGCGCCAGGTGATCGGCGGCCTCGTCGACGGCCCGGTCTACCGCCGCGTCTTCGAGAGCCTCAAGGGCGTCCGCCTCTCCCGCCCGGACCCCTACGTGCGCTTCCAGGGCGAAGCGGTCTACCACGACGACATGGCCGACTACTCGACCAACGAGCCCACCCTCGACGGCACGGCCGCCGCCGTCCTGCTCTTCGCCCTGCTGGAGGGGTGAGACACGATTTCAAAAGATGTCGGGGCGGCAGTCGCGTGCGGCGCGGTACCATCGAGTCGCCACTTCAGCCGAACCGGAAACGAGAAGCCGCGATGCCCCTCGAACTCGACAGCTTTCGCAGTGCCGTCTCTGCGCTGCACGCAGCGCTGGCGAAGAGCGAGGACGATCGCTTCATGGCGACCCTGGACGACGTCGCCCGCGGCCTGATCCAGGCCGGCGTCATCCAGCATTTCGAGTTCACCTACGAGCTGTGCTGGAAGTTCACGCGGCGCTGGCTCGAGCACAACCTGAGCCCCGGCGTTGCGGACGGCGTGAGTCGGCGCGAGCTGTTCCGTCTCGCCGCGGAGAGCCGGCTGATCACGGACGTCGAGCAGTGGCTCCGTTACCACGAGGCGCGCAACCTGACCTCGCACACGTACGATCCCCCGGTCGCCGAGCGCGTCTACCAGACGGCACGCTCGTTCGCAGCCGATGCGCAGAAGCTCCTGGAGGCGATCGAGGCGCGGAATGATTGACGTTCGCCCCGCCGACCTCGATCTCGTCCGGCGGCTCCTGGCGGCTCACGTGCCGGACTGCGAGGTTCGCGCTTTCGGCTCGCGCGTCGCTGGCAACGCGAAGAGCTACTCCGACCTCGACCTGGCCCTCTTCGGCGAGACTCCGCTCGACCCCGACCGACTGCGCCTCCTGCGCGAGGCCTTCGAGGAGTCGACCCTGGCCTTCCGCGTCGAGGTGGTCGATGCCCGCGCGATCTCGGAGGCCTTCCGCGACGTGATCACCCGAACGTCCCAGGTCCTCCAGGAAGCCGGCCAGCCAACCGCCCGAGCCTAGAGCAGCACGTCCAGGCGGGCCAGGCTGCGGAAGAACAGGCTGCGGCGCCAGCGGGCCGGGGTGTCGGCCAGGCGCAGGTTCGGGAAGCGGCGGAACAGCGTGGTGAGGGCGATGCGGCCCTCCATCCGGGCCAGCGGCGCGCCGAGGCAGACGTGCGGTCCGATCCCGAACGCGAGGTGGCGGTTCGGGGTGCGGCCGAGGTCGAGCGTGTCTGGCGACTCGAAATGGGCCTCGTCCCGGTTGGCGGAGCCGACCATCGGCAGCGCGGTCGCGCCGCGCGGGATCGTGACGCCCGCGATCGTCACGTCCTCGCGCGCCCGGCGCAGGAAGCCGACGTCGAGCGCGCTCGTGTAGCGCAGCAGTTCCTCCAGCGCGCACGCCGTCAGCTCGGGCTCCGCCTGGAAGCGCCGGCGCTGCTCGGGGTGCTGGACGAGCGCCAGAGTGCTGAGCGAGATCAGGCTCATCGTCGTCTCGAACCCGGCCAGCAGCAGCAGCGCGATCATGCCGAGCACCTCGCGCTCGCTCAGCCGGTCGCCGGCCTCCTCCGCGCGGATCAGCGCACTGACCAGGTCGTCGCCGGGCTCGCGCCGCCGGCGCGCCACCAGCCTCCGCAGGTAGCCAACGCCCTGCCACAGCGCGGGCACCGCGCGCAGGAAGTGGATCGGGGCCCCCGACGCGCCGGCCGCGACCCGCTTCGTCCAACCGTAGAACGGCAGGCGGTCGCCTTCCGGGATGGCGAGCAGCTCCGCGATGATCGTCAGCGGCAGCCTGAGCGCGAACTCGTTGACGACGTCGAGCCGGCCGCGGACCGCGGCGGCGTCAAGCAACGCGTCGCACGCGCGCTGCGTGCGGCCCTCCAGCAGCTCCACCGCCCGCGGCGTGAACGCCTTGCTGACCAGCGTCCGCAGCCGCATGTGGTCCGGCGGGTCGGCGGCCAGCAGGTGGTCGTCGAGGCGCAGCCGCCGCGGCACGAACCAGAGCTTGCTGCGGACGTCGTTCGAGAAGTGCTCGGTGTCCTTCAACAGCGCCGCGACGTCGTCGTAGCGCGTGACGAGCCACGCGTCGAGCCAGAACGCCACCCGCATGCGATGAGCCGGGGACTCGCGGCGCAGGCGGGCGTAGAACGGGTACGGGTCCGCCTTGAAGCTCGCGCTCCCGAGATCGGGGTTCACGCGAACTCGGCCTCGGACAGCGACGCCGCCGACACTCGCGACCGCAAGGCATACGTCGGCGGAAAGAGCCGGGTCCAGGCCCCGGCCCCGGATCGACGCCAGGCATGCTCGGCCATGTTTCGGATGCCGCGGAGCATACGCCCCAGGCGCTCGTTGAAGCGGTCCCGCAGCGGCAGCCGTGCGGCAGACCATTCGACCCATGGAGAAGGAAGCACTCACGCACCCAGCCCAGAGCCACGCTCTGTGCGAGCCGTTGTGCGAGAATCTGCACATGGCTACCAACCTCGCGATCGACCCGGAGCTGCTCGAGAAGGCGCTGGCCGTCAGTGGCGAGAAGACCAAGACGGCAGCCGTCACGCTGGCGCTGCGCGAGTTCGTGGCGCGCCGCGAGCAGAAGCGCCTGCGGGAGCTGTTCGGCAAGCTGCAGTGGGACGAGTCGTACGACTACAAGCGCGAACGGTCACGCTCTTGACGTTGTTCGTCGACACCAGCGTCTGGTCGCTGGCGCTCCGCCGCGATCCCCCTTCGTCCGAGCCCGCCGTGCAGCGCCTCCACCAGGCCGTCGAGGGAGACGAGGGCATCGTCACGACGGGGCTCGTGTTACAGGAGTTGCTCCAGGGCTTCCACGGCCCTCGGGATCGCCAGGCGGTGAACCGTCACTTCGCAGCACTTCCGTTGATCGCTCCCGAGCGCGAAGACCACGCGGCTGCGGCGGAACTCCGGAACACGTGCCGGCGCCGAGGCGTCCAGCTCGGGACGATCGACGCCCTGATCGCCCAGCTCTGCATCCGGCACTCGCTCGTGTTGCTCTCGGCCGACCACGATTTCGCTCACGCCGCGGCCGTGGTGCCCCTGCGACTCTGGAGTCCCGGCCGGTCGCGCTGACGAGCGAAGGCGCGGGGCCTCCCCTCAGGCGGCGAGGGCCAGGTCCTGGCGGACCAGGGCGCCCGCGCGGCGGCGGATCAACACCGCGGTCACCAGGTATGCCGCCGACAGGAACAGCAGCGTCCACGGCGCGGCCGCCCCTCGCAGCACGACGGCCAGCGTGAACGGCACCACCGAGACGACGATCGCCAGCCCCAGGTAGAGGCGCGTGCGCTGCAGCCACACGTAGGGCAGGAAGTGCGCCGCCCCGATCGCCGCCATCGCGGCCGGCACCGCGGCCGGTGCGAACTGGTACACGAGCAGCACCACCGGCAGCGCCAGGATCTGCGACATCGCGAGCTGGATCGACAGCGGCTTGAGCGGGTTGTCGGCGGACATGCGGACGCCGCTCATGCGGCGCTCGAGCAGGAACGCGAGCGGCAGCGCGACGTTGCCCTGGAACAGCGTGATCAGCGCGGCGACCTTCACGTCCAGCCAGAACGCGGCCACGCCGGTCGCCCCCAGCGTCAGCGCGAACGCCAACAGGAACGGCGCGCCTCCGCTCGAAGCGGCGCTGATCTCGGCCCGGGCGCGATCGAGGTCGGACACGGCGCGGGACAT
>JAMPXO010000010.1 GCA_023701125.1 Vicinamibacteria bacterium | reverse complement strand
GTCGTCGGCGGCACCGGCGACGGACCGGTGCTCGACTACGACTCGCCGCCGCGGGCGATCAAGATCACCCGCCCCCAGTACCCGCAGGAGGCGTTCGTCAAGAAGGTCGAAGGCACGGTCGTGCTCGAGATCCTGATCGATCAGAACGGCCGCGTGATCCGGGCCCGCGTGCTGCAGTCGATCCCGCTGCTCGACGCCGCCGCGATCGAGACCGTCAAGCAGTGGGTGTTCAAGCCCGCGATCAAGAACGGCCGCCCGGTCGCCACCGTCGCCAACGCGCCGGTCGGCTTCCGCATCTTCTAGGTCGACCCGGAACCCGTCGGGTTGACGGCCAACCGCACGCCCCTTACCCTTGCCCGCCTCGTGCTCGCGCGACGGTTCCGGCGCGAGCCGTACCCCGTGACCTCCGGGCCCGCACGACCGGTGCCCGCCCAAGGAGCTGCGCCTTGAACCTCGTCCTACTCTCGAGCTACTCGTGGCTCCTCGGCCTGCTCGGCCTCGGCGCCGCCTACGCCCTCTACCGCGGCGTCGTCGCCCGACCGGCCGGGACCGCCGCCATGGTGGAACTCGCCGAGCAGATCCACGCCGGCGCCATGGCCTTCCTGCGCGCCGAGTACCGCGTGCTGGCGCCGTTCGTCGTGATCGTCGCCGCCGCCCTGGCCTGGGCGGTCGGGCCCAACACGGCGATCGCATTCGTGATGGGCGCGCTCTGCTCGCTGGCCGCCGGCCTGTTCGGGATGGAGGCCGCCACCCGCGCCAACGTGCGCACCAGCGAAGCGGCGCGTTCCGAGGGCCAGGGCCCGGCCCTGCGCGTCGCCTTCCACGGCGGCGCCGTGATGGGCCTGTCGGTGGCCGCGCTGGGGCTGCTCGGCATCGGCCTGGTGTTCCTGCTCCTCGGCCGCGAGCTCGGCACCAGCCCGGCGGTGCTCGCCTTCTCCGAGGTGATCTCCGGCTTCGCGATGGGCGCCAGCTCGATCGCGCTGTTTGCCCGCGTCGGTGGTGGCATCTACACCAAGGCCGCCGACGTGGGTGCCGACCTCGTCGGCAAGGTCGAGGCCGGCATCCCGGAAGACGATCCGCGCAACCCCGCCACCATCGCGGACAACGTCGGCGACAACGTCGGCGACGTCGCCGGCATGGGTGCCGACATCTTCGAGAGCTACGTGGGATCGGTGATCGCCACCATCGCCATCGCCGCCGCCAGCCCGTTGTTCGAAGGGCGCCGGCTGGAGGCGATGGCGCTGCCGGTGCTGTTCATCATGGCCGGGCTGGTGACGTCGATCCTCGGCATCCTGTCGATGCGCGTCTTCGAGAAGGGCGCCGTCGAGTCGGCCCTGCGCAACACCACCTTCGTCGCGGCCGGCCTCTTCTACGTGGCCGCCTACTTCATCACCCAGGCGCTGCCGGTGTTCGCCCCCGGCGCGGCCTACGGCCCGATGGGGCCGTTCTGGGCGGTGGTGATCGGCTCCGTCGCGGGCATCCTGGTCGGGCTCGTCACCGAGTACTACACCGCGTGGGGCCCGGTGAAGCGCATCGCCAAGGCGAGCGAGACCGGTGCTGCGACCAACATCATCGCGGGCCTGGCCGTCGGCATGGAGTCGGTCGCACTGCCGATGGTGATCATCGCTGCCGCCATCTACACGTCCTTCGAGGTCTCCGGCCTGTACGGCATCGGCGTCGCCGCCGTCGGCATGCTGGCCACCGTCGGCGTCACGATGTCGGTCGACGCCTACGGCCCGATCGCCGACAACGCCGGGGGCATCTCCGAGATGAGCCACCTCGGCCCCGAGGTCCGCAAGATCACCGACGGCCTCGACGCCGTCGGCAACACCACCGCGGCGATCGGCAAGGGCTTCGCGATCGGCTCCGCGGCGCTCACCGCGCTGGCGCTGTTCTCGGCCTACACCACCGCGGTCGGCCTCAAGGCGATCGACGTCTCGCAGCCGATCGTGCTGGTCGGGCTGTTCCTCGGCGGCGTGCTGCCGATGCTGATCTCGGCGATGACGATGACCGCCGTGGGCAAGGCCGCGCAGCGCATGGTCGACGAGGTGCGCCGCCAGTTCCGCGAGATCCCGGGCCTGATGGAGGGCACGGCCAAGCCCGACAGCGCGCGCTGCGTCGAGATCTCCACCCAGGGCGCGCTGCGCGAGATGATCGTGCCCGGCGTGACGGCGGTCGTGGTCCCGGTCATCGTCGGCAGCTGGAGCACGGCTGCGCTCGGCGGCCTGCTCGCCGGCGCGACGCTCACCGGGGTGCTGATGGCGCTGTTCATGGCCAACGCCGGCGGCGCGTGGGACAACGCCAAGAAGTACATCGAGGGTGGGGCCCATGGCGGCAAGGGCAGCAGCCCGCACAAGGCGGCCGTGGTCGGTGACACCGTGGGTGACCCCTTCAAGGACACCTCGGGGCCGTCGCTGAACATCCTGATCAAGCTGATGAGCGTGGTGTCGCTGGTGCTGGCCCCGTTCTTCGTGAGTCTCGGTCGCTAGCGGGGAACCGGCGCGCCCGCCGCGGTGTCGAAACCGCTGTGACGGGCGCGCAAGTAAGATAGGACGAGGACGGAACGGGCCAGGTTCCTTGACACCCCCGAAAGCGGGAACCTAGAATCCGTTTCTTCCCACGGTTGTTGGGGAAAGCGAGGACGTTCCATGGTCGAGCGGCGTCTCTTCGAGGATCTCGTGGATTCATCCACGAAGCCCCACAAGACCAGGCAGTCGGCGACGCTGCCGATCTCGGTCACACTCCACACCATCTTCATCGGTGCGGTGGTGCTGGTGCCGATCCTGACGTCCGAGGAGCTGCCAGAGCCGACCTCGGTGGTGCGCGCGTTCTTCGTCGAGCCGGCGGCCCCGCCGCCGCCGCCCCCCCCGCCCCCGCCGCCGGCTCCGAAGGCGGCGCAGCAGCCCAGGCCCCAGCCCAAGCCGATGACCGAGGAGCCGAAGTTCGCGGCCCCGATCGAGGTCCCGGACGAGGTCAAGCCTGAAGAGGGCCTCGATCTGGGCGTCGAAGGCGGCGTGGCCGGCGGCGTCGAGGGTGGCGTGCCCGGCGGCGTGGTCGGCGGCGTGGTCGGCGGCCTGCCCGAGGCGCCGCCCCCGCCCCAAGCGGTGCGCGTCGGCGGTCAGATCAAGGAGCCGAAGAAGCTCAAGAACGTCAACCCCGTGTATCCCGACATCGCCAAGCAGGCGCGGGTGCAGGGGGTCGTGATCCTGGAGTGCACGATCAGCCCCCAGGGCAAGGTCAGTGGCGTGAAGGTCCTGCGAGGCATCCCTCTCCTCGACCAGGCCGCGATCGAAGCCGTCAATCAGTGGGTGTACACGCCCACCCTGCTCAATGGCGTGCCGGTTCCGGTCATCATGACCGTGACGGTCAATTTCAAGCTTTCCTGAAGAAGTACTAGGCCACCGGGAAGCGATCTTCGAGAGTCCCGACGCAGGCCAGGAGGACCCATGGGTTTCGATCTCGTTTCGATGTTCAAGCACATGGGGGCGGTGGCGTGGGGCGTCGTCATCTGCCTCACGATCATGTCCCTGTATTCCATCCAGATCATGATCGAGCGGTGGTGGACCTTCAAGAACGCCGCCGATCAGTCGCGCAAGTACGTTCCCGAGATCTCCCGCTTCCTGAAGCAGGGCAAGATCAAGGAAGCGATCGACGCCTCCCATGGCAAGACCGTCTCCTACTCGCACGTGGCCAAGGTGCTGGTGCCCGGCCTGCAGGAGTGGCAGTACCAGCTCGAGTCCGGTGAAGCCGACAAGGACCGCGAGGGTGCCGTCGACTCCGCCAAGCGCGCCATTCAGCGTGCGACCGCGGTCAACATGTCCGACCTCAAGCGGGGCCTGGGCGTGCTGGCGACGATCGGCTCGACCGCGCCGTTCGTGGGCCTGTTCGGCACCACGTTCGGCATCATCAACGCCTTCTCGGGCATGGCGCTGACCGGCTCGGGCGGTATCGCGGCGATCTCGGCGGGTATCGCCGAGGCGCTGATCACGACCGCGTACGGCCTGTTCGTGGCCGTGCCGGCGGTGTGGGCCTACAACTACTTCAACGGCCGCGTCGAAGGTTTCACGGTCGAGATGGACAACACGGCGTCCGAGCTGCTCGACTTCCTGATGAAGAAGGGCGCGTAAGGCCCGACTGGGGCTGACCAGGGGGAGGGTGCGCCCGCCGCAGTGGGCGCACCCGCGATATCCCCCGGAGGAGATCCGCACATGTCGATGGCAGTCGGCGGCAGCAAGGGCGGCTCGATGTCGGACATCAACGTCACGCCCATGGCCGACATCATGATCGTGCTCCTGATCATCTTCATGGTGATCACGCCCATGATCTCGAAGGGCGTCGACGTGACGCTCCCGAAGGCGGGCAACACCAAGGAGAAGAAGGACGAGAAGGACAACATCACGGTCGGGCTCACGCTCAAGAAGGAGATCTTCCTCAAGAACGTGCGGCTCGAGAGCCAGGCCGAGCTGACGCCCAAGCTCAAGGAACTGCTCGAGGACCTGACCGAGAAGGTCGTCTACCTGAAGGCGGACGAGAACCTCGAGTACTCCGAGGTGATGCGGGTGATGGACTTGTGCCGCGAGGCCGGCGTCGAAGAAGTGGCGCTGATCGCCGAGCGTTCGGTGGAGGGCTAGGAAGATGGCACAGCCCAAGGCCCCCCAGAAGCCGGGTCAGGCGCCCAAGAAGCGGCGCTGGATCGTCCACTCCCACGAGGCCACCAAGCCCATGTCGTCGGGCTCGATGTCCGACATCAACATCACGCCGCTGATCGACGTGCTGCTGGTGCTGCTGATCATCTTCATGGTCGTCACGCCGACCGCCCAGCGCGGGCTCGACATCGCGCTGCCGCAGGCCGACCGGCCACAGGCGGACAAGCCGCAGCAGACCAACACCGTCGTCCTCGCGATCGAGGACTCCGGGGCGATCACGGTCAACAAGAGCCCCGTCGGCTCGCTCGACGAGCTCGACGAGCGGCTGAAGGACATCTTCCAGACCCGCTCGGACAAGACGATGTTCGTCAAGGCCTCGGGCAAGGTGCTCTACATGAAGGTCGTCGAGGCGATGGACATCGCCCGCGGCGCCGGCGTGGAGCGCATCGGCATCATCTCCGAGAGCCAGGTCGCGGCCTCCGAGGGCACGGCGCCCGCCCCGGCCAGCGCCCAGTAGTCTCCGCACCGATCTTCCGCCCCGAGCCGGGACCCGTCGAGCAGACGGCTCCCGGCTCTTCGTGTCTTGGCCGGCCGGTGGTGGGCCACACGTCCAGGCCGTCACGGAAGTCCGGCCAGGCGGCCTGCGCCCGGGCCACGGCGGTTGCCCCGGGGCCGCGGCCGAAACTGCAAGCGGCCAGACCCGAAGGCCTGGCCGCTGACGGCGGATCGATCCCGGCGAGCGCCGGGCTATGAATGGCTACTGGGCGGGGGCCGGCGCGGCGGCCGCGGCGGCCTCGGCGGCCTCCTGCTGCTGCTTCTTGAGGTCGAGCGCCCGCTTCTGGAGCATCTGCGCCTCCTCGACGAAGCGCTGCCGCTCGCGCGGGTTGGTCGTCACCAGCGCCTTGACGCGGTACAGCAGGCCCTTGTAGACGAGGGCATCGACGTAGTCCGGCTTCAGCGACAGCGCCTTGTCGACGGCGGCCAGGCCCTGGTCCGCGTAGTTGTCCTTCTGCTGGTCCGACAGCGCGGGGTCACGGAACGCCTTGTCCCAGAAGAACGTCGAGACCTTGTAGTAGCCGGTCGGATCGTCGGGCGCCAGCGACGCGCAGCGGTTCAGCTCCGCGATGGCGTCGTCGAACTTCGACTTCCCCTCCCACAGCGGCTTGTTGTAGAAGGCGGCCAGCGCCCCGCAGGCCTTGACGTCCTGCGGGTTGCTCTCCGACGCCGTCTTGTACGTCTGCTCGGCCTCGGCGATCTTCTCGAACTTCTCGTAGAGGTTCGCCATCGCGAACAGGTTCTTCGGGTCCGTCGGCGCCTCGGACAGCAACTGCTCGGCGTATCCGCGCGCCACGTCGTAGTCCTTGTGCGGGTCGTCCGAGAAGATCGCGGTCAGCGCACCCAGCGTGTTCCGGCGCAGCATCTTCTGGCTCTCGGTCTGCGGCGACGGCAGCAGGTCGAGCGTCTTGCGGTACTCCTCGACCGCGATCTTGAGGTGGTCCGCGTTCTCCGCGGTCTCCTTGCCGGGGCGGAACAACGCCTGGTGCGAGCTGGCCAGGTAGAAATGGCCCTCGGGCAGGTTGGGCTCGAGCTTGACCACCTTCTCGTACTCTTCCACCGCCAGCTTGAAGTTCTCTTCCTTGTAGAACTTGTTGCCGTCCTTGAAGGCCAGCTTGGCCTGGAGCGGACCGCAGCCGGCGAGGGCAGTGGCAGCGAGACAGCAGACGACGAGCGCCTTGGCGGAAGACCTCATGAGCGACGACTCCCGGATCGAGTAGGGGGGAAAAACGGCAGCGAAACCCTTGAAGCATCGAAGTATAGGCACCCGGCCACCACCCCGTCAACGAAGCCCGCGCACGCGCTCGCGAGGCGTCGGCGTAGACTGAAAGTTCGGCATGATTCGCTTCGAGGACATCCACGAGACCGTCCGTCGGCACCACCCGACTGCCGACCTCGAGCTGCTGCGCAAGGCCTACATCTTCTCCGCTGTCGAGCACAAGGGGCAGACGCGGGCCTCGGGCGAGCCCTATCTCATCCACCCGCTCGAGGTCGCCGGCATCCTGGCCGAGATGCAGATGGACCCGACCTGCGTCGCGGTCGGCCTGCTCCACGACGTGCTCGAGGACACGCTGACCACGCCGGAGCGGCTGAAGGACTACTTCGGCCCCGACGTCCTGCACATCGTCGAGGGCGTGACCAAGATCAGCAAGATCCCGTTCGCCACCTCCGAGCAGCGCCAGGCGGAAACGTACCGCAAGATGCTGCTGGCGATGGTCGACGACATCCGCGTCATCCTCGTCAAGCTCGCCGACCGCCTCCACAACATGCGCACGCTGCACTTCCTGGCCGAGGAGCGGCGCCAGAAGATCGCCCGCGAGACGCTCGACATCTACGCGCCGATCGCCGGCCGGCTGGGCATGAGCCGGCTGAAGAACGAGCTCGAGGAACTGGCTTTCCAGCACCTCGACCCGGAGAGCTGGAAGGACCTGACCGCCCGCGTCGCCGAGCGCCGGCAGCGAGCGACCGCCTTCATCTCGCGAGTGCGAGCGGCCGTCGAGGAGAAGCTCGGCGCGGCCGGCATCGCCGCCGAGGTCGAGGGCCGCATCAAGCGCCTGTGGTCGATCCACCAGAAGCTGCGCCGCCAGCGCATCGACCTCGAGCAGGTCTACGACTTCGTCGCGCTGCGCATCCTGGTCGACTCGGTGCCCGACTGCTACGCCGTGCTGGGCGTGCTCCACAATGCCTGGCGGCCGGTGCCCGGCCGGATCAAGGACTTCATCGCCGTGCCGCGCCCGAACGGCTACCGCTCGATCCACACCTCGCTGGTCGGCGACGAGGGCCACCCGTTCGAGGTCCAGATCCGCACCCACGACATGCACCGCGTCGCGGAAGAGGGCATCGCGGCACACTGGAAGTACAAGGAGGGCAAGAGCGGCGTCGAGCACGACGACCAGGCCTTCGCCTGGCTGCGCCAGTTGCTCGAGTGGCAGCAGGAGGTGCAGGACCCGCACGAGTTCCTGACCTCGCTCAAGCTGGACCTCTACCCGGAGGAGGTCTACTGCTTCACGCCCCGTGGCGAGGTCAAGACGCTGCCGCGCGGCGCGACCCCGGTCGACTTCGCCTACGTGATCCACACCGAGGTCGGCCACCAGTGCGTCGGCGCCCGGGTCAACGGCAAGATCGTGCCGCTGCGGACGCGGCTGCGCAACGGCGACATCATCGAGATCCTGACCTCGCCGGGCCACCACCCGAGCCGCGACTGGCTGACGCTGGCGGTCACCAGCCGTGCCCGCACCAAGATCCGTCACTGGCTGAACGTGCACGAGCGGCAGCGCGCGCTCGACATCGGCCGCAAGCACCTCGACAAGGAGCTCAAGCGTTACGACCTGTCGCTCAAGAAGCTGCAGGCGACGCCGGGCCGCCTCGACGGGCTCTCCGCGGAGCTCGGCGCCGGGCCCAGGGCCGACGACCTGATCAGCGCCATCGGCTACGGCAAGGTCGAGGTTCGAGCCCTGCTCGCCAAGCTGCTGCCGCCCGAGAAGCTGAAGGACGCGCCGCCGCCCGAGAAGGCGCGACCGCTGACCGACGCGGTCAAGCGCCTGCTGCGGGTCGGCGAAGAGCGGATCAAGGTCACCGGCAGCGACGACCTGCTCGTCTACCGCGCCCGCTGCTGCAACCCGATCATGGGCGAGCCGATCGTCGGCTACATCACCCGCGGCAAGGGCGTCGCGGTCCACGCCCAGAGCTGCCCCAACGTCACCAGCCTGATGTACGACCCCGAGCGCCGGATCGCGGTCGAGTGGGACCGCCACGGCGAGAGCGCCTACGAGGTGCGGATCGCGGTCGGTGTCGAGGATCGGCCCGGCCTGCTGGCGGCGATCACCTCCGTGCTGGCGGGCCTCGGCACCGACATCCGCAACGCCGAGGCGCGCACGTTCGACGATCGCACCGCCGCCGTCGAGCTGACGCTGCGGGTGCAGGACCTCAAGCACCTCGAGAAGGTGGTCAAGTCGATCCGCGGCGTCGCCGGCGTGCTCGACGTGGAGCGCCAGGGCGTCAGCCGCTGACGAACGGCGGGCGGCTTGTTATCCTCGCGCCACCACCAGAAAGGGAGCTCCGTGCCGAAGAAGATCTACAACTCCAACCAGGCGCCCAAGCCGATCGGACCGTACTCGCAGGCGGTCGCCGCCGGCGGCCTGCTGTTCCTCTCCGGCCAGACTCCGATCGACCCCGAGACCGGTGAGGTCGTGGAGGGCGACATCGAGGCCCAGACCGAGCGCGCGATCCTGAACCTGCTCGCGGTGCTGAAGGAAGCCCGGGTCAGCCCCGACAACGTGGTCAAGACCACGGTCTACCTGGCGGACATGAAGGACTTCCCGCGCATGAACGAGGTCTATGCGCGCCACTTCAAGGGCGAGCCGCCGGCCCGCACGACGATCCAGGCCGCCGGGCTGCCTCGCAACGTCCAGGTCGAGATCGACCTGATCGCGGCGTTCTAGCGCCTCCCGGAAAAGGCCGAGGGCCGCCTCGCGTCACGCGCGGCGGCCCTCCTCCGGATCTCTTGCGCTCCCGCCCTCGCGGGCGAGGGAGCTGGCTAGGCGCTGGCCTGGGCCCGCGACCGCGGCACCGGCTTCGCCACCTTGCCGGAACGCAGGCAGCGGGTGCACAGCTTCACGCGCTTCTGCACGCCCTTGATCACCGTCCGCACCTCCTGCAGGTTCGGATTGAACTTGCGGTGCGTGACGTTGTGGGCGTGGCTGACCCGGTTGCCGAACTGCGGCCCCTTCCCGCAGATTTCGCACTGTTGAGCCATGATCTTCACGTCCTCCGTTTCGGGGCCCTGACGCCCAGAACCACGGATGCTACCCTCCCGGCCGCCCGGGCGTCAAACCGGACCCCGGTGTTGGCGCTTTCGGCCCCGCGCGGCCGTGGTATAGTGCCGGCCTGTCGCCCTTCAACAGGAGCCCTTTTCCTTTCTAGAACGCCATGGTCCAGTTCAATTTCAGCGAACGGACCATCAAGGCCAAGGTGGTCTATTACGGGCCGGCCCAGTCCGGCAAGACCACCAACCTGGAGCAGATCCATCGGCTGACCGACCCGGCCGCGGCCAACAGCCTGATCTCGCTCAACACGGGCCAGGACCGCACGCTTTTCTTCGACCTGCTCCCGTTCAGCCTCGGCACCGTGTCCGGCTACGACTTCAAGGTCCAGCTCTACACGGTTCCCGGCCAGGTCCAGTACAACGCGACCCGTCGCGTGGTGCTGGCGGGGGCCGACGCGGTGGTGTTCGTCGCCGACTCGCGCAAGTCGATGGCGAAGGACAACCAGACCGCGTTCGAGAACATGAAGGTCAACCTGCTCGCGAACCGGCTGGTTCCCGAGAAGGTGCCGCTCGTGCTCCAGTACAACAAGCGCGACCTGCCCGACCTGCAGAGCGAAGCCGAGATGACCAAGGCCCTCAACCCGTGGGGGCGCGTCGCCGTCGGTGCGGTCGCGGCCACGGGCCAGGGCGTGATGGAGACCTTCACGGCGATCGTGAAGGAGATGCTCGGCGCGATCGCGGTCAAGTACAACCTGAAGGAGAAGGGCCTCGACCCGGCCTCGGTCCCGGCGCTGGTCGAGGAGGCCTTCGCGGTGCTGGCGCGCGGAGCCGCCGCCGCGGGCATCCCGCCCGCGGGCAGCAGCGTCTCGGTGCCCGGTGGCGACGACCAGGCCGCCGCGTCCGCGGCTCCCCAGGTCCAGACGCCACCCAAGATCACGCTCGTCCAGCAGGCCTCGACCTCGCAGGTGTCGACCCTGCAGGCCTCGCCCGAGACCGGCCTGGTCTCCGAGGAGTTGCTGCAGCGGGCGATCAAGTCGAACGTCGACCTTGCGGAAACGCTGTCGGACGTGGTCCGCGACATGAACCAGGGCCTCGGCACGATCCTCTCCCACTCCGAGTTGCTGCAGGTCTACAAGGAAGACGCCCGCGAGAAACGGCAAGCCGCGATCATGGCCATCCACCAGGAAGCGCACCGCCTGCGGGGCCTGATCCAGAAGCTTGGCGGCGTCGCCCCGGGCCAGACCTCGGCGATCACCCGCTCCGGCATCGGCACCCAGTCGCGGGCTGGCGCTGCTGCGCCGCGCGCCGCTGCGGCGGCCGCGCCGGCGGCCGCGCCCGCGGGCTTCGAGGCGATCGTGCGCGACGGCATCGCCGGCGTGCAGGCCGCCCTGCAGTCGAAGGGCGTGCTGGTCGACAACCGCGTGGCGCCCGGCCTGGGCCTGCCGCGCTGCCCGGCCCAGAACGCCGCGCGCGCGATCGGCCTGCTGCTGCAGGCCGCCGGCGACCGCTCCGCAGGAACCACGTTCGTCGCCCGCGCCGAGCGCAAGCCGGTGCTGCTGCGCGGCCGCGACGGCTCCGAGGTGCGGCGCGAGTTCCTGATGTTCGCGGCCGCCCACGGTCCGGTCGTTCCCGCGGAAGAACAGCAGCAGATCGTGGCCGGCACCTCGCCCGGCACCTACGGGGACGCGTGCCGCCTGGTGCGCGAGCTGGGAGGCTTCGTGCGCTTCGCGCCGCTGCCCACGGGCGGCCTCGAGTCGCGCCTCTTCTTCCCGGCGTAACCCGACTACCGGGTTCCGCCGCCGGGGTGAACCCGTCGCCGGTCCCGCGGGGTCTACGTCGCGACCGGACGCTCCTCCGCCCCCGCACCCCCACCGGGCCTGCTGGCCAAACTCAATGCAGGTGGGCGCTCGGGTTGGCGGGGGGTAGCGCGGCGAAGGACGGGTGGTCGGGGTTGCCGCTCGCCAGCACCATCGCCTCCAGGAACGGCGGGAAACTGGTGCCGGTGCGCCCGTTCAGCACGACCAGCGGCGTGCCCTCGATCCCGAAGGCCATCGCGGCGTCGACGTCCGTGCGCACCCGGGCCAGGGCGTCGGCGGAATCGAGACAGCTCGCCTGCGCGCCCAGTCGCGCGGTGGCGAGCGCCCGCACCCGGGCGACGTCCAAGGTCTCCGCCTCGGCGAACATCTCGCCGGCAAAAGCCAGCGCATCGGGCCGGCCCTCGAAGCAGGCCGCGGCCCGCGCCGCCAGGCAGCGGGTCGGATCGCCGCGGCGGTCGACCGCCGGGTTGCACTCGCCGTCGAGCGGGAAGAACCGGCTGTCGACGGCGAGCTGCTGCGGATAGGTTTCCAGCAGCAGCCGCAGCGTCTCGTGCAGTTCCGCGCAGTGCGGACAGCGCACGTCGCTCCAGGCGACGATCCGCAGCGGTGCCTGGGCCGAGCCCAACAGCGCGCGCGGCGCGGGCATCGGCCGCGCCGCGGCCGCCCGCAACAGCCCCAGCGAATCGGCGAGCGTCTGCGCCTGCTGCGGGTTCAGCACCGCCAGCATCCGCGCCACGATGTCGCCGCCGCCGGGTGCGGGCGCCGCTGCGGTGCCGATTCCAGCCCGGCCCTCCGCGGCCAGCGATCGCGGCGTGCTGCGGCCGACGGGCAGCAGCACCAGCAGGGCCAGCGCGGAAGCCCCGGCGGCCCACGCCGTGGCCTGCGGCAGACCCGCCCAGCCCGCGCCGGGCCAGCCGGCGAGGGCGATCCCCGCATAGCCCCCGACCAGGACGTAGACCACTGCACAGCCCGTGCAGAGCGTGCCCAGCCCTGCGCTGACCAGCGCCAGCAGCACCACCGACGCGGCCCCGGCGGCGGCCACCAGGCGCACGGCCGTGCGCAGCGCCGTCGCCCGGCCGGGTTCGAAGCGCCGAGCCAGCAGCAGCAGCGGCAGCGCCGCCGCGGCCAGGCCCCAGGCCAGGCCCCAGCCGGCCACGGGCACGCCGGAGAAATCGTGCAGCGCGCGCGCGAAGCGCGAGTCCCACAGCGCGCCGCAACCCGAGTCGCCGAACGCGCAGGTCGCGCTGCCGGTGACACGAGCCAGCCACAACTCGCCCCACAGCACGACCGACCACAGGGCCGACAGGAAGCCGAGCACGGTCAGCCCAGCCAGCGATTCCCGGCTGGGCTCGCCCGCCGCATGCAGGTCGGTGCTCACGGTTTCTTCAACTCCAGGACGGTGTCGGCGCTGCCCCGGGCCACGCCGTCGCGGCGCGCGACCAGGTCGCCGGGATCGCGGGTGGTGACGTCGCCGTCGCTGTCGAGCCGCGCCTCGAGCGACAGCTTCTCCGGCAGCGGCTGACCCATCATCGAGTCGCTCGCGCCGAGGACGACCTGCAGCGGGAACACCGGACTCGCCACGCGGCGGGCCGCGATCGGCGGTCCCGCCTGCTGTCCCGCCTCGCGCACGACCACGAACAGCACGCCGCGGCCCTGCAGCCCGGCCCCGAGCCGGATCGAGACCCCGACTCCATCCGCACCGACCGTCGCCGCGGTGGCGGTGGCGGTGGCGGCAGGTGCGACCGGAGCCACGCCGGCGTGTGGGTCCGGGCTCGCGCCCGCGCCGGCCGCGGGCGCCGCCGCTTGCTGCGCCGCCTGCTCCCGCATCTGCTGCAGCAGCCCCTCGATCTGTTCGCGTTCTTCGGGATGGCGCCGGATCGCCTCGGCCAGCGACGCCTCGGCCTCCGTCATGCGGCCCTGCTGCAGGTAGACGAGACCCAGGTGCAGGCGCGCGTCGAGCGAGTCAGGGTCGGCGGCGATCGCCGTCTGCAGCATGGCCTCCGCCTCGGGCGCCTGGCCCATCGCCAGCCGCACCAGCGCCTGGTAGGACAGCGCGCGCGGGTCCTTCGGTCGCCGCTCGAGCACGTACTGGGTCTGCTCGAACACCGCCATCAACTCGCGGCGCTGGAGGTGGGCCAGCGAAAGCTCGAGCCGGGCGTCGAGGTCGTCGGGGCGGGCAGCCACCGCCGCCTGCAGCCGGGCGACGTCGTCGGGCACCGCAGCCTGTTCCTCTTCGCCCGGGATGCTGCCCGTCAGCGAGCCACCTTCGCGCCGCTCGGTCGCCTGTCGCGACACCATCACACCGAGCAGGGCCAGCGCCGCCACGCCACCGGCGCCCCACAAGAAACCGCGCAGGGCCGGGCTGCCGACGGTGGCCGGCGCGGCCGCGTCGGCCGTGACCGTCTCCGCCTGCGCTGTCGCCGTCGCTGCCGACCGCGAGGCACCCGCCTCCATCTCGAGCAGCGCGCCCGCCGCGGACAACTCCAGCGCGTAACGCTCGCGCGCCAGGCGCTCGGGTTCGAGCTGGCTGGCGTTGTCCTCGAGGTCGCGCAACTGCGCGACCAGCGCCTCGTAGCGCGCCGCCGCCTCCCGCCGCGGCGCCGGCCCGGCGACCGGAGCCGCCGCGGCTCCCGACTGCCGCAAACTGCGCCGCAGCAGGAAGAAGCCGATCACCAGCCCCGCGAAGAGGGCGACGAGACCCGGGCCCCAGTCCGTCGTGTGGCCGTTCACGCCTCGCCCCGCCCACCGCCAGCCGGGGCCCGCCGCTCCGGGCTGAGCCCGCCCGGCCAGCCCCAGACCCGCTCCCTCACCTTCAGCACCGCGGCGGCCAGCGCCGGATCGTCCGGCAGCCGGTCGCGGTCCGGCAGCGCGGTCACGGGTTCGACGGGGGCGGCGCCACGCGCGACCAATTGGCGCCACGCGAACGCGGCCCCGGCACCGCCGAGGGCCAGACCGAGCAGCGGCGCCAGCCACACCAGCCAGTTGATGCCGCGCATCGGCGGTTCCAGCCGCACGAACTCGCCGTAGGAGGTCTCGAAGTAGACGAACACCTGCTCTTCGTCGAAACCGCGGGCCAGCATTTCCTTGATCTGGTCGCGCATGTTGCGGGCGCCGCCCGTGGGCGAGTCCTGCACGGACAGCCCCTGACAGACGGGGCAGCGCAGCTTGGAGGCGACGACCGTGGTCAGCGCCTCGAGCGCGTCGCCGGTGACAGGCGGCCCTTTCGGCGCGCCGACCACGACGATCGGGTCGGGCAGCACGACGTCGGGCCCGGCCGTGTCCTGGGCACCGAGCGACGTCGCCAGCGCGAGCGTCGCCAGCGCAACCCACGTCGTGCGGCGCCTCACCGCGCGCCGGCTCCCGCCTTGCGCAGCAGGGTGTCGATCATCTCCGGCGTCAGGGCGCCTTCGAACTTGCCGACCACCGTGCCCTGGGCGTCGACGAAGAACGTCTCCGGCACGCCGTACACGCCGTACGCGATCGCGGTCTTGCCGCCGGGATCGACGAGCGTCGGGTAGGCTGCGCCGCGCTGGGTCATGAAGGTCTGGATCTTGGCCTCCTCGTCTTCGTACATCACGCCCAGGAAGTGGACCTTGCCCGCGAACGCGCGCGCCGCCGACATCAGCGTGCCGTGCTCCGCGATGCACGGCGTGCACCAGGTGGCCCAGAAGTTGATCACCACCGGCTTGCCGCGCAGCGCCTCGAGCGCCACCGGCAGGCCGCCGCCGACCGGCACCAGCGAGAACTGCGGCGCGGGGCGATCGATCAGCGGCGAGGCGATCTTGCCCGGCGTGCGGCTCAGGCTGAGCACGAACAGGCCGATCACGGGCAGCACCAGCAGCAGCCCGCCCACCAGCACCTTGCGGTTCACGCGCTTTCTCCCGCCCGCCGCCGGGTCCCGAACAGCGCGAACAACGCGCCCAGCCCCATCACGAAGCTGGCGACCCAGATCCACACCACCATCGGGTTGACCATCGCCAGCAGGCCCACGCTGCCGCCGGCGGTGTCGAAGTTCATCACCGACAGGTACAGGTCCTCGCGGACGCTGGTGCGCACTGCCGGCGTGCCGATCGGCTCGCGCTGGGTCGGGTAGAAGTTCATCCGCGGCTCCAGCCGGCCGACCACCGCACCGTCGATCAGCACCTCGATGCGGGCGACGGTCGCCTCGCGATGCGGCTCGCTGACCTGGTCGATCGCCAGCAGGCGCAGGCCGTAGCGGCCGATCTCGACCATGTCGCCCGTGCGCAGGGTGACCTCGGTCTGGCGCCCCATCGTGCTGCTGACCGCGATCGCGACGAAGATCAGCACCGTGCCGGCGTGGGCCACGTAGGCGCCGAAGCGGCGCGCGCCGGTGCCGAACCACGCCCCGCGCAGCGCGGCGCCCAGCGCCTCGCCACGCGAGCGGCGCTGCAGCACGGGCCGCAGCATCTCGGCCAGCGTGACCTGCGCGGCGTAGCCGCCGGCCAGCAGCGTCACCAGCGTCCACGGATTGCGCACGCCCGCCAGCGCCCCGAGCAGCGCGAACACGAAGCCGCCGGTCAGCGGGGGCAGCAGCGCGCTGCGGACCTGGGCCGCGCTGGCGGCACCCCACGGCAGCGCGGGGCCGACCCCCATCAGGAACAGCAGCGCCACCCCGATCGGCACCGACATGCGGTCGAAGTAGGGGCGGCCGACGCTCATCTGCACTCCGCGCACGGCCTCGACGATCAGCGGGAACACGGTGCCGACCAGCACGGTGAAGGTGAACAGCACCAGCAGCAGGTTGTTGCCGAGGAAGAACGCCTCGCGGCTGGCCGCGGCCTCGAAGCGGCCCTCGGACCGCAAGGTGTCGACGCGCAGCGCCAGCAACCCGACCGAGAACAGCAACGCCGCGGCGAAGAAGGTCAGGATGGTGGGGCCGATGTCGCTCTGGGTGAACGAGTGGACCGAGTTGAACACGCCGGAGCGGGTCATGAAGGTGCCGAGGATGGTGAGCAGGAAGCTGCACAGCACCAGCACCAGCGTCCACGCCTTCAGCACCTGGCGCCGCTCCAGCACGATCACCGAGTGCAACGCCGCGGTCGCCGTCAGCCATGGCAGGAAAGAGGCGTTCTCGACCGGGTCCCACGACCAGTAGCCGCCCCAGCCCAGCACCTCGTACGCCCACCAGCCGCCGAGCACGATGGCGACGGCGAGGAACGTCCACGCCACCAGCAGCCACGTCCGCAGCGGTGCCAGGAACTCGTGGTCGAGCCGGCCCGCGAACAGCGCGGCACAGGCAAGGCCGAACGGGATCGTCATCCCCACGTAGCCCAGGTACAGGAACGGCGGGTGGGCCACCATCAGGATGTGGTTCTGCAGCAGCGGGTTGGGGCCCGGACCGTCGGGCGGCACCGGGAACACCGTGTGGAACGGCTGGGCCGGGCCGGCGATCAGGAAGGCGAAGAACGCGCCGCAGGCCAGCCATACGGCCAGCGCCCACGGCTCGTACTCGGGGTGGCGGTCGCCCAGCGAGCGGGCCGCGAGCGCCACGTAGACGCCGATGATCAGGCCCCAGAACAGGATCGAGCCCTCGAGCGACGACCACAGGCTCGACACCTTGACCCACAGCGGCAGGTCGCGGGCGCCGACCTGGGCCACGTAGCTGATCGAGAAGTCGCCGGTGACCAGTGCCCACACCATCAGCAGGTTGGCGGCGATCATGCCGAACGCGAACAGGTAGGCGAGGCGACGGGCGATCAGCGTCGTGGCGCGGCTGCCGGTCTTGCCTGCGGCGAAGGCGGTGAACGCGCCGGCGATGGCGGCGGCGACGGAGAGCAGGATCAGGGCACGTCCGAGGGCGGGCGTCATCGGTATCGGGTTGGCGAGCGCGTCAGTCGCCGGAGCTCTTGAGGCCCTCGGTCGACTTGATCAGTTTCTCCATGTCGGGGGTCTCGGAGTCGACCGGCGCCCGATACTCGTTGCCGTGCGAGACCATCAACCGCTTGCACTCGAACACGCCGTCCTTCGTCATCGTGCCCTCGACGACGACGCCAATGTCCTCGCGGAACATCTGCGGCGGCACGCCCGTCGAGCGCACCGGCACCACGGCCTTGCCGTCCGTGACCGAGAACTCGAGCAGCGAGCCCTCCGCGCTCTGGCGGATCGAGCCCTTGGCCACCTGGCCGCCGAGCCGGATCGTCGCGCCGACCGCCTGGTCCCCCGCGTTGCGCACGTCCGACGGGCCCCAGTAGTACACGAGGTTCTCGCCGATGCCGCCGGCGGTCAGCAGGCCGAAACCGGCCACGGCGACGACCAGGGCGAGCACGGCGAGCCAGCGCTTGTTGTTGTTGCGGCGGACCGGCGGAGCGGGCAGGCGAACGGTATCGGTCACTGGACGTCCTTGGCGCGCCGCAGCCGTACGACCACGGTGACGGCGTAGAAGAAGAAGACCGCCGCGGAGATCGCGTACGCGGCCACGACGTAGTCCCAGCCGCCCTGGACGACGCCGTCCGGGCTCGCCGCTTCGACTTGCAGCAGCAGCAGCGCGCTCATCGCGCCTCCACCAGCGCGCCGGCGGGCAGCGGCTCGAGCGCGGGGCCCAGCTCACGGGCCGTGCGCCGGGCGGCGACCCGGGCCCGCAGCAGCGCCAGGCCACCCATCAGCGCCAGCACGCCGAAGGCGTTCAGCCGCAGCGGCACGATGAAGGGCGCGGAGACGGTCTCGGGCGAACTCTGCATCTGGTGCAGCGAGTTCCACCAGCGCACGGAGAAGTAGACGATCGGCACGTCGACGAAGGCGATGATGGTCGCCACCGCCGACCACGTCGCCCGCTTCTCGGGGTCGTCGACCGCACTGCGCAGGGCCAGGATGCCGAGCAGGGCCAGGAACATCACCGCGGTGGTGGTCAGCCGCGGGTCCCAGTCCCACCACACGCCCCAGGTCGGCCTGGCCCAGATGGCACCCTGCACGCACAGCAGCGCGGACAGCACCGCGGCGCCCTCAAGCAGCGCCTCGTGGTGGGCGTCCCAGCCCCAGCCGCCGCGCCACAGGCTCATCAGCGCACAGCCCATGGCGAAGGTGAACAGCAGCAACGCGTTCCAGGCGGTGGGCACGTGCACGTACATGATCCGCTGCACGTCGCCCATGTAGCGTTCCTGGGGCGAGACGAACAGCCCGTACCAGGAGCCCGACAGCAGCAGCACCACGCCGACCGCCACCAGCAGGAACCCCAAACCGGGGCTCGCCAGCCTGGGCAGGCTCAGTCCTCCACGATCACTCCGAACATCAACCCGCACAAGGTCCAGTATATGCCGCAAAACGCGACAAGCAGGGTCAACCACGCGCTCAACTGGCGCATCGGATCGCCGAGGATCAGCAGCGAGCTGGCCTTGGTGGCGGCGATCAGCACCGGCACGACCAGCGGGAACAGCAGCAACGGCAGCAGCGTCTGCTTGGCCCGGGCGCGGGCGGTCATCGTCGCGTAGAGCGTGCCGGGGGCCGCCAGCCCGCCGGCGCCCAGCACGATCAGGCCGAACAGCGCCAGCGGCCGTGCCGTCCCGGCCCCGTACAGCACGATCGCCACCGGCACCAGCACCGTGCCGAGCAGTGCGAGCTGCGCGGTGTTGGCGAGCGCCTTGGAGTAGAACAGGATGGTCGGCGCGACCGGCAGCAGCAGCAGGCCCTCGAGCGCCTGCTGCTCGGTCTCCGCCTCCAGGCTCGCCTCCAGCGTCAGCGTCGAGGACAGCAGCAGCGCCAGCCACAGGAAGCCGCCGGCGTACTGGCGCAACGAGCCGGCGTCGGGCCCGATCGCGAAGCTCATCAGCAACAGCGCGGTGGCGCCGAAGACCACCACCGACAGCACCCGGGCCCGGGTCCGCCACTGCAGCAGCAGCTCCTTGTGCAAGGCCGCGAAGAACACGTTCATGCGCCCTCCTCCGAGCCGCGCAGCAGGCCGCTCTTCAGCGGCAGCTCCGCCGCCGGGCCCTGCCATGCCACCCGGCCCTGCTCCAGCACCAGGCCGCGGTCGCACAGTGCCGCCGCGCGCTCGACCTGGTGGGTGGCCATCACCACGCTGCGGCCCTCGACGCGGACCGCGCGGATGATGCCGTCGATCAGCCGGAAGCCGGGCGGGTCGAGCGCCCCGTAGGGCTCGTCGAGCATCACCAGCGGTGCCTCCTGCAGCAGCGTGCGCGCCAGCGCCAGGCGCTTGCGCATGCCGGCGGAGAACGAGCTCACCGGGTCGTCGCCGCGGGCCGCGAGGCCGACCTGCTCGAGCCGCTGCGCGGCCCGTTCCCGAGGCCGGTCCTGGCCCAGCAGGCGGCTGGTGAAGACCAGATTCTCGCGCGCCGACAGCGCCTCCCAGGTGTAGGCCGCGTGTGAGAGCAGGGCCGTGCGCCGGCGCACGGTGTCGGCGTCGCGGCGCAGGTCGGCGCCGCACACCCGGGCCTCGCCGGCGTGCACGCGCAGGGCGGCGGCCAGCAGCCGCAGCAGGGTCGACTTGCCCGAGCCGTTGCGGCCGACCAGCGCCAGCGCCTGTCCGGCCTCGAGGCTGAAGCTGACGCCGGACAGCGCCCAGCGCCCGCCGTAGCGGCGGGCCAGTCCCTGCACGTCGAGGGCGAGCGGTGTGGTCACGCCCGAGACTCCACGGCGACGAGCGCCCTGGGGGCTTGGGGGCGGAGGAGGCCGGAGTCGTCCGACGGAGCCCCCATGGGACCAGGGCCGGGGTCCCCCCGGCCCTGGAGCCCGTCGAAACGAGGGAAGCACAGCCTGCGGAAGTTGCAGCGGCGGCAGCGCCGCGGGTTGTCGATGCGGGCGAAGTCGTCGATCCGGGCCAGGTTCCGCTCGGCGTCGACGAGCAGGCCGCGCATCTTGCCGGCGCTCCTGACGACGAACGCGCGGGCAGCGGCCAGCATGTCGGCGTCGACCCGGCGCCGCACGAAGCGCGGCACGGCCAGGTAGGCGAGCTCGGTCTCGATCTGCTCCGGCGCGTCCGCCCACTTCTGCGCGGCGGCGTACAGCGCGTAACCGGCGAGCTGGACCGCGTTGAAGCGGCCCTCGCTGCGCCCCGTCTTCCAGTCGACGATCACGACCTGTCCGTTGGTGGCGCGGTAGGCGAGGTCCATGCGCAGGAACACCGGCACGCCCTCCAGCTCGAAGCCGATCAGGTCCTCGAGCGAGAGCCAGTTCGCGCGGCCGGCGGCGAACGCGTCCTTCAGAGTCTGCGAGCGGAAGAACGCGCGCAGGCAGCGGCGCACCGTGCTGACGGCGATCTTCTTGTCGTCGGCCGAGACCTCCTGCTCGTACTCGTGCTCGAACAGCCGAAAGCGCAGCGAGGCCTGCTCGCTGTCGCGCCAGTCGCCCTTCATCCGCTCGTGCACGGCGGCCTCGGCGATCGCCTTCTGCTCGGCTTCCGAGGGCAACGCGTCGCGTTCCTTGAGGAACGCCTCGATCGTCTCGTGGACCACCGACCCGGTCCACAGCGGCAGCGCCGACAGCTTCTTCAGGCGCGCGATCTCGGGGTCCTCGAGCGATCCGTAGTACGAGTAGTAGTACTTGCGCCGGCACGAGTCGAAGGTGTCGTGGCGCGACACCGACCAGGAGAACGGGCGTGGTTCCATCGTCGCCGGCGACGCTATCACAGGCGATGTCCCGGCCCGGACGTCCCGGTTCAGACCGGGATCGCGCGCGCCACCGTGGTGAAGTAGACGAGCCGCTCGCGCACGCGCAGGCCAGTGGCCAGCGCCAGCGCCCGCGCATACAACCGCAACTGTGGCGCGTGGTGGGCGGCCTGGTCGATCGCCTGGTCGGCAGCGATCGCGTCGGTCTTCCAGTCGACCACGACCAGCCCGCCGTCCTCCTCGAACGCGAGGTCGACGACGCCCTCGACCAGCTCGCCTTCCTCGGGCAGCCACACCCGCAGTTCGCGCAGCACCCGCGGCGAACGCCGCACGCGGTCGGCCAGCGGGTGGGCGAGCAGCTCCGCGCACAACTGCGCGGCCCGCGCCGCGGCCTCGGGCTCGAGGCCGCACAGCGGGGCGAGGCCGGTCGCCAGCGCCCGGGCCCGCTCCACGGCCGCGGGGTCGGGGAACGGCAGGTGCTGCAGCACGCGGTGGACCAGGCCGCCGAAGTCGCGACCGCCGGGCCCGCCACCGGTCGCAGCGACCGGCGGCGCCTCGCGGGCCGCGGCGGCGGTCGCCGAGATCGGCGTGAAGTCGCGATGGCAGGCGGCCTCGAGCGCCGCCCCGCGCTCCTGCTCCCAGCGCGCCGCCACGGCGTCGCCGCCCGCGGCCGCGGTCAACCGCAGGCCGCGCGCCTTCGGCCGCTCCGGTGGCAGCGGCAACGTCTCGGCGTCGACCACCTCGACGTCCGGGTCGGACTTCACCGGCAGCGCGTCGAGCAGCGGCTTCCAGAAGTCGCCGACCTGCGCCCCCTGCGGGTCCGGGATCGCCAGCCAGTCGCGGGCGCGGGTGCAGGCGACGTAGAGCAGGCGCTTGTTCTCCGCCAGCCCGCGCTTCTCGTCCTGCCGTCGCAGCACGTCCCAGCCGGGCGGCTGGCAGCCGGCGCGGAAACCGATCGCGACCTCCCCGCGCTCCCACAGCGCGATCGTGTCGTTGCGCACGCCGCCCTTGTCGGCGACGTCGTGCAGCAGCACGATCGGCGCCTCCAGGCCCTTGGCGCGGTGGATCGACAGCACGCGCGCGGTGTCGGGGTCGCCAGGCCGGGTCTCCGGCAGGTCGGGCTCCTCGCGGGCGGAGGCGATCCGCTCGTCGAGCAGGCCGAGGAACGCGCGCAGCGTCGGCACGCCGGAGCGCGCGGCCTCGCGGGCGAGCGCCACGACCTTGTCGAGGTTGGCGATGCGAGCGCCGCCACGGCGGGTGCCGAACAGCGCGGCCTGGACCCGGGTGCGGTCGAACAGCGTCTCCAGCAACTGCGCCACGCTGTCGTGGCGGCGCCGCCCGTGCAGAAGGCGCAGCAGCGCCAGCGCGGGGGCCACCGCCAGGCCGCCGTCGCGGGCGGGGTCCGGCTCCGGCAGCAGCGAGAAGCCAGGGCCGGCGGCCAGCGCGTAGGCGACCAGGTCGCGGTCGGAGACGCCGAAGAACGCGCTGCGCAGGGCGCCGAACAGCGCCACCCGGTCGGACGGGTCGTCGATCGCCTGCAGCACCGCCCGTGTTTCATGGACCTCGGCGCGGTCGAAGAAGCTCTTGCCGCCCTCGACCACGAACCCGATCCCGGCCGCGTCGAGCGCCTCTTCCAGCGCCCGCAACTGGGTGAAGCGCCGGGCCAGCACCAGCAGGTCGCCCGCCCGCGACGGCCGCTCGTGAAGGCCGTCGCGCACCGGGTAGCCGCCCTGCGCCACCTGCGCCGCGAAGCAGGCCGCCACCCGGGCCTCGGCCGCCAGCAGGTCAGCGCCCGTTTCGGCGAAGGCGGGGAAGCGCAGCGCGAGGACCGCCGGGCCGCCTTCGAGATCGGCGCGCGGCGCGATCGGCGCGTAGGCCGGCTGGCCAGCCTCTTCCGAGCGCACCAGCAGCGACTCGAACGTGCGGTTGACGAAGCGCACGATCGCCGGCCGCGAGCGGAAGTTCTGCGACAGCCGCGCCACCGCGTGGCCGGGCTGGCCCTCTGCGCGCTCGCGCAGGCGCTCGAACAGCGCCACCTCGGCGCGGCGGAAGCGGTAGATCGACTGCTTGGGGTCGCCGACCACGGTCAGCCGGCCCGCCGCGCCGCCGGTCAGCGCCTCCGCGATCTCGACCTGCAGCGGGTCGGTGTCCTGGAACTCGTCGATGATCACGAACCGGAAGCGGGCCCGGAAGTGGTCGCGCAACGCGGCGTTGCGGCAAAGCGCGTCGCGGGCGCGGACCAGCAGGTCGAGGAAGTCGAGCGCACCGGCCGCCTGCTTGCGCGCCTCGTAGCGGCGCACGACGTCGCCGGCGAGTGCGATCAGCCGGCCGTGGCGGGCGGCGCCTTGCGCGGCGGTCCACGAGTCGCGTGCGTCGCGCCACCAGCGCGCGAAATCGCGGCCCGCCTCCAGCGCCGCGGGCGACGGCCAGTGGCGCTTGTCGCCCTGGACCTTCAGTTCCGGCAGCGCGAACAGCGCCGCCGACAGGGCGGCACCCGCGAGGCCGTCGAGCCCGCGGGCCTGCTCGCCGAGGTCGAGCAGGCGGGCGGCCAGCGCGTCGGCCGATTTCGCGCCGGCGGCGTGGGGCAGCGCCACCAGCAGGCGTTCGACCAGCTCCGCGCGCCAGGCCTCGGGATCGGGCGGGGCGGCGGCGACCAGCGGCCGCAGGTCGCGCTGATCGCACAGCGTGCGGCACAGCCCGCGCAGCGACGAGCGTTGGGCGTAGACGAAGTCGTTGGCCAGCGGCACGCCGTCGTCGAGCGCCTCCAGCAGCGCCGGATCGCCCGCGACCAGGTGCTCGGCCAGCCACTCGTCCCAGGCCTGGGCGAAGAAGCGGTCCATCTCGGCGTCGTCGGCGACGCGGAAGCCGGGCACGACGCCGCACTCCAGCGGCCGCTCGGCGAGCAGCGCCGCGCACAGCGCGTGGATGGTGGTGACCGGCGCGCTCTCCAGCGTCTCCAGCGCCAGCGCCGCGCGCTCGCGCTCCGCCTGCGGCCGCGCCGCATCCGCACGGCACAGCTCGAGCGCCTCGCGCAGCCGCAGCTTGAGCGTCGCCGCGGCGTTCTCGGTGAAGGTGACGGCGGCGATCTCGTCGAGCCTCGCGTCGCCCGCGGTGATCAGGGCGACCACCCGATCGACGATCAGCGTCGTCTTGCCGGTGCCGGCGCCGGCCTCCAGCACGAAGCTGGTCGCGTGGTCGCGGCGCAGTCGCACGCGGACGTCTTCGTCGACGGGCTTCATCGGAAGTCCCGTAGCCGCACGTAGCGCCGCAACTCGGCGTCGCGCTCCTTGATCCGCAGGCGCTGGGCGACCAGCGGCTGCGGCCCGCACACGGTCGTGAAATCGCACCACACGCAGGCGGAGGCCTCCTGCGGGAACACGCCGCGCCGCATCAGGCCGACCACCTCGTCGAGCAGCCGCAGCAACTCGTCCGAGTTCGCCACCTCGGGCCGGATCGCGACCGGCCGGCCGCCGTTGACGTAGTCGAGGAACGCTTTCTCGACCTTCGCCCCCGGCAGGATCTCGCCCAGCGCGCGGATGTAGAGCGGGATCTGGAGCTGGCGCCCGCCGCGGAACACGGCCCCTTCGTCCTTCGGCGCCCGGCCCGTCTTGTAGTCGCGCACGACGTAGCTGCCGTCGGCGTTGCGGTCGACGCGGTCGATCTGGCCGGAGAGGCGCAGCGTCGCCCCCGACGGCAGCGGGATGGTGAGCGGCTCCGCGCGGTGCGGCTCGCCCGGCTCCGCGTCGTGGACGCGGCCGAAGGCCAGCTCGAAGTGGGCCGGGCGTGGCGCGCCGGGTGCCGCCTGGGACTGCGCCTCGCGTTTCACGAACTGCCGCACCAGGTCGAGGAACAGCGCGCACTCGCGCTCCCACAGCGCTGTGAACCGCGGCGGGCTCTGGGCCACGATCTTCGCCAGTTCCGCGCGCGCGATCTCCTCCGCGCGGGCCCGCGTCGCCGCATCGTCCTGCAGCGGGAACGCCCCGGCGTCGCGCCACTCGCGCAGCAACTGCTCGGCGACGGCGTGGAACGCGGTGCCGCGCTCCAGCGGGTCGAGCGCCGTGCGCTCCTCGGGCGCCAGCGCCGGCTCCAGCTTCAGCACGTGCTTCAGCAGGTACTGGAAGCCGCAGCCCGCGTAGTCGTGCAGGCGCGAGGCGGAGAGCACGCGGCTGATGGGGTCGATCCGCTCCTGGATCGCCGGCGTCAGCGGGTCGAGCCGGCCGTCCCACGCGGTCAGCGACGACTGGAAGCGGGCGACACTCGCCAGCCGCGACAGCCGGAAGCTCGGCGAGCCGGCCGCGATCTGGTCGGCGGCCGCTTCGCCGCCCTGGCGCATCCGCCACAGGTCGCGTTCGCCGGCGTCGAGGGCCTGCTCGGGCGGCAGCATCGCGGGATCGTCTTCGGCCACCTGGTTCTCGAGGTCCGCGCCGCCCGCGGGCCGGCCCAGCGCCGCCGACAGCGCAGCGACGTAGAACAGCGACGGCAGCCGCTCCTTGCCCGTGCGCGGATCGGCGCGCGGGTACGAGAGCACCAGCCGCTCGGTCGCCTGGGACGCGGCCGCGTGGAACGCGCGGCGCAGGCCGCGCAGGCGGTCGGCGACCGTCGGCAGCAGGGCAACGGTCGGCGCCGCCGGCGCCTCGAACAGCGAGAGCTGGCCGCCCGCGACGCTCGCCCGGCGCGAAGGCGGCGGGGCGGAGGCAGCTTGCGACGGAGCCCCCAGCATCGTGCGCTCGGCGTCGAGCAGGAACGGGTCGGGGCGGATCGGCGCCGGGAACCCGCCCTCGACCAGGCCGGGGATGCAGACGAGGCGGAACGGCACGCCCGCCAGCGCGTCGAAGACGCCGACGTGGACGGCGCCTTCGCGCGGCGCGACCAGCGGCATGCGCTCCCACTCGAAGCGGGCCACGAGTGCCGTCTCCACCTCGTCGAGCGACGCAGGGCCGCTGCCGAGCCCACCGAGGTCGGCGATCACGTCCTGCACGGCCTCGCGGTCGGCGTCGGGTCCGACCCAGTCCTCGAGCGCGCTCCGCAGCCGCTGCGACCACGTCGCCCACGGCGCGCCGGCCTCGAACTCTGCGAGGGTTCGGGCCAGCGCCTCGACCACCACCAGCAGGTCGAGTGCGTCGTCCGCCCGCGCCGCGCGCCCGGCCCGCCGGGCGTCTTCGGCCAGCCCGCGCAGGCCGGCCCGGAAGCGGTCGAGGCCGGACACGATCCGGGCGTCGCGACTGACCGCTTCCCAGCGCGAGGGCAGGGCGTCGTGGCCCGGTGCCAGCCAGCGCCCGAACGGCGCGCGGCAGAAGCCCAGGAACTCCAGCACCTCGGCCCGGCCCAGCCCGCGGCAGCGCAGCAGCAGCAGCAGCGCGCGGGCCGTGGGGCCGGTCGCCAGCGGCAGCGAGGGGTGCAGCCGGCACGGGATGCGGGCGCGGCGCAGGGTCTCGGCGTACAGCGTCGCGCCTTCCGCCCGCGGCAGCAGCACGGCCATGTCCTCGAAGCCGAATCCGTCGCCGGCGGCGGCCAGCAGCCGGCGCGCGATCGCCCGCGCCTCGGCCGCTTCGCCGGGGGCGGTGATGAAGGTCAGCCCGTCGAAAGCGGGCTCGCCAGGGCCCGGCTCGAACAGGTGACTGGCCAGCCGCGCGAGACCCGCGGGGCGCTCGCCCGCGGCCAGCGCCGCGAACCCCACGAAGTCGGCGGAGGGCTCGCCACGGGTCGCGCCGCGGACCTCCGGCGCACCGGCGCGCAAGCCAGGCGGCAGCGGCGGGTCCCAGCGTTCGACCGGCAGGTGGCGGGCGAGTGCGACGAGCAGGTCGCGCTCCAGCGGCCACAGGTCCGGGCCGGCGATCCACGCGCAGCGAGCGCCGTCCAGCCAGGCCGTGGCCTGCGCGTCGCGGCCCAGCAGCGCCTCGGTGGCGGCCGCCAGCACGGTCGCGGGATCGGCGATCCGGCCCTCGATCCGCGTGAGCGCATGGCGGAAGGCCTCGGCCACGGCATGGCGCCGGGCCGCGTCCACCCCGCCGATGCCCGGGTCTGCCGGCAATTCCGCGAGCGCGCGGGTGCTGGCCCCGGCCAGCCGCAGTTCGCGCAACGTGCGGCCCAGCGCCGCCGCGACCGGGCCGATCGGCAGGTCGGGGTCGAGGCCGAGCGCGCGAGCGCCGCCGGCCAGCAGCCACTCGCGGGCGATCAGCGCCAGCCGGCCGTGGTCCCACGGCCGCAGCCCGCGCCCCAGCAGGCGCGGCTCGGCGATCAGCCGGGCCAGGTCCAGGAGGGTGAGCGGGAACAGCCCGGCCAGTGCCCGCCGCTCGCGGGCCGCGACCCGCCGCGGCAGCTCGGCGGCGGCCGCACGCGAGGGCACGAGCAGGAGCCTGGGGGCGAGCGGCATCGGCGCGCCAATCCTAACCGCATAGAATCGACGTGCCGCCAAGGACCAGGGGCGAGGGGGAGCAAAGAGGTGTTCGAGCGACAGCGGACGGGCAGCCTGTTGTGCCCCTCGTGTCGGCAACTGGTCGGCGTCAACGACCCCGAGTGCTTCCACTGCGGCCGCAAGAACCCCGGCCTGTTCGGCTACGCGGGCCTGCTGCGCGGCTTCGACGCCGACCACGTGTTCGTGACGCTGGTGATGTGGACCTGCGCGGCGCTGTTCCTGTGCGCGCTGGCGATCGACGTCTCCGGCATCCGCTTCGGCGGCGACCTGTTCCGGCCGTCGAACGCCGCGCTGTTCGTGCTCGGCTCGTCGGGCGAGGTGCCGGTGTTCCGGCTCGGCCGCTGGTGGACGTTCCTGTCGGCGGGCTGGCTCCACGGCGGCCTCGTCCACATCGTCTTCAACATGTTGTGGCTGCGCGACCTGGGGCCGGTGATGGCGCACGTGTTCGGCACCGGGCGCACGATCCTCGTCTACGTGCTGGCCGGCGCCAGCGGCTTCCTGGCCAGCACGCTGGCGGCCCGCTTCCTGCCCGACATCCCGTTCCTCGGTGGCGCCAGCTTCACGGTCGGCGCCTCGGCCGCCGTGTTCGGTTTCTTCGGCGCCCTGCAGCACTACAGCGAGATCAGTGGCAACTCGCTGCTGAAGCAGACCATCCGCGCCTGGCTGATCGGTGGCGTGGTGATCGGGTTCATCCTGCCGGGGATCGACAACTGGGCCCACGCAGGCGGCTACGTCGGCGGCTACGTGCTGGCCCGCGTGTTCGACCCGCGGCAGCCCCCGCGGCCGTGGCACGCCGCCGCCGCCGGCCTCGCCCTGCTGGCCAGCCTCGCCGCGCTGCTGGCTTCGGTGGTCACCGGCCTGCAGTTGTTTCCGAACCGGGGTTAAAGTCGATCTTCAGCCGTTCTTCCGGGGCCTCAGGAGCTTCCAGCAATGCCGCTCGCCACCATCCTCGACCGCTTCCGCCGCAAGCCCCCCGCCTGGGAGGCCGAGGACCCCGTCCTGCGCGCCAGCGCCGTGCGCAACCTGACCGAAGACCACCTGGACGTGGCCCGCTCGCTGGTCAAGGTGGACCCCGACGCCCGCGTCCGCCGCGCCGCGCTGGCCCGGCTGATGCCGGACCTCGGTCTCGCCCTCGAGGTACTGCGCGGCGACGCCGAGACCGCCGTGCGGTCGGAGGCCCAGGAGGCGCTGCTCAAGATGGCACTGGAGAGCGGCGACGACGCGGTTGCGCGGCCGGCCGCCGCCGCCCTCGTCGAGCCCCGGGTGCTGCTGGCGATCAGCCGCGACGCGAAGCTCGAGGGCGTGCGCGACGCCGCCCTCCTCCGGATCACGGACGAGCGGGCGCTGGCCACGCTGTCCAAGACCGCCCCCCACCCGAAGACCCGGATGGACGCCCTGCTGCGGGTCCAGGACCCGGCGCTGCGGCTCGACGTCGCCCTGAAGTGCGAGCACAAGGACGTGGCCGCCGCCGCGGCGGAGTCGCTGACCAGCGAAGACGCGCTGCGCTCCGTGGCCGAGCGTGGCCGCGCCAAGTCGGCGCAGAAGAAGGCCCGCAGCCGGCTGGCGACGCTGTTCCCGCCACCCGCCCCGGCGCCAGTCATCGAGCCCGAGCCCGAACCCGAACCGCAGGCCGAGCCCGCGACGCCCGAGCCGTCCGTCGCGGCGGTGCCTGCGGCCACGCCCGAGCCCGCCGCTGACCGGACCGCGGCGATCGCGGAGCGCGAGGCGTTCGTGACCCGCGCCCAGGGCCTGCAGTCGACCGCGGCCGACACCGCCGCGATCGAGGCCCTGCGCCACGAGTGGCAGGCGCTGCCGGCGACCGACGGCGCGGAGGCCGCCGCCGTCGCGGAGCGCTTCACGGCCGCCTGCGCCGCCGCCCATCAGGCCGCCCAGGAGCGCGAACAGGCCGAGGCTCGCCGTCCGCAGCTCGAGGAGAAGCTCGCCGTGCTGGAGCGGATCGCCGCCGCGGAGGCCCCCACGGCCGAGGAGCGGCGCCAGGCGGGCGACCTGCGTCGCGAGTGGGAGCGCAGCGCTCCGGTGCCGCGCGACCTCGACGAGCGCTTCAAGGTGGTGAGCCAGGCGCTGCTCGCGAAGTCCGCCGCGGAGCGCGAGGAGCGCGAGCAGAAGGCGCGCGAGAACGTCCTGAAGTGCGAGCGGCGGGCCGCGGCCATCGAGAAGGTCGTCGCCCACGAGCAGGCCCCGCTCAAGGACCTCGACCACGCGCTGCGCGAGATCAAGGTGCTGCTCGACAACCCCGGCCCGTTCCCCGGCAAGCCGCAGAAGGACGCCTTCGCCGAGCGCTTGAAGGCCGCCCGCTCCGCGCTGTTCCCGCGCGCCCAGGAGGCGCGCGAGGCCGACGAGTGGAGTCGCTTCTCGAACCTCGGCGTGCAGGAGCAACTGGTCCAGCAGGTCGAGGCGCTGGTCGCCGAGACCGATTCCGACAAGGCCGCTCGGGTCGTGCGCGAGATCGACGAGCGCTGGAAGTCCGCGCGCCAGGTGCCGAAGGAAGAAGGCGAGGCGCTGTGGCTGCGCTTCAAGGCCGCCCGCGACCAGGTCCGGGCCCGGCTCGACGAGCACTTCGCGAAGCGGGCCCAGGAGTTCGCGGCCGCGCGCGCGAAGCGCGAGGAGTTGATTGCCCGCGCCGAGGCGCTCAAGGACTCCGGGGAGTGGGTCAAGACCGCGGAGGAACTGAAGGCGCTGCAGGCCGAGTGGAAGGCCGCGGGCGTGCTGCCCCACAAGGAGTCGGATGCGCTGTGGCAGCGCTTCCGCGCCGCCTGCGACGCGTTCTTCTCGCGCCGCAAGGAGGACCTCGCCGGCAAGAAGGAGGCGTGGGCGAAGAACCTCGAACGCAAGGAGGCGCTGTGCGCCCGCGCCGAGGAACTCGCGCAGTCCGCCGACTGGGACGCCGCGTCCGCGGAGCTGAAGCGGCTGCAGGCGGAATGGAAGACCGCCGGCCCGGTGCCGAAGAAGAAGTCGGACGAGATCTGGAACCGCTTCAAGGCCGCCGGTGATCTGTTCTTCGACCGCTACAAGAAACGCGACGAGCTGACCCGGACGGCGGCGCTCGAGGCGCGGACGGCGCTGGTGGTCGACCTCGAGGCGTTCGCCGCTGCCGCCACGGCGGGCGACGCGCGCGAGGGGCTCGAGGCGCGGCTCACCGCCTGGCGCCAGGCCCCGGCTCTCGACGGCGCCGAAGCCGCCGCGCTGCAGGCCCGCTTCTTCGCCGCCCGCGCGGCGGTCGTGGCGCGCGCGCCGGAGGCGTTCACGGGCACCGAGCACGACCCGGAGCTGAAGCGTCAGCGGCTGGAGAAGGTGATCGCCAAGGTCGAGGCGCTGGCGGCCACGGCCGTCGAAGCGGCGCCGGTGACCGCCGACCTCGGCTCGCGGCTGCGCGAGGCACTGGCCCAGAACGCGCTCGGCGGCCGCGGCGCGCAGGAGGCCAGCCGGCGCGCGAACCAGGACGAGGTGAACGCGGCGCGCCAGGCATTCGCGCGCAGCGCCGACCCCAGCGTGCCCGACTTCGAAGCGCTGAAGGCGCGCTTCGAGGCGGCGTGCCGGAAGGCGCAGGGCTAGGCCGACCAGGGCGCGCTGGCCCGGCGGGCGAGAGCCCGCGGGTCGGCGCGCTGCACGAGGCGCAGGTCGGCCTCGCCGATCGCGGCCGTGAGCAGCGCGCGATCCAGCGCCCGCCCCGCCCGCGCGCTCTCCCGCGCGCACAGCGCGCGCAGGGCGAGCAGGCCCAGCTCCAGCGCGCGGACCGTGGCCAGCAGCCCGTCGCCCTGCCACAGCACCCAGCTCGCCATCAGCCGCGCGGCGAGCCAGGCCCGCAGCGGGCGCGCGAACGACGCCCACGCCGGGGCCACCCCCGCGGCGTCGGCCGCCGCCCACGCCGCTGCGGTGCGCTCGTCCACCGGCGCGTCGCGCAGCCCGCGTGGCGCGCAGGCGTCGATCGCCCGCAGCGCCGCCACGGCCGCGGCGGGCGTCAGGTCGTCCGCGGTCGCCGCCTCCGCGCCGCCCAGCGCGCGTTCGAGGTGGGCCGCGAGCGGTCCGTCCGCCGGGCGCCAGCGGCTCGCGGCCACGACTCCGGCGCGCAGCGCGGCGAGCGCCAGCTCGGGGCTCGTGTCGCGGTCGAGCCGGGCCAGCGTCTGCAGCTCGAACACGTCGCGGGCCTCGGGGTCCAGCCACACCCCGGGCCGCAGCCACGGCGCCACGACGCCGCGCACGTCGAGGCCTTCGTAGGCGCGCTGCGGCGGGAACGCGGCGGCGTCGGTGACCCGCGTGAGCGGGGTCAGGGCGTCGAACAGCAGGGCCGCCGCCGACGGACAGTAGTGGGTCAGCGACAGGCTGACGCCGCGCTCCTCGATCACCGCCAGCCGCGGGAACTCGCGGCAGGAGACGGGTTGCGCGGTCTCGCCCAGCCCGCGCTGCAGGCCGCAACTGCCGCGGTCCTCGAGGAACACGCAGCGGCCGTCGTCCGCGGTCGCGAGCCAGCGCCGCCGGCTGCGTTGCACGAGCCAGTCCGCAGCCGGCAGCGCACCGGCCGCCGCTTCGTCGAGCCCCAGCGCGCCGCGCGCCGCGCCGCGCTCGATCCGGCGGCGCACGGCCGGCTCGACGGGGATCGGCCACGACGAGGTGCAGCAGCGCAGCGACGAGCGACAGCGCCACGTGGCGTGCAGCGACAGCGCGAAGGTGCGCACGCCGCAGTGTAACGGCGCAGCCTCCGGCGGCAGCCGGTGCATAATCGCGACGCTCGATCACCCAACGAACCGTCACTGAGGTCCACCTTGTCGCTCTCCCTCGTGGCCGCGGACGGATCGACGACACACCCGCGGCGCCGGGTCGCCGCCCTCGCCCTCTGTCTGTCCGCCTGCGCGCCGGCGCCCGCGCTGCCCGCCCGCTCGGCGGCGCCGCCCCCGCGGCCGTCGGTCGCCGTGCTCGGCTTCGCCGAAGTCCCGGGCCTCGCGACGCTGGTCGCGGAGAGCCTGCGCGCGGACCTCGCGGGTGACGAGGGGTTGCGCGTGGTGCCGGCCGACACCGTCGCCGCCGTCAGCCGCGACATCGGCCTGGCGACGGCCGCGGCTCCGGAGCCGGCCGGCGCGGAGGAACTGCGCCGCCGGCTGGCGGTCACCGCGGTGGTCTGGGGCGTGGTCCGCGCCTCCGGGGGTTCGGGGGCGGAGCCGCCCAACATCAAGGTCGGCCTCCGGGTCGAGCTGCTCGGGGCCGCGCCGGCCCGCGAGGTGTGGAGCGGCGAGAGCTCGCCCGACGAGTTGCTGAATGCGTTGAGCACTGCGGGCGAGGCGGTGTTGAAGGCGCTCGACCGGCCGCGGCCGACGCCGGACCGCCCGCACGCCGAGTTGCCGCGTCTGCCGGAAGCGGCCCGCCTGTACGCGACCGGGCTCGAGCTGCTGCGCGCCCACGAGCCGCGCCGCGCCCAGCAAGTGTTGCAGCGGGCCGCGCTGCTGACCCCCGAGCACCCACTGGTCCACGCCGCCCTGGCCGAGGCCTGGGAGCAGCTCGGCTTCGACCGCCGCGCCGGCGAAGAAGCCGAGCGCGCGCACCAGTTGGCGGGCGGGTTGCCGCGCGAGGACCGGATGCTGCTGGAGGCGTTGTGGCGCCGGCGCCGCCACGACTCCGCGCGCGCCACGCTGATCTACCAGGGCCTGCAGCGGCTGTTCCCCGATCAGCCCGAGCACGCACTGGAGGCGGTGCGGGCGCAGATCGCGGCCGGTCAGCGGCGGCCGGCGATCCTCGCCATCGAGCAGTTGCGAGCGGCCGGCGCGAATGACCCGCGGCTCGATCTCGCCGAAGCCGAGGCCGCGCACGGGCTCGGCGACTACGCGCGGGCCGAGACCGCCGCCGCCCGTGCCGAGGCCGCGGGTCGCGCCCGCAACGCCCCGGGCCTGGTCGCCCGCGCCCTCGTCCAGCGCGCGCTGGCGCTGCGCGACCTGGGTCGGTTGCCGGCCGCGCTGCAGGCGACCGAAGAAGCGCGGGTGCTGTTCGAGCGGGCGGGCGACCCCGGCGGCGTCGCCCAGTCGCTCAACTGGCGGGGCACGATCGAGCGCCGCTTCGGTCGCCTGGCCGAGGCGCGTGCGACCTACGAGGCGGCGCTCGCGGTCGCCGACGCGATCGGCGACGAACGGCGCGCCACTCTCGCCCGCAACCAGCTCGCGGTGTTGCTGCGACAGCAGGGCCAGCTCGGCGCCGCCCGCCGCCGCCACGAGGAGGTGCTGGCGGCGTACCGCAAGATCGGCGACGTCGAAGGCACGACGATCGCCCTGTCCAGTGCCGGCTGGGTGCGCCGGCTGCAGGGCGACCTCGAGCCGGCCCGGGCGCTGATGACCGAGGCGCTGACCCTCTCGCGCCAGATCGGGCACCGGCTGTCCGAGGCGATCGCGCTCAACACCCTGGCCTGGGTGGCGTTCGACGCCGGCGACCTGGCCGCCGCGCGGCGCGGCTTCGAGCAGACGCTCGAGATCAACCGCGCGCTCGCCAGCGAGCGCTCGATCGCCTTCACCCTGGTCGGCCTCGCCCAGGCCGCGCTCCACGCCGGCGATCTGGCCGCCGCGCGCCGCTTCGCGGAGGAGTCGCTGCGCCTGCGCGAGCGGCTGGGCGAAGAGGGCGGGGTCGCCGAGTCGCACCTGAGCTTGGCCGAGATCGAGCTGGAGGAGGGCCACTTCGTGGCCGCCGAGGCCGCCGCCTCGCGCGCGGCCGACACCTGGCGCCGCCAGGGCGAGCGCGACGCGATGGCGTGGGCAGAGGCGGTGCGGGCGCTGGCGCTGCTGGGCGCGGGCCGCGAAGCCGACGCGGAAGCCGCGCGGGCGCGGGCCGCCTCTCTGGCCGCGAGCTCCGAGCAGGCCCGGGTCCGGCTGCGGGTGGGCCTCACCGACGCCTGGATGCAGGCGACGACCACGGGCCGCGTCGGCGCGGCGCTCGAGCGGATCGAAGGCCTCCGCCGCGAGGCGGCCCGCCGCGGCCTGCGCGGGGTCCTGCTGGAAGCGCGGTGGCTGGCGGCTCGCCTCGAGCTCCGGTTCGGCCGCGAACGCAGCGGGCGCGGCCTGCTGGTGGCGGTCGCCCGCGACGCCCGGGCCGCCGGCTTCCTGGCCCTGGCCCGCCGCGCCGAACACGAGGCCGGGCCGGAACAGCCGTGAACTGTCCCGACTGCGCGACCCCGCTGCCGGCGGCCAGCCTGCCGTGCCCGCGCTGCACCGCGCCGCCCGCGCCGACGGTGCGGGCGGGGACGGTGATCGCTGGCCGCTATGTGATCGAACGCGAGCTGGGCCAGGGCGGCATGGGCACCGTGTTCCGTGCCCACGACCGCGTGCTCGACGAGGCGGTGGCGCTCAAGGTGTTGCGCACCGACGCCGCGGCCTCGCCCGAGGCGGTGCGCCGCTTCCGCTCCGAGGTCAAGCTCGCGCGCCGGGTCCGCCATCGCAACGTGTGCGCGATCCACGACTACGGTGAAGACGGCCGCCTGCTCTTCATCGCCATGGAGCTGGTGGAGGGCACCGACCTGCGAGCGCAGATGCGGGCCCACGGCCCGCTGCCGCTGGAGGAGGCGTGGAGCGCGGCGCTGCAGATCGCGGACGGGCTGGCCGCGATCCACGACGCCGGCATCATGCACCGCGATCTCAAGACCTCGAACGCCATGCGCGACGCTGCCGGGGTCGTGCGGCTGATGGACTTCGGGATCGCGAAGGAGTGGGGCGCCGAGGGCCTGACCGCCGTCGGCAAGGTCGTCGGCACCCCCGAGTACATGAGCCCGGAGCAGATCCGCGGCGCGCCGCTCGACTTCCGCACCGACGTCTACTCGCTGGCGGTGCTGGTGTTCGAGCTGTTCACCGGCAGCCTGCCCTTCCAGGGCGGCAGCCCGATGGACGTGATCCTCAAGCAACTGCGCGAGGAGCCGCCGCTCGACAGCGGCGCGGGCGAGCGACTGCCGCCGCCGCTGCGCGAGGTGTTGCGGCGGGGGCTCTGCAAGGACCGCGAGCAGCGTCACCCGAGCGTCGAGCAGTTGCGGCTCGAGCTGTGGCAGGCCTGGCAGCAGGCCGCGGTGGCGATGCCGCCGGAGTTGCTGGCCGCCACGTTCGTGACGCCTCCGCCGACGTCGTCCGCGCCCGCGGAGCCGCCGCCCGCCGCGCCCGCGCCACTCGGCGCGTCGCCGCTGGCGGCGGCGCGCGACTGGGCGGAGGACTTCGAGCCGGCCGAGTCGGTGATCGAACGCTGGCGCACGGCGCTGTCCTCCGCCGATCCGCAGCTACGCTTCCGCGCGGCCAACTCGCTGGCCGACCTCGGCGCCGCGGCCCGCCCTGCGCTGCCGGAGCTGACCCGCGCCCTGCGTGACGACTCGATGTTCGTGCGCTCGGCCGCCGCCCTCGCCCTCAAGCGCCTGCGCGGGCGATGAGCGATCTCCTCGCGGAGCAACTCGCCTACTACCGCGCCCGGGCGGGGGAGTACGACGACTGGTGGCTGCGGCGCGGCCGCTACGACCGCGGCCCGGAGGCCAGCGCCACGTGGCGGGCCGAGGCCGCCGAGGTGGAAAAGGCGCTCGACGCGATGGCGCCGCACGGCGCGGCGCTGGAGCTGGCCTGCGGCACCGGGATCTGGACGGCGCGTCTCGCGCCGCACGCCTCGTCGCTGCTGGCCGTCGACGGAGCACCCGAGGCGCTGGCGCTGGCGGCGGCCCGGCTGCGCGGCGAGGCGCACGTGCGCTTCGAGTCCGCGAACCTGTTCGACTGGCGACCGCCGCGGCGCTTCGACCGCGTCTGCTTCGGCTTCTGGCTCTCGCACGTGCCCGAGGAGCGCTTCGACGATTTCTGGGGCCTGGTGCGCGACGCGCTGGCCCCGGGCGGGCAGTTCTTCCTGGTCGACTCGTTGCACGAGGCGACCTCGACCGCCCGCGACCACGCGCTGGCGCCGGCCGCGGCAGGAGTTCAGGCCCGGCGCCTCGCGGACGGCCGCCGTTTCGAGGTCGTCAAGGTCTACCACGCGCCCGAGGCGCTCACCGCGCGCCTGGCCCGGCTCGGTTTCGCCGCCGCGCTGCGCGCGACGCCGAACTACTTTCTCTACGGCAGCGGCCGCGTGGCCTGAGCCGGCGCGGGCGAGCGCCGGCGCCCGCTACGAGCCGATGGCGTACAGGTGGCGTTCACCGCGGATGTAGAGGCGGCCGGGGGCCGCGGCCGGCGATGCGTAGACCGCCTCGCCCAGCGGGTTCTTCGCCAGCACCTTGTGCTCCGGTCCCGCCTGCAGCAGGTAGCCGTCGCCTTCTTCCGAGATCAGCAGCAACTGGCCGTCGTAGGCGATCGGCGACGCCACGAACTTGGCCGGCGTCGTCGGTCGCCCGCCTTCGTACTTCACCTCGCCGGTCTTCGCGTCGAGGCAGGTGACGAGGCCGGCGTCGGTCATCAGGTACACGAGGCCCTGGTACAGGATCGGCGACGGCACGTAGGCCGTGCCCTTGGCGTACTTCCACAGCGCCTTGTCGGTGACGTCGCCGCTGCCGCCGGTGGCGAACGCCACCGCGACCTTCTCGGGGTAGCCCGCCGAGAGCACCACGAAGCCGTCGCCGGCGAGCGGCGTGGGGATCGCGTTGGAGTTGACGCCCTTCGCGTGCCACAGCTCCTGGCCGGTCGCCGGGTCGTAGGCGATCACCGCCTCGAAGCCCGAGGTGATGAGCTCGTCGCGGCCCGCACCGCGCGCGATCACCGGCGTCGCCCAGCTCGCCTGCACCTTGCGCGCGACCTTCCAGCGCACCGCACCCGTCTTGCGGTCGTACGCGGCGAGGAACGAGTCGCTGCCGTTGCCCTCGTCGCACTGCAGGATCAGCAGGTCCCGGTACAGGACCGGCGACGTGCCCGCGCCCATGCCCCAGGTCTTGAGCTGGCCGGGGTCGGCCTTCCACACGAGCGTGCCCTCGAAGTCGTAGGCGTACAGGCCCTCGGCACCGAAGAAGGCGTAGACGCGAAGGCCATCGGTGACCGGGGTCGGCGCCGCGTAGCTCGACTTGCGGTGGCGGTCGTCGTACGGCGTGCCCTGCCACGCGGTCCGGGTCCAGCGCACCGCGCCCGTCTTCGCATCGATCGCCAGCACCTGGAACTGGTGGCGGCGGTCGGCGCCGATCGAGTCGGGGTGCTTGAACTCCTTGCCGTCCTCGATGTGCTTGACCGCGGTGGCGCCTGGCACCACGTCGCCCTCGATCGCGGTGGTCAGGAACACCGTGTCGCCCCAGACCACGGGCGAGGAGTGGCCACGACCGGCGATCGCGGTCTTCCACAACACCTTGTCGGCGCTCCACGCGACCGGCAGCTTCGCGCCGTCGGCGATGCCGCGGCCGTCGTTGCCGCGCCAGCCGCTCCAGCGCGCTTCCGGTTCCGCGGCGCTCAACGGCAGTGCCAGGGTGATCACGAGCCCGAGTCCCACACGCCGCATCGAGGTCCTCCGTTCGAGGCGATGATCATAGGCCGCGCCGTCGAGCGCGGTCGATCCAGGCGCCTGGATTCACGAGGAGGCCCGTGCGACGTCTCTCGATCCTGCTGTTGCTGGCCGCGCTGCAAGCACCCGCCGCCCGCGCTCACGTGTTCGAGTTCACGGACACGCGGGTGACGCTGACCGGCGACGGCCGCTTCGTCGCCCTGATGGTGGCCGACCTCGACGCGCTGGCACTCGGGGTCGACCCCACCCTCGATCCCGCACGAGTCGCCGCCGCGATCCGCGCCCTGCCGCCGGCCGAGCGCGAGGCGACCGCGGCCCGGCTGCAGCGCTACTTCGAGATCCGCGTCCGCGTCCGCTTCGACGGCACGCCCGCGCCGTTCGCGCTCACCTTCCCCGGCGCCGGGAAGCGGCCGTCGCCCGAGTTGCCTGAAATGGTGTTCGGGATCGTGGCGCGGATGGAGGGCGCGGTGCCGGCGGGCGCCCAGCAGGTCACGTTCTGGGCCTCGCGTGCGTTCCCCGCGGTGCGGCTGACGCTGGAGCGCCCCGGCGCCGAAGCGGTGCGCCACCTGCTGCCGGCGGCCGAGGAGAGCCCGGCCTTCCCGGTCCACGGCACGGGCACGATCGAGGCGCGGGCCGCGACCGCGTGGCGCTACGCGCTGCTCGGCTTCGAGCACATCCTGCCGGCGGGGCTCGACCACGTGCTGTTCGTGCTCGGCCTGTTCCTGCTCAGCCCGAAGCTGAAGCCGCTGCTGATCCAGGTCTCGCTGTTCACGCTCGCCCACACCGCGACCCTCGCGCTGTCGACGCTCGGCCTGGTGCGGCTGTCGCCTTCGATCGTCGAGCCGCTGATCGCGCTGTCGATCGCCTGGGTCGCGTTCGAGAACGTGCTGACCTCGGAGTTGCGGCCGTGGCGGGCAGGCCTGGTGTTCGCGTTCGGCCTGCTGCACGGCCTGGGCTTCGCCGGTGTGCTGGGCGAGCTGGGCCTGCCGCGGGAGGCGTTCTTCTCCGCGCTGGTCGCCTTCAACGTCGGCGTCGAGGCCGGCCAGTTGACGGTGATCGGCCTCGCCTTCGCCGCGGTGGGCGCGTTCCGCGACCGGCCCTGGTACCGCTCGCGAGTGGTCGTCCCGGCCTCGTTGCTGATCGGCTCGACGGGCGCGTGGTGGACCGTGGTCCGCACCCTTGGACATTGACAGGCTTTGACTTGCGGCTCCCGCCCGAGGCTCCTACGATGGGCGGGTTGCCATCACACCCGCGCGCCGGACGACGTGTCGGCGCGCTCCCGAGGAGGCGCATGACGAGCACTCGCCTTGTGCTCGCCGGCCTGGCTCTGGCGCTGTGTGCGCCTGCGCAGGCTGGTGAGTGGCCCCACTTCCGCGGCCCCAACGCCGACAACATCGCGACCGAGAAGGGCCTGCCCTCGAGCTGGACTCGCGACGGCGGGGGCCAGCTCTGGCGCCAGCCGTGGACCGGGCGCTCGACGCCCGCGGTGTTCGACGGCCGGGTCTGCGCCAGCGGCCGCGAGGCGGGCCGGCTGGAAGCGGTCGCCTGCTTCGACGCGAAGGATGGCAAGAAGCTGTGGGAGCGCCGCTTCCCGGTCTACAACACCACCATCCCGTACACCCGCGTCGGCTGGGCGTCGGTGACCGGCGACCCGGAGACGGGCTGGCTGTACGCCCAGAACGGCGACGGGCTGCTGGTGGTGCTCGACCGCGCCGGCAAGACGGTCTGGGAGCGCCGCATCGGCGAGGAACTGGGCCGCGTGTCCGGCTATGGCGGCCGCACCCACACGGTGCTGCTCGACGAGGACCGCGCGATCCTCAGCGTCGTCGGCGCCGCCTGGGGCGATCTCGGCGCGCTGCGCCAGCGCTACGTCGCGTTCGACAAGAAGACGGGCGCCGTGCTGTGGATCACCACCCCCAACGACGTCAACGTCGAGGACTTCAACAACCAGAGCAACTCGATCATCGCCACCATCGGCGGCCGCCGGCTGGCGATCGGTGGCGGCGCCGACGGCTGGCTGTACGCGGTCGACTCGCGCACCGGCCTTCTGGTCTGGAAGTACCACCTGTCGCAGAAGTCGCTCAACGCGCCGGTCACGGTCGTCGGTGACACGGTGTACGCGAACTACGACGGCGAGCCCGTCGACGAGAGCTTCCTCGGCCGCGTCGTCGCCCTCGACGGCCGCGGCACCGGCGACATCACCGCCACCGCCCAGATCTGGAAGCACGACGGGATCCTGGCGGGCTTCGCTGCGCCCGTTTACCACGAGGGCCGGCTGTACGTCGTCGACGTCTCGGCCAACCTGCACGCGCTCGACGCGAAGACGGGGGCCAAGCTCTATGACGCGAACCTCGGCACCGTCGGCCGCTCCGCCGTGGTGGTCGCCGACGGCAAGATCTACGCGACCGAGATGAACGGCGCGATCACGATCCTGAAGGCCCACGCCGACCGTTTCGAGATCCTCGACCAGGACCACCTCACGCTCGACGGCCGCCAGACCGAGTTGTGGGGTCAGTTCGCCGTCGCTTACGGTCGGCTCTACTTCATGGCCGAGGACGGCCTGTACTGCCTGGGCGATGCGAAGACGCCGTACTCGGGCCCGGCGCCCGGCCAGGCGCTGGCGAAGAAGGCCACGCCTGCGGCGCTGGCTGGCGGCGAGCCGGCCTCGATCCTGCTGGTGCCCGCCGAGGCCCAGATCGGCGCCGGCGACACGCTGAAGTTCACGCTGCGCGCGTTCGACGCCAACGGCGCGCGGCTCGCCGACCTGCCGCTCGACAAGGCGGCCTTCTCGCTCGACGTGCTGAAGGGCGCAGTCGACGCGGCGGGCTTCCGGCCCGATGTCGCGGCCGGCTCGCAGGGCGGCAAGGTCAAGGTCACCTACGGCGGCAAGGAAGCCGTGTCGCGGGTCCGCGTGTTCGCGCCGCTGCCGTGGGAGGAGAACTTCGACGCGCGGCCGCGGCAGCCGGGCCACTGGATCGGCGCCGGCCGCTTCGCGCTGGCGGACGACCCGTCGGGCGGCAAGACGCTGCACAAGGTGCCAGCGGCGGTCGGCCTCAACCGTGGCACCGCCTTCATCGGCCCCGCCTCGCTCGCCAACACGACGATCGAGGCCGACATCAAGGCCGCGAAGAAGGGTCGCCGCCAGGGCGACATCGGCCTGATCGCCGGCGGTTACACGCTCGACCTGCAGGGCGCTCACCAGCGCCTGCAAGTGCGCTCGTGGGCCTCGGAGCTCTCGTTCTCGAAGCAGGTCGACTTCGCCTGGGAGCCCGACACGTGGTATCGGATGAAGCTGCGGGTGGAAAACGGTGCCACCTGCAAGGTGCGCGGCAAGGTGTGGAAGCGTGGTGAGCCCGAGCCCGCGGCCTGGGCGCTCGAGTTCGACGACCCGTCGGGCATCCTGACGGGCGCGCCGGGCGTGTACGCGGACTCGTCGACGGACCTCGACTGGGACAACCTCAAGGTGGTGGTGAACTGATGAAGCGCACGGCACTGACCCTGGCCGCGGCGGGCGCGGCGGCCTTCGCCCTGTCGAACCCGCGAGCGGAAGCGCCCGCCGTCCGCGCCGCCGGCCCCGACGTCGCGCTGTTCGGCTTCGACGGCGCGCGCAACCAGGTCTCGCTGGAGAAGGGCCTGCCGGCGACGTGGGACGTCAAGGCGGGCACCAACGTGCTGTGGTCGGCGAAGGCGGGCTCGCAGAGCTACGCGGGCCCGATCGTCGGCGACGGCAAGGTCTTCATCGGCACCAACAACGAGACCGAGCGCGACGCCGCGATCAAGGGCGACAAGGGCGTGCTGATGGCCTTCGACCAGAAGACCGGCGCGTTCCTGTGGCAGATGGTGACCGACAAGCTGTCGACCGGCCGCGTCAACGACTGGCCGCAGCAGGGCGTGTGCTCGACCCCGTACGTCGAGGGCAAGCGCCTCTACTACGTCTCCAACCAGGCCAAGCTGGTGGCCCTCGACACCGAGGGGCTGAAGAACGGCAACGACGGCCTGCAGACCGAGAAGTACAAGGGCGACGCGCACGGCGACGTGATCTGGGAATTCGACCTGATGGCCGAGCTCGACGTGTTCCCCCACAACCTGGCCGCCAGCTCGCCGGTCGTCCACGGCGACCTGATCTTCATCACCACCGCCAACGGCGTCGACGAGGGCCACGTCAACATCCCCTCGCCGAAGGCGCCGTCGTTCGTGGCGATCGACAAGAACACCGGCAAGCTGGCCTGGGAGTCGGCGCTGCCGGGCGAGAAGATCATCCACAGCAACTGGTCGAACGCCGCGGTGGGCGTGGTCAAGGGCCAGCCGCAGGTCGTGTTCGGCGGCGGCGACGGCTGGGTCTACGCGTTCGAGCCGAAGACGGGCGAGCTGCTCTGGAAGTTCGACGGCAACCCCAAGGACGCCGTCTACGTGCTGGGCGCCCGCGGCACCAAGAACGACTTCATCTCGACCCCGGTGATCCACGACGACAAGGTCTACATCGGCGTCGGCCAGGACCCCGAGCACGGCGAAGGCGTCGGCAACTTCTGGGTGATCGACGCCACGAAGGGCGGCAAGGGGGAGGACGTCACCACCCAGGCCAAGGTCTGGCACCGCGGCGGCAACGACTTCCACCGCACGATCTCGACGGTGGCGATCCACGACGGGATCCTCTACGCCGCGGACCTGTCGGGCTTCCTCTACGCGCTCGACGCGAAGACCGGCGAGCTGTTCTGGAAGCACGACCTGCTGGCGGCGGTGTGGGGCTCGCCCTACTTCGCCGACGGCAAGATCTACCTCGGCGACGAAGACGGCGACATCAGCATCCTGCGCGCGGGCAAGAAGCTCGAGGTGCTCGACGAGCCGAACGTCGGCCAGTCGGTCTACGCCACCGTCTACGCGAAGGATGGCGCGCTGTTCCTGCTCTCCCGCAACCAGCTCTACGCGTTCAAGGAGGGGGCGAGCTTCACCGGCCCCGCCCAGTAGCCGCCTCCGCCGTGGCCGTCGAGCGGGGAGGGCTGACGCTCCGCACGCGTGTCGTGTGGGGCGTCGGCGCGGTGTCGCGGCTGGGCGAGCTGGCCCGGGCGGAGGGGTTCACCCGCGTGCTGCTGGTGGCCGACCCGGGTCTCGTGGCCGCCGGCCACGTCGCCCGCGCCGAGGCTGCGCTCGATGCGGCGGGTCTCGACTTCGCCCGCTTCTCCGACTTCGGCGAGAACCCCGATGGCCTGATGTGCGTGCGCGGCCTGGCCGCCTTCCGCGAGGCCGATGCCGACGCCCTGGTGGCCCTCGGCGGCGGCTCCTCGCTCGACTGCGCCAAGGGCATCGGCTTCCTGGCGACGGGCGGCGGCCGGGTCCGCGACTACCGTGGCTGGGCCAAAGCCAGGCGGCCGCTACCGCCGATGATCGGGGTGCCGACCACCGCCGGCACGGGTAGCGAGGCGCAGAGCTACGCGCTGCTGTCCGACGAGGACACTCACGAGAAGCTGGCCTGCGGCGACCCCTCGGCCGCGTTCCGGGTCGCGGTGCTCGACCCCGAGCTGTGCGTCACGGCGCCGCGGGCGGTGACGGCCACGGCCGGCTTCGACGCGCTGTCGCACGCGGTCGAGAGCTACGTCACGAGCGTGCGCAGCCCGTTCTCGGACCTGTTCGCGCGCGAGGCCTTCACCCTGCTGGCGCGCCACTACGCGCGGGTGCTGGAGGCGCCGCAGGACGTCGAGGCCCGCGGCGCGATGCTGATGGGCTCTTTCCTCGCCGGCTCCGCGATCGAGCAGTCGATGCTGGGCGCGGCCCACGCCTGCGCCAACCCGCTGACCGCCCGCTACGGCGTGCCCCACGGCGAGGCGATCGCGCTGATGCTGCCGCACGTGGTGCGCTTCAACGCCGCGGTGGTCGGCGCCCGCTACGCGTCGCTGCTGGCCGAGATCGGCGAGTCCGTGGCGCCCCAGGTCGCGGGCGAGGCGCTGGCGCTGCGGCTCGAGACGCTGGCCCGCCTCGGCGACCTGCCGCGCCACCTGCGCGAGCGCGGCGTGTCACTCGACGCGATCCCCGCCCTGGCCGAGGATGCGGCCACGCAGTGGACGGGGACGCACAACCCACGGCCGTTCGACGCGGCCGCGGCCCGGGAGCTCTACGCATGCGCACTCTGATCTCGCGACGGGGACTGTTGCTGGCCGCCGGCGCCGCGGCGCTGGCCGCGGGGACGCGGCGGGCCCAGGCCCAGCCCGGCGTCGACTCCTGGCCGCAGTTCCGCCGCAACCCGCACCTCGACGGCGTCTCGCCCGTGCGGCTGCCGCCGCAACTCAAGGTGCTCTGGACCCACGAGGCGGGCGAGTCCGTCGAGTCCTCGGCGGCGATCGTCGGCGGCCGCGTCCACGTCGGCGTACGCGGCACCGGCCTGGTGGCACTCGACCTCCAGACCGGGGCCCGGGTCTGGACCCACAAGATCGACGGCGAAGGCATCGGCGAGTCGTCGCCGGCGGTGACCGGCGGCCTCGCCTACGTGGGCGACCTCGACGGCGCGCTGCACGCGGTCGACGCGGCGACCGGCAAGCTGCTCTGGCGCCACGCCACGGGGACCGAGGTCAAGTCGTCGCCGGTCGTGTCCGACGGCGTGGTGATGATCGGCTCGTACGACAACAAGCTCCACGCCCGCGACGCGAAGACCGGCGCGGCGCGCTGGAGCTGCGAGACCGAAGGCCCGGTCCACGGCACGCCGGCGGTGGTCGACGGGCTGGCCTGGGTCACCGGCTGCGACGCTCGCCTGCGTGGCATTCGAGTCCAGGACGGCAGCGTCGTGCGCACGGTCGACTCGGGCGGCTACACCGCGGCCTCGCCGGCCGTCGCCGCGGGCGTCGCGTACTACGGCACCTTCGACAACGAGGTGCTGGCGGTCGATCTGGCGACGGGCAAGCTGCTGTGGCGCTACGAGCCCGCGCGCAAGTTCCCGTTCTACTCGTCGGCCGCGCTGTTCGCGGGCAAGGTCCTGCTCGGCGGCCGCGACAAGCACGTCCACGCCCTCGACCAGAAGACCGGCCAGCCGGCCTGGACGTTTGCCACCCGGGCTCGCGTCGAGTCGTCGCCGGCAGTGGCCGGCGGCCACGTCTACATCGGCTCCGGCGACGGCTCGCTCTACGTGCTCGCCGCGCAGACCGGAGCGGTCGTGCAGCAGGTGGAGCTGGGCGCGCCGATCTCGGCCTCGCCCGCGATCGCCGCCGGCCGGCTCGTGGTCGGCACCCAGGACGGGCGGGTCGTGGCGCTCGGCTAACATCCTCGCGGTTTCATCAATATCTCAGGAGGCGGGCAGATGGCGATTCGCACGGCGAAGGCGAAGTGGGAAGGGGCGACGGTCCAGGGCGGCAAGGGCACGATGACGCTCGGCAGCGGCGCGTTCTCGGGCCCGTACTCGTTCCAGTCGCGGTTCGAGGACGGCGCGGGTACCAACCCCGAGGAGCTGATCGGCGCGGCCCACGCGGGCTGCTACTCGATGGCGCTGACCGGCACGCTGGCCAAGAGCGGGATGACCGTGGAGTGGATCGCCACCGAGGCCAAGGTGCACCTGATGAAGCTCGAGGCGGGCTTCACGATCACCAGCATCGAGCTGCACACCGAGGCCAAGGTGCCCGGCGCCGACGCCAAGCGCTTCGGCGAGCTGGCGGAGCTGGCCAAGCTGGCGTGCCCGGTGTCGCGGGCGCTGGGCGGCGTCAAGATCGAGCTGTTCGCCAAGCTCGTCTAGCGAGTCCTGGGGGGCCAGGAAGGTGGACGTCGCATGAGGCTCGTGCTGCGCGCCGTGTCGCTCGCTCTCGTCTCGCTCGCCGTCACCGCCCCCGCGCGCGGGGGTGACGCGTGGCCGCAGTTCCGCGGGCCCGCGGCGGCCGGCGTCTCGACCGAAGCGACGCTGCCCACGAAGTGGTCGAAGACCGAGAACGTGGCCTGGGTCGTCGACGTGCCCGGCAATGGCTGGTCGTCGCCGATCGTCTGGAAGGACACGGTGTACCTGACCACCGCGGTCAGCCCCGGCGCGTTCAAGGCCCCCTCGCCCGGCATCTACGGCAACGACTACATCGCCGAGTTGCGCGCCCAGGGCCTCTCCAACGAGGAGATCACGCGCCGGGTGCGGGCCCGCGACAACGAAGCGCCGTCCGAGGTCGGCGGCGACCTCGAGTGGCGGCTGATCGCGCTCGACGCCGCGACCGGCGCCACCCGCTTCTCGCGCGTGATCCACAAGGGCCAGCCGTTCGGCGGCCGCCACCGCAAGAACACGTACGCCTCCGAGACGCCCGCCACCGACGGCGAGCGGGTCTACGTGTACCTCGGCAACGTCGGCCTGTTCGCGTTCACGATGGCGGGCGAGCCGGTGTGGAGCCACGCGGTCGAGCCGAAGCCCACGTACAACGACTTCGGCACCTCCAGCTCGCCGGTCGTCCACCAGGGCCGCGTCCACTTCCTGCACGACAACCAGGACGCGGGCTACTTCGCGGCGCTCGACGCGAAGACCGGCCTGGAGCTGTGGCGCACGCCGCGGGATTTCACCGGCAAGTTCGTGCGCACCACGTTCACGACGCCGTTCGTGTGGAAGAACACGCTGCGCACGGAGCTGATCACGCTGGGGCCGCAGACGGTGATCAGCTACGACCTCGACGGCCGCGAGCTGTGGCGCTTCGAGGGCGTCAGCATGGTCGGCGCGCCGACCCCGGTCGCCACGACCGAGCGCCTGGTGGTCGGCTGCGGCTCGCCCTCCGAGCCGGTGCGGCCGCTGGTCGTGTTCAAGCCGGGTGCGTCCGGCAACGTGTCGCTGAAGGAAGGCGAGGAGCACAACGCGTTCGCGCTGTGGCGCCAGTTCCGCGGCGGGCCCTACATCACCTCGCCGCTGGTCCACGGCGGCCGCGTCTACGTGCTCTACGACCAGGGCTTCTTCGGCGCCTACGAGTTGGAGACCGGGAAGCAGCTCTACAAGGCCCGCTTCCCCGAGGGCGTGCCGACCTTCTCCGCCTCTCCGTGGGTCCACGGCGACACGATCTTCAACCTCGCCGAGGACGGCACCACCTGGCTGGTCGCGGCCGGCGACGAGTTCAAGCTGCTCGGCCACAACCCGCTCGACGAGATGTCGCTGGCGACCCCGGCCCTGGCCCACGGCAGCGTGTTCCTGCGCACGGCCAGCAAGCTCTACCGCCTCGGCCGCTGACCCGACTCAGCCCAGCGGCGACACCAGGCGCAGGCCCGGGAAGCGGGCGAAGTCGCGGTCCGTGGTGCACAGCGTCGCGCCGTGCTCGAGGGCCAGCGCGGCGAGTGCCGCGTCCATCACCAGCGGGCCGCTGGCCTGGCCCTCCTCGATCATCCGCGCGAGCAACTCGGCGTAACCCTCGCCCGGTACCAGCATGCGCACGCGCGGCAGCCAGGTCGCCACGATCGCCAGCGCCTCGCTGCGCGTGAAGGGCCGTTCGAAGACCCGCGGATGGGTGCCGATGCGCAGGAAGGCCAAAACCGAGGCCCAGCACAGGGCGGTCGCCCCCGGGTCGCGGTTGAACGCCTCTTCGATCCACGCCCGACTCGCGGTGTGCTGTGGCGCGGCGGGGTTGTAGGCGTAGAGCAGGACGTTCGCGTCGACCAGAATCATCGGTGGTCGGGCCCCTCGAGGGCCTCGAGCAGCTCGCCGATGTTGTCGAGCGAGAGCCCGGGCTTGAGGCCCCCCAGGTCACGAGCGGCCACCACGAACCGCTCGCGCGGCTCTCGCGGACTGGTCACGAAACCCTGGCGCAGCACCCGGTTGACGACGGTCTTCAGTGGCTCGCCGGTCTGCCGCACCTCGCGCTTGAGACGGGCCGCCACGTCGTCGTCGAGTGTCAGAGTCGTACGCACATCAAGATGTTAGAAGTCAGACATCAAGATGTCAAAGCTACTGCGGGCGGAAGCGGAGGACCAGGAAGGCGCCGGCGGCGGCCAGCAGCAGGCCGATGTAGAACAGCGGCTCCGGCGCCGTCTTCGGCTTGTGCAGGCTCATGCTGACCAGCGTGTTGACGATCGGCGCGCCGGCGAACACGATCGGCGCCACGACCAGCGGCGTGCCGCCCGTCTTCAGCGCCAGGATCACGCCCAGCGCCCCGATCGCGCCCAGTACCCCGCCCAGGAAGCCGAGCCGCAGCCCCTGCGTGCTCCACTCCCACGGCTCCATCTTGCCGAGCAGCAGCAGCCCGAGCGGCACCAGCACCGCGGTCAGGCAGTAGGCGAGGCCGACCATCAGGAACGCGCGCAGCGCGCCGCCCTTGAACGCCATCTGCGCCGCGTGCATCGTCGGCACGTAACTGCCCCAGGCCAGGAACGCCATCAACACGAACGCCATCCACAGCTTCATTCAGGCCTCATTCTGGAGTCGCGGAGCCGCCTTGGGGCGGCTCCGCCGCACCCCCTACTGCCCTACGAGAAATAGCGGGAGATCGTCGCCGCCGAGGGCTTCGGCGTCAATGCCGAGACGATCCACAGCAGCAGGCAGGAGACGAGCACCATCGGCACCACGGGCAGCAGCCCGAGCACCGCAGTGCCGCCACCCGTGCGCGTCAACAAGTCCAGGCCGAAGGCGCTGACGACGACCACCGGTGGCCCTGGCGGCGGCGCCGGCACCAGCGCCTGGAACAGCGCGACGCCGGTGGTCGACAGCGCGACCCACAGCGTGGCGGCCAGCGCGCCCCACTTGGTCGAGCCCTTCCAGAACAGGGCCGCGAAGATCAGCGGGGCCAGCGCAGCGTAGCCGGAGAACGCGTACTGCACCGCCAGGTCGAAGATCGTCGCCGGCGCGTTGAGCGCGATCACGTAGGCGAGCAGCGTCAGCGCCACCACGAAGCCGCGCCCGGTCGCGACCTGCACTGCCTCGCCGAAGCGCTCCTTGCCGCCGTAGTGGGCGAACACGTCCTCGGTGAACATCGTCGACAGCGCCAGGATCTGCGAGTCGGAGGCCATCACCGCGGCCATGATCCCGGCGCCCAGCAGCCCGACCAGCCACACGGGCGCGTGGCGCTCCAGCATCAGCAGCATCACGTCGTCGGCCTGCGCGCGCCGCTGCAGGTCGGACCGGACCTCGGGCGCGAGGCTGGCCCCGCCGCGGACCAGTTCCGCCCGCGCTTCCAGCTTGTCGGCGATCTTCGGCTCCGACGCGAAGCGGTGGGCCATCACCCCCAGCAGCACGCACGGCAGCCACAGCAGCAGGATGCACAGCGGGTACAGCACCACCGTGCGCTTGAACTGCCGCATGTGGCGGGCGGTCAGGCAGAAGATCGCGATGTGCGGGAACGCGATCGAGCTGAGCGGGATGAACGTGTAGGAGAAGAAGTAGAGCGCCGACACCCGCTCCCGGGTCAGCAGCGGCGCAGTGCGCGGGTCGGCGAGCAGCGCCTCCATGCCCGCCGGGAAGCCGCCCACGCCGCGGGCGACGACCGCGATCGCGACCGCGCCGAACAGCAGGAACAGCACGGTCTGGAACGTGTTCACCCAGGCGGTGCCGCGCATGCCGCCGAAGAACACGTAGCTCATCACCACCAGCGCCACCACCGCGCCGCCGAGCCAGAACGGCACCAGCCCGCCCGACACCGCCGACAGCGTGGCACCGCCACCCTTGACGCCGATGATGATGTACGGCACCAGCAGTGCCGCCTGTACGACGAAGATCACGGTCCCGACGTGCGAGGTCTCCCAGCGGTCGCGGAAGATCTGCACGGGCGTGATGAAGCCGAAGCGTTTGCCGAGCGCCCAGATCCGGGTGCCGACCAGGAACAGCCCGAGCGGCACGATCAGCGCGGACGAGCTGGCCATCAACCCGTAGGTGACGATGCCGTTGCTGAAAGCGTGACCCGACGAACCCAGGATCGCGAACGCGGTCATGTGGGTGCCGAACAGCGACAGCAGGAACACCGCGGGCCCCAGCGAGCGGCCGGCGAGGAAGAAGTCTTCGGCTTCGCCCGCGTGCGCGCGGCGGAACGCGAAGATGCCGATGTAGAGCACGACGCCCAGGTAGGCGAAGACGATCAGCGCCGGGATCACGGCGCGTCCTCCGGGTGGCGCAGCGGCACCTGCTCGGCCTCGCGCTCCAGCGCGTGCGGCCACGCCACCTCGACCAGCAGCGCCAGCGCCGCGGCCACCACCAGCGTGTAGGCCGCGTGCCAGGCGAGACCCGGCGGCAGGAAGCCGAACACCAGCGGCCGCGTGCTGCGCCACAGCCAGACGTCCTGGTGCAGCGCGTACAGGATCACGAACAGCAGGACCAGGCCGAGCCGTTTCACGAAGCGCATGAGAAGCCGCGCGGGCGGGCGCCGTCAACCGGGCCGCTGTCAAACGTTGTGGGCGGGGGCTGCTGCCCGGCGGGCGCTTTGGCACAATCACTACACCCAACCCCGGGCATTCAAGGAGGCGGACAAGCATGCGGACCACCGCACGAAGGATCGGGCTCGCGGCGCTGGCGCTGTTGCCGGCGCTCACGTCCGCCGCGCAGGCGCCGGCCTGGCCAGGCTGGCGCGGCCCGCAGCGCGACGCGCTGTCGCCGGACAAGGGCCTGCTCGCGAGCTGGCCGGCGACGGGCCCGAAGCTCGCGTGGAAGGCGAGCGGCCTCGGCACCGGCTTCTCCTCGCTGGCGATCGCCGGCGGCCGGCTCTACACGATGGGCGACGTCGGCGGCACCCAGCACGTGATGGCACTCGACGCGAAGGACGGCCGCAAGTTGTGGTCGACCGCGGTCGGCCCTGCCTGGGTCGACGAGTTCCTGGGCCCGCGGGCGACGCCCAGCGTCGACGGCGGCTTCGTCTACGCCGTCGGCACCGAGGGCGACCTGGTCTGCCTCGACGCCGCGACCGGCAAGGAGAGCTGGCGGCGCAGTCTGCCGAAGGACTTCGGCGGCGTGATGATGTCGATGTGGAAGTTCTCCGAGTCGCCGCTGGTCGACGGCGACCGCTTGATCGTCACCCCCGGCGGCCCCGACGCGCTGCTGGTCGCCCTCGACAAGAAGACGGGCCAGGAGCTGTGGCGCACCGCCGCGCCCGACCTCGGCACCACGGGCAAGCCCGGCGCCGCCTACGCGGGCGTCGTGATCTCGAACGGCGCAGGCGTCAGGCAGTACGTGCAGATGGTCGGCCGCGGCGTGGTCGGCGTGCGCGCGTCCGACGGCAAGCTGCTGTGGCACTACGGCCGCGTCGCCAACGCGGTCGCCAACATCCCGACCCCGATCGTCAAGGGCGACTTCGTGTTCGCGTCGACGAGCTACGGCACGGGCTCGGCGCTGCTCAAGCTGGTCAAGGACGGCGCAGGCGTCGCCGCCCAGGAGGTCTACTTCCTCGACGCCTCCACGTTCCAGAACCACCACGGCGGGATCGTGCTGGTCGGCGACACGCTGTACGCGGGTCACGGCCACAACCGCGGCCACCCGATCGCGATCGAGATGGCCACGGGCAAGGTGCTGTGGGGCGGCGCCAGCCTGCGCAACGCCGGCAGTGGCTCGGCGGCGGTCCACTACGCCGACGGCCACCTCTACTTCCGTTACCAGAACGGCAAGGTGGTGCTGATCGAGGCCACGCCGACGGGCTACAAGGAGAAGGGCAGCTTCGACATCCCGGGCGTGACCAGGCCGTCGTGGTCGCACCCGGTCGTGCTCGGCGGTCGCCTGTACCTGCGCGAGCAGGACGACCTCTACGTCTACGACGTGAAGGCGTCATAACGGGTTCCGGCGCTGGGGTGAACCCGGCGCCGGTCCCATGGGGGCTACGTCGCGAACGGAAGCTCCTCCGCCCCCAAACCCCCGTCGGGTTCCGGCGCTGGGGTGAACCCGGCGCCGGTCCCATGGGGGCTACCCCTAGCGGACGTCGCGGGCGCGGGAGGCCGCCGCCTCCCGCGCCTTGCCCAGCGCCGGGGCGGCCAGGTCCGCCCCGCGCGGGCTCGTGCCGCACACCAGCAGCACGGCCGACCCGGAGCGGAACGGCGCGCACGACGGCGCCGGCTTCCACTGGCTGCGGAACTCGATCGCCTCTTCTTCCGAGTCCCACACCGTCGTCAGCAGCGTGACCGGTCCGTCGGCGGTCTCGTAGAGCTGGTACTGGTCGCCGGCCCAACCGCGGGCGCCTGGCGTGGTCCAGCGCCGAGCATCGGCGGCGGCCGGCGACAGCGGATCGAACGCGGGGCCGCGGGTCAGCAGCGCCACCAGCATCTCGCCGAGCCGGCCCTGGCCGCGCTGGCGCGCGCCCGGCCCGAGGTGGCTCGACAGGTCGCCGAGGTCGACGGCGACCGGCTCCTCCGCCTGCTTCCAGTACTTCTCCGGGTGCAGCACCTGCTCGGTGCTGCGCGGCGGCCGCGTGAACGCGGCGTCGACGTCGGCCGCCACCACGCCGCGGATCAGCGCCAGCGGGTCGCCGCGCTGCAGGAATGCCTGGCCCAGCACGTACGGCCCGAGCAGGCTGCGCTGGACCAGAGCGGGCGCCGCGCGCAGGCTGGCGCCGCGGGCGGCCTCGGCGTTGACCAGCCCGGCCATCGCCTCCGCGCTCATCCGGCCCGACTTGATCTCCGCCAGCAGCCACGCGCTCATCACCAGCGAGCCGGAGCCTTCGACCACGGCGGCATAGGCAGACGAGGCATCGTCGTCGTGCTTGAGCCCGTCGAGCGCCGCGTCGAGGCCGAAGTGCTGGTCGTCGAGGGCGTGAGTCAGCTCGTGCACGATGACCGCGGGCAGCGAGGCGTCGGTCGCGTCCTCGAGCAGGAAGAACGTGTCGGTCTTCGGGTCGTAGAAGCCCGTGGCCTGTTCTTCGAGCAGGTCGAGCAGCGACTTCAGCAGGTCGTGGCCGGCGGGCAACAGGCCCAGCGCCTGGTAGGCGAGGCTGTCGGCGGCGATCTTCTCCGCGGGCCAGGTCTCCAGCGTGCGGGCCTCGAAGTGGGCGCGCGCCGCGGCGTCGCTGATCCGCCTGACCGCGACCGGGCGCAGGAAGCGCCGCCCGCGCAGTTGTTCGACTTCCTTCGACAGCCGCGTGACGAGGGCGTCGATCGCCGGCGCGCCCTCCTGGGCGCGGGCGGGCACGGCGAGGGCGACGATCAGGGCGAACACGAGCAGGCGCAAGTTCCCTCCGGGTCCCCGGATGCTAGAAGATGAGGGCCACATGCGCTCGCCCTCGCGCCGTGGATTCCTGAAGCACGCCGCCCGCGTCGCCGGCGGGCTCTCGCTGGCCGGCCCGCTCGGCGCGCTGCTGGCCCGCCACGCGCAGGCCGATTCGATCGCGAGCGCGGGCTACGGCCCGCTGGCCCCGGTCCGCGACGACACCACTGGACTGTCGCTGCTGCACCTGCCGCCCGGCTTCCGCTACTTCACGTTCGGCTGGCACGGCGACGCCCTCGACGGCGGCGGCACCACGCCCACCCGCCACGACGGCATGGCCGCCTTCGACGCCGGCCACGGCCGCGTGCGCCTGATCCGTAACCACGAGATCCCGCGACCTGCCGCGCCGTTCGCGCCGGGCGCCGCGTACGACCCGGGCGGCGGCGCGGGCACCGTCACGCTGGTCGTCGACGTGGCGAACGCGAAGCTGCTGGAGGCCCGCGCCAGCCTGCTCGGCACCGCCACCAACTGCGCCGGCGGCCCGACTCCGTGGGGCACGTGGCTGTCGTGTGAGGAGACGGTCGCCGATCCGGAAGTCGAGCCCGCGTTCGCCCGCAGCCACGGCTGGGTGTTCGAGGTGCCCTCCAGCGGTCTGGCCGCGCCCGAGCCGTTGCCCGGCCTGGGTCGCTTCTTCCACGAGGCCGTCGCGATCGACCCCGGCACCGGCATCGTCTACCAGACCGAGGACCGCCAGACCGCGGGCCTGTACCGCTTCGTGCCGAAGCGGCCGGGCGCGCTGCGCGACGGCGGCGTGCTGGAGATGCTCGCCGTGCGCGGCCGGCCGGGCTTCGACACGCGACCGGGCGTGGGGCTGGAGGACGCGCTGGCGATCGAGTGGGTGCCGATCGCCTTTCCGGAGCGAGCCCACGCGGACCCCGTCGCGCAGGACACCCTTGGCTGCTTCAGCCAGGGCCAGCGCGCGGGTGGCGCGACGTTCGGCCGGCTCGAGGGCTGCTGGTGGGGCGGCGGGCGCGTGTACGTCAGCGCGACCAACGCCGGGGCCTTGCGCAAGGGCCAGATCTTCGAGCTCGACCCGCAGGCGGCCACGCTGCGCCTCGTCTACGAGTCGCGCGATGCCGCCCTGCTGCAGCACCCCGACAACCTGTGCGTGACGCCGCGCGGCGGCCTGGTGATCTGCGAAGACGGCGCGCCGCCCCAGCACCTGCGCGGCCTGACAGCGGACGGGAAGCTGTTCACGCTGGCCCGCGGCGACGTGCGCCTCGCCGGCGAGCGCAACGGCCTGCGCGGCGACTTCACCGACTCGGAGCTGGCCGGCGCCTGCTTCTCCCCCGACGGCCGCTGGCTGTTCTTCAACGTCCACAAGCCCGGCTTCACGGTGGCGCTGACGGGCCCGTGGAGCGCGGGCCCGCTGTAGCAGGACTCTCGCCGCTCAGCGCGGCTGCAGCTCGTAGGCGTGCAGCCGCAGCCCGGGTGCGGCGACGACGCGCACGGCGTTGTCGCCGCGGACCAGATCCTCGAGCCACACGCCGAACGCCTGGCGCTCCGCGACCTCGAAGCGCGCGACCTCAACGCCCGCCCGCTCGAGTCGCACCGGGGTCGGGACCGGGGCCGACAGCGTCAACTGCAGGAACAGCGGCCGCGACGAACCCGCGGGCACCGAGATCTCGCCGCTCGGCTGCTCGAGCTGCGCCGGGCCCGGCGCGAGGTACGGGAACGGGCCCCAGCCGCCGCGCAGGAAGAAGCGCTGCGCCGCGCGCCGCGTCGCGCGCCCCGGCAGCTCCGCCTCCAGGTCGTAACGCAGCGTGTCGCCGCGGCCCATGGCGCGGGCGACGTGCAGGCTCTCGCCGAACAGCGCGCGCACCACGGGGCCGTTGAAGCGCTCGGGCAGCGGCCCGCGGCGATAGTCGTCGAGCGCCCACAGCGGCAGGCTGGCGATCACAGCAGCGCCGACCCAGCCCGCGAGGCCCGCGGGCCGGGGCCACGCCGGGAGCGGGGCGGGCGCCGACCCGCCCGGCGTGCTGCGTGGCCACAACGCGAGCGCCAGCGGGATCATCAGCGGCACCGCGTAGATCCACAGCCGATGCAGCGTCTCGCCGAAGAACGGCAGCCGCCCCGGCCGCGGGTCGTAGAGCCAGGCGGCGAACGGCAGCAGGTAGTAGACGAGCGCCATCGGCGCCCAGGTCGTGCGCAGCTCCTTGCCGCGGGCCGTGAAGACGCCGATCAGCGCCAGCGGCGTCAGGCCCAGCAGCAGCAGCTCGGGGTCGAGCAACCCCGTCCCCAGCCGCTCCCAGAGCACGGGCAGCACGCGCTGGCCGGGCAGTCCCCACACGGCCGGGAACTGCGGCGTCCACGCGACCCGCAGCAGGGCGGTCAGCACCAGCGCCGGCGTCGCGACCAGGGCGGCGTCGGCGAGCGCGCGGCGCACGCCGCGCTCCGGCCGGCGGACCAGGAACACGAGCGGCAGCAGGCCGAGGAAGATCTCCTTGGAGAACGCACCCAGCACGGCCACCAGCGCCAGAGCGCCGAGCGGCGCGCGCGTGGCCAGCGCGGCCAGGAACGCACACGCGAACGACGCGGTCAGCGGTTCGCACAGGTAGGGGTTGCGCACCGCGGTCGCCACCGGGTCGGTCACCCCGAAGACGAGCACGCCGACGAGCGCCGCTCGCTCGCCGTGGCCGAGCGCGCGCAGGAACAGGAACAGCGCCGCGGCCGCGCCGCACAACGAGGCCATCATCAGCGCGGCAAAACCGTCGCGCACGTTGGGCGCGACGCTGACCAGCAGCGGCCCCAGCAGCCGGTAGCCCCACGGCGTCGCGGTGTACACCCGCGGGTCGTCCGCCATCGCGGCGTACATCCACGAATCGAGCGGCAGGTACTCGAGCGCCGTGCCCTCGAAGCGCACGACGATCGCGGCCGCCATGAGCAGGGCGGCGAGCAGCGGACCACGCATTCGCGGGAGCATGCGTCAGCCGCGCCACACGCCGCAAACAAGGCCGACCGTGCCGCGGTCCCGTACGTCTCAATCTCGACCTCCCGGAGGAGTCCCTTGAACCCTGTCCAACGCCGTGTGTTCCTGGCGAGCGGTCTGCTCGTGCTCGCGATCCCGGCTCCAGCCGTCCTGGTCCGCCACGACCGCGACGACGCCGCCTACCGCGCGCTCGCCGAGCGCCTGCCGTTCGCCGGGGCCTTCGACAAGGCGGGCGGGGGCACGCTGGTCGGGCCGCGGCTGGTGCTGACCGCCGCCCACGTCGCCCAGGCCGTGGAGCGACGCGGCTTGGGGTTCGAGCTGGCTGGCGTCCGCCATGTGGTCGCGGCCGTCGAGCGGCATCCCGAGTGGCGCGATGCCGGCCCGGGCAGCCCCCACGACCTGGCGCTGGTCCGGCTCGCCGAGCCCGCGGCCGCGACACCGGCGGAGGTCTGCGCGACCCCGTCGACCGAGGGCGACGCCGTACTGCTGGCCGGGCGCGGCGACACCGGGACGGGGCTGACCGGCCCCCGACCCTCCGATGGCGCCGTGCGCGCGGCGCAGAACCACGTCCTGCGCCGCGACGGTGGGTTCGTCGTGCTGCGCTTCGACGGGCCGCCGGGTGGTGCCGCTCTCGAGGGCCTCGGCGCGCCGGGAGACAGCGGTGGCGGGCTGTTCCGCGACGCGGCCCAGCCGTGCCTGCTCGGTGTCAGCGCCTGGGGCGACGGTGACGGCAACGGCCCCGGCCGCTACGGCGCGCTCGACGGCTACACCGACCTGGTCGCCGACGCGGCCTGGTTGCGCGCGGCGATGGAGCGGCTGAAGTAGCTACCGCCGGCGCCGTTCGCCGATCGCGTACAGGTTCTGGCCGCTGCGCACGAAGAGCTGGCCTTCCGAGACCGCGATCGAGCCGAGCGTGAAGCCGGGCAGCGTGTTCTCCGCCAGGATCTCGAACTTCGGCCCGACGCGGTACACGGTCGTCACGCCGTCTTCGCTGGTCGCGTAGACGCGGCCGGCGGCGACCAGCGGCGACGCCGAGTAGGTGCCGACCTTCAGCCGCTGCTCGGCGTAGAGCACGGCGCCGGTCTTGACGTCGAGCGCGCTGGCGATGCCCTTGTCGTTGACGATGTAGAGGATCTCTCCGTCGCTGGCGGGAGTCGGCACGTCGGGACCGGCGTCGTGGGCCCAGACCCGGTGCGAGGTCGTGACGTCGCCGCGACCGCCCGCGCGCAGCGCCAGCATCGGCCGCACTCGCGTCGGCGCGATCACCAGGTCGCCGAGCGCCAGCGGCGAGGCCACCACCCGGTAGAAGCCCTCGCGGCCGGGGTTGAGGCCCGCCGAGCGCCACAGCTCCTGGCCGCTCTTCAGGTCGTGGCCGGTGACGTAGTCCGCGCCGGTGATCACCAGCTCCGGGCCGCTCGCCGTGCGGGCGATCGTCGGCGTCGTGTAGGCGTCGGGCGATTCTTTCGGCGCATCCGTCGGTCGCTCCACGCGCCACACGGTCTTGCCGCTGGCCAGCTCGATCCGCGTCACGTACGACGGGTCGTCGGTGTGCATGCCGTGCAGCACCTGCACGTACAGGCTGCCCTCGAACAGCAGCGGCGAGCTGGCGTAGCCCCACATCAGGCCGAACTTGCCGTACTCCTTCTGGAAGTCGCGGGCCCACAACTCCTTGCCGTCGAGGTCGAAGCCCTTGAGCACGCCGGTGCCGGTCAGCACCGCGACGTGGCGGCCGTCGGTGACGGGCGACGGCGACGACATGTTCTGCTTGCGGGTGCTGATGTTGCCGGTGCCCACCGGCGCCTGCCACTGCACCTTCCCGGTGTTGCGGTCGACGCTCCACAGTTCCAGTGCGTCGCCGCGGGCGACGTTCAGGAACACTCGCTCGCCATGGACGATCGGGGTCGCGCCGCTGATCTCGGGCAGCGCCAGCGTCCAGGCCAGGCCTTCGGTCGCGCTCCAGCGCAGCGGCAGCTCGCGCTCGGAAGACGAGCCGAGGTGCGCGGGGCCGCGCCACTGCGGCCACTCCGCGGCCAATGGCGCCGCCAGCAGCGCGCCCGCCATCAGCATCGTGGTTCCTCGCATCGCCTTCGGCTCCTCTTCCGCTCCCGCCGGCAGGATAGCCCGGCCCCGCAGCCGCGGCGCTAGAATCCGGGACGCCATGGAAAAACCTCTTCGCATCGCCATCACGGGCGCCGCCGGCAACATTGGCTACGCCCTCGCATTCCGCCTGGCGGCCGGCAACCTGCTCGGTCCCGACCGCCCCGTGATCATTCAGATGCTCGAGATCGCCCCCGCGCTCAAGGCGCTCGAGGGCGTGTGCATGGAGCTGCGCGACTGCGCATTCCCCACCCTCGACGGCCTCGTCGCCACCGCCGACGCCAACGAGGCGTTCGACCAGGCGGACGTCTGCTTCCTGGTCGGCGCTCGCCCGCGCGGCCCGGGCATGGAGCGCAAGGACCTGCTCTCCGCCAACGGCGCGATCTTCGGGCCCCAGGGCCAGGCGATCGCGGCCCGGGCGAAGAAGGACGTCCGCGTGCTCGTCGTCGGCAACCCCGCCAACACCAACGCGCTGATCGCGTCGTCCGCGGCCAAGGGCCTCGACCGGCGCCAGTTCCACGCCATGACCCGGCTCGACCACAACCGCGCGATCTCGCAGCTCGCCGAGAAGACGAGCTCGCACCCGCGCGAGATCCGCAAGGTCACGATCTGGGGCAACCACTCCTCGACCCAGGTGCCCGATCTGTCGCAGGCGACCGTGGGTGGCAAGTCCGCGATGTCGCTGGTCGACGCCGACTGGTACAAGGGCACGTTCATCCCCACCGTGCAGCAGCGCGGCGCCGCGATCATCGCGGCTCGCGGCCAGAGCTCGGCGGCCTCCGCGGCGTCTTCGGCGATGGATCACATGCGCAACTGGATCCAGGGCACGCCCGAGGGCGACTGGGTCTCGATGGCGGTCCCGGCTGACGGCAGCTACGGCGTCGGCGAAGGAGTGGTGTTCAGCTACCCCTGCACGTGCAAGGGCGGCGACTACCAGGTGGTGAAGGACCTGCCGCTGGACGAGTTCCTCAAGGGCAAGCTGCAGGCGACGGAGAAGGAGCTGCGCGAAGAGCGCGCGGCAGTCGAGTCGCTGCTGGGTTAGTCCCGCCGGGGGGGTTGGGGGCCGAGGAGCGTCCGTTCGCGACGGAGCCCCCATGGGACCGGTGACGGGCTTTGCCCGGCACCGGAACCCTACGGACTGGCGGCGGCGCGCAACGCCGCCGCCAGCGCCTCCAGCTCGTCGAGGTGCCCGGCCCGAACAGCGAGCAATTCCTCGGCCGTCACCTCGTCGTAGAAGTGCGTCAGCCGGTTGCGGAACCCGGCGATCTCGACGAACCGGGCGGCGAGTTCCGGATCAGGGACGAGTCCCTTGTCCGCGCACGCACGCGCCGCCTGACGGTATTCGAGGGCGCCCAGCCCGAACCTCCTCGACAACAGATGTCGCGCCACATCGAACAGTGCCTCGATGCCGCGGCGGAGTTCGGCGTCGGCTGCCGCCGCGTTTCTCCAGTCGGCCGCGAACGGCTCCCGTTCCACCGGCAGCGAACGCAGGCGCTCGAGTGCCTCGGCCACGATCTGCAGCCGATCCCCGACGACCTTGAGGTCGATCACGCCACCGGTCATGGAGTGGCCTTGAAGCGGTCGCGGTCCAGAGCGGCCTGGATCGGCAGCAGTTCCGCGGCGCGGCGCATCACCGTGAGTTCGTAGACGTTCGCGCGGTGGTCGTCCAGTGTGGCCACCCGCGTGCCGTCGATCGCGCGGAACTCGAACAGCGCGTCGGTGCGTTGCACCGGCACCAGGTCGACGCGCAGCGGCGCGAAGGCGTCCTCGAGCGCGACCTGAAGGGCGGGCAGCCGCTCGACCCGCGGAGGCCCCGCGAACACGACAGCGACGTCGAGGTCCGACCCCTCGCGCTCGACGGGTTCACCGGCCAGCAGCCGCACCCCGTCCTGCTCGCGCGACCCGAACAGGTAGATCGCGAGCAGCCCGTGATCTCGGCACAGCGCCTCGAGATCCTTCACGATGGAGAGCTTACTACCCGACCTTCAGGGCGACCATCGTGGCGTCGTCCGCGGCTTCGACCGCGCCGCGGTGGGCGCGCACCGCTTCTTCGATCACGCGCAGGATGTCGTCGGGGCCGTGGGTGCGCTCCGAGGCCAGCAGCTCCGGCAGGCGCTCCGCGCCGAACGGCTCGCCTTCCGCGTTCTCCGCCTCGGTCAGGCCGTCGGTGAACAGGAACAGGCAGTCGCCCGCCTGCAACGACACCTCCCGCTCCTCGTAGCCGCCGCCCGGCAGCAGCCCCAGCGGCCGCCCGGTCGAACTCAGCTCCTCGAAGCCGCCGGCCCCGTGCAGCAGGAACTGGGTGTTGTGGCCCGCGTTGACGTAACGCAACGCGCGCCGCTCCGGCTCCAGGATGGCGAGGAACAGCGTCAGGTAGACCGCCGCCGGCGTCGTCTTCTCGATCTCCTCGTCGAGCGCCGTCGCCAGTTCCGCCAGGTCTTTGACCAGCGGCAGCCGCGCCCGCAGCGTCGCCTGCACGTTGGCCATCAGCAGCGCGGCGCCGACGCCCTTGCCGGACACGTCGCCCACCAGGATCACCGCCTGACCGCCGGGCAGCGCGAAGTAGTCGAAGAAGTCGCCGCCGACCTCGCGGGCCGGGATCGACACGCCCTTGACCTCCGCGAACGGGAAGTGCAGCGCGCCGTGCGGCAGCAGCTCCTCCTGGATCCGCCGGCACAGCTCCAGCTCCTTGCGCAGCCGCTCCTTCTCGACCAGCTCGTGCTGGCGCCGCGCGAGGTCCTCCGTCATCCGGTTGAACTGCCCGGCGAGGCGGCCGACCTCGTTCTTCGAGCGCACCGGCACGCGCGTCGCGAGGTCGCCGGCGGCCACCCGCTCGGCGCCCGCGGACAGCGCGTTCAGGTCGCGGGTCAGGCCCCGCGAGAGCGGCAGGATGCCGAGGAAGGCGACGACCGCGAGGCCCAGCCCCAGCGCCAGGTTGCGGGCGGTGGCGCGGCGCAGCTCCGAGAGCGGCTGGGCCAGCGGCCGGGCGACCGCGAAGGTCAGCCCGCTCTTCGGGTCGGGCCGCGCCGCCAGCACCCAGTCCTTCGCGGTGCCTGCGGTCTTCTCGCCGCGGGCGACGGCATCGAGGCCGAGTTCGCGCACGCGGGCCTCGTCCTCCGGCTTCAGCGTGTGCAGCCCGCCTTCGCGGTCGACGGCGAAGGCCAGCTCGTCGTCACTGCCGTGGAGCGGGGCCAGCGCGACGCGCACGAGCTGGGCGGCCTTGACCTGGGCCCGGATCCGGCCGTGCGAGGCGCCGCCCTTGTCGCGGATCTCGGTGTCGAACTCGCGGCCCAGCACCCGCTGCATCTCCTGCTCGCGGCGGTGCAGCCGCTCCTGCAGCTCGGCCAGGCGCCGCTGGCGGGACTCGCGGTCGGCGGCGAGCTCGCGCTCGCGCGCAGCGGCGTCCGCGGCCTGCTCCCGCAACGCGCGCGCCGCTTCGGCTTCGCCGACCCGCGCTGCCGCGTTCGCCTCGCGGGTCATCTCGTCCTGGACTTCCGTCGCCTGGTGCTGTCGCACCGCCTTTTTCCGCGCGGCCTCGGCGACGCGTGCGATCTCGCGCACGTGGGCCTCGATCTCGCGCTGGAACTGCTCGCGCGCGGCCGGGTCCTGGCCGCGGCCTTCGACCGCGGCGGCCAGCGCGCCGAGAGCCTCCAGGTTGAGCGAGATCCGCGCCTCGGGCAGGTCGAGCACGAAGCTCGCCGGTGCGGGTGGGGCGACGGGCCCCACAGCGGCCGCCGCCTGAACGCCGGCCACCGCGGGCACACCGGGCACACCGGGCACTCCTGGCATCGGCGGCGGTGGTGGCGGAGGCCGCTTCGAGTGTCGGGCCTCCGGCGCGGGCGCTGCGGGCTCCGCGGGCGGTTCGGGCGCCTCGGGCACGACCTCGATCGACTCGACGAGCGTCGCCGCTTCCCCCAGCTCGGTACGCAGCCGCGCGAGTGCGGCCTCGCGCGAGCCCTCGGACGGCCCCCGCGCGTAGCGAGCCATCGCCTCCGACCCGCCGGCCTCGGCCAGCCGGCGGTCGAGATCGGCCGAGATTCGGGCCAGCCGCACGCCCATCTCGGACGCCATCTGCGCGGCCTCGACCTCGGTCGCCTTCTGCAGCGCCTGCTGCGACGACTGGTGCGAGAGCAGGGTCAGCGCGACCAGCGGCACGACGGCCAGCAGGAAGAACGCGAGTGCGAGCTGGGTCCGGAGCTTCAAGCAGGCCTCTCCTCGCTCCTTGAGACGGACAAGAGCCGCTCAGAGTTGGCACCCTGGCCCGCCAACTGCCCACAGGCGGCGGCGATTCCCACGCCGCGCGGCCAGCGCACGATCGTGCGCCGCCCGCTGTCGGCCAGCCGCTTCTGGAACGCCCGCACCCGGGCCAGCGGCGGCGGTGCGAACGGCAGCCCGTCCACCGGGTTGTGCGGGATCAGGTTGACGTGGGCGGCGATCCCGTCGAGCAGCGCGATCAGTGCGTCCGCCTCGGCGTCGGAGTCGTTCACGCCGTCCCACAGCACGTACTCGACGAACACGCTCTTCGACGCGTCTTCGGCCTGCGCCGCGCGCACGGTGTCGAGCAGCGCCGCGATCGGCCACGTCCGGGTGTGCGGCATCAGCTCGCGACGTAGCGCGTCGCTGGTCGCGTTCAGCGACAGCGCCAGCCGCCCGCGGCCCTCGCGCAGGTAGCGCTTCATGCCCGGCACCACGCCCGACGTCGAGACCGTGACGTGGGCCGGCGACAGCCGCGGGAACGGCGGCTCCATCAGCACCGCCTCCGCGGCCAGCACGGCGTCGAGGTTGTCCAGCGGTTCCCCCATGCCCATGAACACGACGTTGCGGGCGGGAGCGTCCGGGGCGGCCTCGCGCGCGGCCCGCGCGTACTGGAGGACGATCTCGGCGGCCGAAAGGTTGCGTGCGAAGCCGAGCCGCGCGGTCGCGCAGAAGGTGCAGGAGCGGGTGCAGCCGGCCTGGCTCGACAGGCACACGGTGCTGCGCCCGCGGCCGGGGATCATCACCGCCTCGACGGTGGCGCCGGGGAACGCGAGGGCCAGCTTGGTGGTGCCGTCGGGCGCCACCTGTCGCGCGGCCAGCTCGTGCGGTGGCAGCGGCGCCTCGGCCAGCAGCCGCTCGCTGCCGCGCACGCCGGGGATGCGCCCGTCGTGCGCGAGCGGCCCGCGCCCGAACAGCCACTTGCGCACGGCCAGCGCCCGGGTGTGACTGCCGAGCCGCCCGGCGAGGGCCGCGAACGGCAGCGCGCCCAGAGAGTCCACCTATTGCTCGCGCGCGCGCCGCAGCAGGTCGAGGGCGCCGGTGCCGAAGTACTTCACGACCAGCCGATTCCAGGTGCCCGTCTGGCGCAGCATGCGCAGGTGCTCGTCGAGCGCCGCTCGCAACTGCGGCGACTGCTTCGAGACCCCGTAGGCGAGGCTCTCGGGCGGGCCGAGGAACAGGCCGAGCTGCAGGTCCGGGTCCAGCCGCTGCTCGCGGATCACGGCCTCGAGCGACCACACCGCGGCGTCGATGCGGCCGCTGCGGAGCGCGTCCGGAAACCCGCCGTGGGGGACCGAGGTGTCGACCTTCGTCAGGCCGGCCGCCTGCAGCGCATCCATCATGCTGGTGCCGGCGATCGAGGCCAGCCGCGGCACGGCCTTCAGTTGCTCGAGCGTGGCGATCGGCGCCGCCGGCTTGCGGTTCATCACCACCACCCGGGTCGGGAACACCTCGTCCGTGAAGTCGACGACCAGGCGTCGCGCGGCGGTGGCGCTGACCCGGTTGCACAGCAGGTCGGCCTTGCCGTCGGCGACGACGGCGGGCAATTCGGCCCAGGTCGGCACCGTGCGGATCTCGAGCTTCAGGCCCTGGGCCCGCGCGAAGCCCTCGAGCACGTCGCGGTCGAAGCCGCCGGTCCGGCCTTCGGCCAGCTCCAGGAACTCCGGCGCCTTCGGCTCGTACACCGCCACCACGACCAGCGTGCCGCGCGCCTTGATCTCCGCCAGGTCGGCGCTGGCCACGGGTGCCAGCAGCAACATCGTCAGCGCCATCGCTTTCACGTTCATGCCAGACCTCGCGTGCCGCCCATGCCGGCAGTGTAGGGGAACGGCGGAGCCGCCGGAACCCTAATCGAGGTCGAGGTCGCGCCGCAGCCGGGCTTCGCGCTCGGGGTCGAGCCGGCGCACGGCCAGCTCGCGGATCAGCCCGGCCGCGTTGGGGACGACCGCGCGGTAGCCGCAGCCCGGCAGGAACGCGGGCGCGGCCGACCACACTTGCAGCCGCGGGTAGTCGCGGCACGGGCCGGGCCGCGAGTCGTAGCTGTCGCAGCGGCGGGTGGCGGGGTCGAAGTGGGTGCAACGGAAGGTGAACACGCGCTGGCGGCGGTCGACCCCGGTCCACTCGAAGCCGTTGACCCGGCGTTGCCAGGCGAGGAACAGCGCCCGCGCGGTCGGCAGGAACCAGGTCAGCGGCGAGACCTGGATCGCCGGCGCCTCGCAGCAGGCCCCGCAGCGTCCGCAGTCGCCGGCGAGGGTGTGCGGCCGCTCGCCGCGCAACCGCCGCCACGCCCGGTGCACGGCGAGGTTCAGCCGGAAGTGGGCGAGCGCCACCCCCTTCACGGCCCGCCGCAGCCCTCCGTCGCGCATCAGGGGAAAGTATGGACCCTCGCGCAAGAAATGCCATCAGAATCGCCATTAATTCTTATTGACACAGAATTAAGCCTTGAAATAGCATTCTGAACATTAACGGAGGATATGTGGAGATGAGCCGGTCTATCGAGCTGCCCCCCCTGCGCGACTTTCTGGCGATTTCCTACGAGCAACTCGAGGAGATGAACCTGCGGGTCAAGGAGCAGCGCCTCCACCGGATCTCCCTCGAGGCCGCCCGCGACGAGCGCATGCAGTACCTGACAGACGAGAAGCGGATCAAGGCGGTGACGGTCTGTTTCACCGACCTCGAGGGCCGCCTGCACATGCTCGACTACGACAAGAAGTTCCTGCTCAAGTCGGCCGACAACCTGACCTTCGACGGCTCCTCCGTGCGCGGCTTCTCGCAGCAGCAGGAGTCCGACCTGCGGCTGGCGATCGACTGGCCGGCCTTCTACTGGCTGCCGGCCGACGTGTTCGGGCCGGGCAAGGTGCTGGTCTTCGGCGAGGTCCAGGACCGCGACGGTCAGGCCTACGTCGGCGACATGCGCTCGCGGCTCAAGGCCTACGCGCAGAAGCTGTACGAGAAGGACGGCACCGTCTGCAACGTGGCCAACGAGATCGAGGGCTTCCTGTTCGAGGGCAAGGACGCCGAGCGCAGCTACCCCGAGAAGGGCAAGTTCGAGTTCATCTCGACCGGCGGCTACTACCACTCGCTGCCGGGCGACGTGCTGCGCCGCTTCATCGACTCCGCCGCCGAGGTCCAGCGCGCGATGGGCTTCGGCAACGAGAAGGACCACCCGGAGGTGGCGCCCTCGCAGTTCGAGATGAACTACTCGTACACCGAGGCGGTGATCGCGGCCGACCAGATCCAGCTCTACAAGCTGCTGTGCCGCCAGGTGGCGCAGAACATGGGGCTCTCCGCGTCGTTCCTGCCCAAGCCGGTGACGGGCGTCAACGGCAACGGCATGCACACCAACATCTCGCTGGCCCGCGGCGGCAAGAACCTGTTCTGGCAGCAGGACGGCCAGGACGGCGTGTCGGCCGAGGCGTGGGAGTTCGTCGACCGCATCCTCAACAACGCCTCCGACATCTGCCTGATCCTCAACTCGTCGGTCAACTCCTACCGCCGGCTCGACCCCCACTTCGAGGCGCCGAACCAGATCAAGGCCTCGGCGATCAACCGCGGCGCGATGGTGCGCATCCCGCTCGGCAACGAGCGCAGCGCCCGCATCGAGGTTCGCTCGGTGGCCCCCGACGCCAACCCGTACATGACGATCTACACGTTCCTGCGCACGGGGCTCGAGGGCCCGAAGTCGGAGGAGGGCGAGGCCGAGAAGAAGACCCGCACCCGCTTCCTGCCCGACAACATCTACGACGCGCTGCGCCCGTTCAAGGCCAGCAAGTTCGTCTCGGAGCTGCTCGGCGAAGAGGTGCAGGCCCGCTTCGCGGAGCTGAAGCTGGCCCAGGCGGAGCGCTGCCCGAAGGCGCTCGGCACCCAGATCAAGACCAGCGAGGTCCAGTTCCACCACGAGGTCACCAACCAGTACCTCTGGAACCAGTTCTAGACGTATCGGGCTTGGCGCCGGGGCTCACCCCGGCGTCGCCCTCGCGCCTGCCGGTCGACCTCGCTCTCGTGCAGGAGGGTCATCTAGACTCGAGTGCCCATGGTCATGCGCGCGAACCGCTTCCCGAACGGGGGCAGCCAGGCGGTCCGGCCGCCCAAGGCTGGCCGTCTCGTAGCTCAACGCGAGGGACGGGACTGTCGCGAGGGGCCGCGGGACGCGTGGTCCCCGGCATTCCGCGCCTGCCTGGGATCGATCGCAGAGGCCATTCCGCGCCCGCGCCAGCAGCGGCTCGTTCGCCTGCCCAACCCGTTCGACTGACCTTCGTTCTCGGTCCGGACCGAGTTGTGCCGGCTGCTGGGATCCGGATCCTCGCTACCGCGGCGCGTTCTCCAGCGCGTGGAGCAGGCGCCGGGTGACCTCGCGGGCGGCCTGGGCGGCGCGGCCCGAGTTCGAGCCGTGGGTGACGCGGACCGCGAACGCGATCCGCGGGTGGGGCAGCGGGCCGACGCCGACGTAGTTGCAGTGGTAGCCGACGCCCCACTGACTCGCCGTGCCCGTCTTCATCGCGACCGGGAACCGCGGCGGAGCGACGCCCGAAGCCGTGCCGCCGCGCTCGGTCACGCCGGCGAGCCCGCGGCGCAGCAGCTCCACCCACGCGGGGTCCTCCAGCACCGGCCGCGCCGGCGCATGGCCGATCGGCTCGGGCGAGGCGCCCAGCAGCCCGTCGCGGGCGGCGATCAGCGCCGACTCCGGCATCGCGCCGTGGGCCAGCACCGCCGCGAAACGCGCTGCGTGCAGCGGCGTGATGTCGGTGTCGGTCAGCCCGATCGACAGGTCCGCGAGCTGGCGGTCGTTGCCCTCCGCGTGCAGCACGCGCCCGACTTCGGCCCCCGCCTCGCCCGGCTGGAAGCCCCAGCGCGCCAGCTCCGCGAGCACCGCCGCCCGCCCCAGTCGCACGCCGAGGTTGGCGAAGACCGTGTTGCACGAGATCGCCATCGCGTGGGCCAGGCCGCCCATCCTGCCGCCGGGGAACGAGCACCACAGCGTGCCGCCGGTGTAGGTCTCGTGGCCGCGACAGGTCATGGCGGCGATCTCGGCGTCGATGTCGTGCCCCGCCCGCAAGCCCGCCGCGCTCGTCACCAGCTTCGAGATCGACGCCGGCTCGCGCCGCTGCTCGAACGCCGCGGCCGGCTCGCGCCGCAGCGTGCGCTCGTCGGACACCGCGGCCAGCACGTGGCCGCTCTCGGGATCGAGCAGCACGACCGAGCCGCGCGCGCCGCCCAGCGCACGCAGCGCCAGCCGCGACAGGTCGAGATCGATCGACAGCCGCAGGCCGAGGCCTGGCCCGAAGCGGGCGGCGGCGGCCTCGAACGGCGGCTGCAGCAGCCGCGGATCGAGTTCCGGCTCGGGCCGGAAGAAGGCGTCGGCGCCGACGGTGCCGAGCGCGCGCCCGCGACGGTCGCGGACGATCGCCAGCGCCCCGGCCTGGCGCAGGCCGAGCACGCGGGTCGCCTCGCGGCCGAGCCCCACCGCGGCGATCGCCGCGTGATGGCGGGCGAGCGTGCCCGCGGCCGCGACCTCGTCCGGTCGCTCGACCTGGGCGGCCAGCAGGAACGCCGCCGCCAGCGGCTCGCCGGCGGCGACGCCGAGCGCGGCCACTCGTTCGAGCGACTCCGGGGTTCGCGCGTGCAGGCCACGCTGGAACAGCAGCAGCACGCCGGCCGCCCGCAGGTCGGCCGCCGCGGGCGTCGGCGCGGGCCCCTCGCCGAGCCAGGCCGAGGCCAGCGCGACGCCGGCCCGGGCGGTGCCCTCGTGGCGGTCGCAGTCGACGTGGGCCGCGAGCGCCTCGCGGGCGAGCGCCGCCTCGCCACGGGCGAGCGCCGCGAGTGCTGCTTGCAGTTCGAGCGTGTCCCGCGTCCGCGCGACCGCGAACCACGACCCGGCCGCCACCGCCGCCAGCACCAGCGCCAGCAGCCCCCGCAACACCCGCCCCCCGCTGCGCGGCACCCGCACCCGCACGGT
>JAMPXO010000121.1 GCA_023701125.1 Vicinamibacteria bacterium | reverse complement strand
TTCGGCCTGGCCCGGCTGACCGAGAGCGAGCACGGCGACGACCAGGCGCTGACCCAGGGCCGGGTGCTCGGCACCGCCGGCTACATGTCGCCCGAGCAGGTGCGCGGCGAGGAGGTCGACGCCCGCTCGGACGTCTTCGCCTTCGGCGCGCTGCTGTACGAGATGGTCACCGGCCAGGCCGCCTTCCGCGGCAAGAGCGCGGTCGAGACGATGAACGCGATCCTGAAGGACGAGCCACCGGCGCTCGCGGCCTCCGGCGCGGGCGCTCCGCGGTCCGTCGCCCGCGTGATCCTGCACTGCCTGGAGAAGAGCCCGGCCGAGCGCTTCCAGTCCGCGCGCGATCTCGCCTTCCAGCTCGAGCAGATCGAGGACCCGACGGCCGGCGAGGCGCTGGCCCCCGCCCGCCCCGCCCGCCGCATCCCGCGCGGCCTCGGCTGGCTGGCCGCGGGCCTGCTCGCCGGTGCTTCGCTGCACGCGTGGCTGGCGTCGCCGCCCCCCGCCAGCGTCCCCACCCTGACCCGGCTCACGTTCCGGCGCGGCACCATCGAGCACGCCCGCTTCGCCGCCGATGCGGCCACGGTGGTCTACTCCGCAGCCTGGGACGGGCTGCCGGTCGAGGTCTTCACGTGTCGCCCGGGCAGCCCCGAGTCGCGGCCGCTGGGCTTTCCCGGGACCGAGTTGCTCGCGCTGTCCGCGAGCGGCGAGATGGCGCTCTCGCACGACCGGCGCCGGCTCGGCACCTTCGTCGCGGCCGGGACCCTGGCCCGCGCGCCGTTGGCGGGCGGCGCCTCGCGGGCGGTGCTCGAGGACGTGCAACTCGCCGACTGGGGACCCGACGGGGCGATCGCGGTGGTGCGCAGCGTGAACGGCCGCACCCGGCTCGAGCTGCCGGCGGGCACGGTGCTGCACGAGACCGCGGGCTGGATCTCGCACCCGCGCGTGTCGCCGGACGGCAGCCGCGTCGCGTTCCTCGACCACCCCGTGGCCGGTGACGACGGCGGCAACGTCGCGGTCGTCGAGCGCGGCGGCGCGGTGCGCCCGCTGTCGCGCGACTGGGGCTCGCTGCAGGGCCTGGCCTGGAAGGGCCCGCGCGAGATCTGGTTCAGCGGCACCCGCGAGGGCGCGGCGCGGTCGCTGTTCGCGGTCGCGCTCGGCGGTCGCGAGCGGCCGCTGATGCGGATGGCGGGCACCCTCACGTTGCACGACATCGTGGCCGGCGAGGTCCTGCTCTCGCACCACGTGCAGCGGCGCGAGATGCGGGTGCGCGCACCGGGTGCCGGCGGAGAGCGCGACTTCTCCTGGCTCGACTACGCCTACCCGTCCGACTTCGCCGACGACGGCGGCCGCGTCTTCTTCGCCGAGAACGGCGAAGGCGGCGGCCGCGGCTACTCGGTCTACGTGCGCGAGACGGCGGACGCGAGCGCTTCCGCGGTGCGCCTCGGCGGCGGCGCCGCGCTCGCCATGTCGCAAGACGGCACGCGGGTGCTGGCCGCCGAGAGCTACACCTCCGAGGACCAGCGCTGGATGCTGCTGCCGATCGCCGCGGGCGAGCCGCGCGCGCTGGAGCGCGGCGGGGTGCGGGCCTCGGCCGCCACCTTCGCGGCCGACGGCCGGCTGTTCGTCAGCGGAGCCGAGGCCGGCCGCGCCGCGCGCGTGTACGCGGTCGACCCGACCGCGGCAGCCGCGCCGCGCGCGCTGGGGCCCGCGGGCGCCTCGTTCCCGCTCTCCTCGCGGCCCGTGTCGCCCGACGGGCGCGAGATCGCCGTGCGGCTGGCCGACGGTTCCCACGCCCTCGTCGCGGTGCCGGGCGGGGAGGTGCGGCCCCTGCCCGCGATCGCGCCCACGGACCAGGTGCTGCGCTGGTGCGGCCCCACGTGCGTGTTCGTCTACGCGCCCGGGCACATCCCCGCCGAGGTGTACCGCGTCGACCTGGTCACGGGGAGGCGCGAGAGTGCCTGGCAGCTCGCGCCGGTCGACCGCGCCGGCGTGCTGGCGGTGACTCCCGTCCTGCTCTCCGCCGACGGTCGCGCCTACGCGTACGGCTACCGCCGCGTGCTCTCGGACCTCTACGTCCTGCGCGGCCTCGAGTAGCGGGCGTCGGCGCGGGCACGGGGTTTGAACTCGTGACCTGCGGCGCGCAGACTGCTCTCAGCACGGTCGCCCTCGCGGCGACCCCGGGGGGGCAAGTGGCCAGCAAGTCCGCGGCGAGCCGATCCACGACGGCGGCGGGCCCGAAGAAGCCCGGGGTTCGTCGCCCAGCGCCCCCCCCGACTCGCTCCCGGGAAGCGGGAGCGGTCCCGCCCGCCCCGGAGCGTCCGTTCCCGATCGTCGGCATCGGCGCCTCCGCCGGCGGCCTCGAGGCGCTGGAGCTGTTCCTGGCCGCCGTGCCCGCGGGCAGCGGCATGGCCTTCGTGCTCGTCCTGCACCTGGACCCGCACCACGAGGGCATCCTCCCCGAGCTGCTGCAGCGCTCGACCCGGATGCGCGTGATGCAGGCCCGCGACCGGATGACGGTCGAGCCCGAGTGCGTCTACGTGATCCCGCCCAACCGCGACCTGTCGATCCTGCACGGCGTGCTGCACCTGCTCGAGGCGGCCCGCCCGCGCGGCCTGCGGCTGCCGGTCGACCTCTTCCTCCGCGCGCTGGCCGCGGACCGCGAAGAGCACAGCATCGCCGTGATCCTCTCCGGCATGGGCAGCGATGGCACGCTGGGCCTGCGCGCGATCAAGGAGAAGGCCGGCGTCGTCTTCGTGCAGCAGCCGGAGACGGCTCGCTTCGACGGCATGCCGCGCAGCGCGATCGACACCGGGCTGGCCGACGTGGTGGCCCCCGTCGAAGAACTGCCCGGCCGCATCCTGGCCTACCTGCATCACGTGCCGCTGCTCGCACGCGCGGCCCCTGCGGTGACGGACGAGGCGGCTCCCGGCGGCCTGGCCCAGGTGCTGATCCTGCTGCGGGCCCACACCGGTCACGATTTCTCCCACTACAAGAAGAACACCGTGTACCGCCGGGTCGAGCGGCGCATGGGCCTGCACCAGGTCGCCAGCCTGCCCGCCTACGTGCGCTACCTGCAGGAGAATCCCCCGGAACTCGACCTGCTGTTCAAGGACTTGTTGATCGGGGTCACCAGCCTGTTCCGGGACCCGGCAGCCTGGGAGCGACTCGGCGAGGCGATGACGGCGTCGTTCCTCGCCGCTCGCCCACGCGGGCAGGCCCTGCGCGCCTGGGTGCCGGGCTGCGCGAGCGGGGAAGAGGCCTACACCCTGGCGATGGTCTTCAGGGAGGCACTCGACCGCATCAAGCCCAGCCCGCTGGTGGCGCTCCAGGTGTTCGCCACGGACCTCGACCGCGGCGCCATCGACCGCGGGCGAGCCGGCGTGTACCCCGCGAACGTCGCGGCCGACGTGTCGCCCGAGCGGCTGGCCCGGTTCTTCGTGAAGGTGCACGGCGGATATCAGGTCAGCAAGGCGATCCGGGAGACGGTGATCTTCGCCGTGCAGAACGTCTGCACGGACCCGCCGTTCACCCGCCTCGACATCCTGACCTGTCGCAACCTGCTCATCTACCTGAGCCCCGAGATCCAGAAGAAGCTGCTGCCGCTGTTCCACTACAGCCTGAACCGCGGCGGCCTGCTGCTGCTCGGGGGCGCCGAGGGGGTCAGCGCCAGCACCGAGCTGTTCGACCCGATCGACGAGAAGCTCCGCCTGTACCGTCGCCTCGATCCGCCGGCTGGCAACGAGCGGGCCCTGTTCCCCCCGTCGTTCGCGCCCGCCGCGCCGTCGCCGCGGACGATCTCGGCGCTCGCGGGGGCGGTGCCGCTGCAGGCTCTCGCGGAGCGTCTCCTGCTCGAACGCTATGCGCCGGCGGCGCTGCTCGTCGATCCCAACGGCGACATCCTCTACGTCAGCGGCCGCACCGGCCGCTACCTCGAGCCGGCTGCCGGCCCCGCCAACTGGAACCTGTTCGTGATGGCCCGCGACGGGCTGCGCCACGACCTGGTCGCCGCCTTCAAGACGGCGCTGGGCCAGGCCGAACCCGTCGTCTGTCCCGGCCTGATGGTCGGGGCGGAGGCGGGCCTGCAGGCGGTCGACGTCACGCTGCACGCCGTCGCCGAGCCGCGCGAACTGCGAGGCTCGGTGGTGGTGTCCTTCCGGGACGTGGCGGCGCCGAAGCCGGGGCGGCGGCGCGCGACTGCAGCGGGCACGGGCGCCGGCGAGGTGGCCGAGTTGCGACGGCAGCTCGAGCAGGGACGGCGCGAGCTGGCGATCGCCCGCGAGGAGATGCAGACCTCGCTCGAGGAGCAGAAGTCGACCAACGAGGAACTGCAATCCACCAACGAGGAGCTGCAGTCGACCAACGAGGAGCTGACCACCTCGCGCGAAGAGATGCAGTCGATGAACGAGGAGCTGCAGACCCTCAATCACGAGCTGCAGGCCAAGGTCGACGACCTGTCGCGCACCAACAGCGACATTCGCAACCTGCTCGACGGCACCGAGCACGTCGTGCTGTTCCTCGACGGCGCGCTGCGGCTGCGGTTGTTCACGGCGGTGTCCACCCGCGTGTTCCGGCTGATCCCGGGCGACGTCGGGCGGCCGATCACGGACATCGCCAACGACCTGGTGATGGACGACCTGGAGCACCGCGTCCAGGATGTGCTGCGCACGCTGGCGTTCCACGCCCAGGAGGTGCAGACCCGCGACGGTCGCCACTTCGCGCTGCGGATCGTGCCGTACCGCACGCTGGAGAACGTGATCGACGGCGTGGTCATCACGCTGACGGAGATCACCGTCGCCAAGCGCCTCGAGGCCGAGCTGCGCGCGGCCCAGCAGGTGCAGGATCGGCGGATCGCAGCCCAGGACCGCGAACTCGCCGACGCCCGCGATGCGCAAGACAAGTAGCCGGACGCGCCGGTGAAGACCCACACGGCGGCCGAGCTGCGACGGCGAGCGATGGAGCGGCTGGCCGAGCGCCGGCGGACCGCCGCGGTGCCGCCGCCCGGGCCCGATCTCGAGCGACTGGTCGAAGAGCTGCGCGTTCACCAGGTCGAGCTGGAACTCCAGAACGAGGAGCTGGTCGACGCCCGGGAGGCGCTGGAGGGCCTGGTCGCTCGCTACACCGACCTTTACGATTTCGCGCCCGTCGGCTACGTCACGGTCGATCCGGCCGGTGTGATCCAGGAGGCGAACCTGGCGGCGGCGGCGCTGCTGGCCGTCGATCGCTCGCGACTCGCGGGCCGGCGCTTCGACGAGTTCTTCGCCGCGGCCGAGCGGCCGACAGTGGTCCGCTGCATCGTGCAGGCCCGGGACGACGCCGCCAAGGCGGTCTGCGACGCCAGCCTGCACGCGTCACTCGGAAGGCTGCACGTCCGGGTGGAGGCGGTGGCCGCGCTCGACGGGCAGAGCTGCCGGGTTGCGCTCGTCGACTTCACGGCCCGGCGCCGCGCCGAGGCCGAGCTGGAGGCCTCCGAGGCCCGCTTCCGACTGTTGTTCGAGTCGTCGCGGGACGGCGTCGCCCTGATCGACGCGGCGACCGGGCGCGTGATCGCCGTCAACCCGGCTTTCTGGCGCGCGCTCGGCGGCGCGGCGGCAGACTACGTCGCGAAGGGGCTGTGGGAGATCGCGCCGCTGCGCAGCCTGGCCGCTTCGCACCGCGCCTTCGTCGAGCTGCTCGGCCGCGGCCTTCTCCACTTCGAGCACTTGCGGCTCGAGCGGCTGGACGGGCGGGGCCTGGACGTGGAGCTGTCGGTCCACACCTACCGGGTCGGGGCCGGCCACGTCACCCAGCTCGCGCTGCACGACATCGGTGAGCGCCTGCGCGGCGAGCGCTTCTTGCGTGAAGCGCAGGACCAGCTCGCCGACGCCCGCCGGATGGAGGCCGTCGGCCGCCTCGCCGGCGGCCTCGCCCACGAGCTCAACAGCCACCTCGGCGTGATCCTGGGTTGCGCCGAGCTGCTGCAGCGAGGGGCCGAGCCCGGCGCGAAGGACGGCCGCCGGCACGAGCAGATCGAGGCGGCGGCTCGGCAGTGTGCGGACCTGACCCGGCAGCTCGTGGCCTTCGCGGGCAAGCAGGTGCTGCGGCCGCAGCGCGTCACCCCGTCGACGCTGGTGGCCGCGGCGCTGCCGTTGCTGAACCGCCTGCTCGGGCCGGACACCCGGCTCGAGACCCGGCTGGAGGCCGCCGGCGAGATCCTGGTCGATCCCGCCCAGCTCGAGACGATCCTCGTCGCGCTGGTGGCCCGCGCCTGCAACCCGGCGCGCGGGGCTCGCACGGTGCGGATCGAGACGGCGGACGAAACCCTCGAGGCCCCGCAGTCCGGCCGGGCCCTTGCGGCCCCCGGGCCGTGGGTGACCGTGCGCATCAGCGACGACGGCCTGGCCCTGGACGCGGCCAGCCGGGCGCTGCTGTTCGAGCCCTTCTTCGAGACCGGACCCACCGGCGGCGGCCACGGTGCGGGGCTGCGGCTGGCGGCCGTCCACGGGACCGTCGAGCAGAGCGGCGGTGCGCTCGTCGTCGAGAGTGGAGCGGAGCGCGGGACGACCCTGAAGCTCTCCTTCCCGCGGGTGGTCGACGCCCCGGCCCTGCCCGTCGCACGGCTCGGCCTGGCCCTGCGCGATGGCGGTACGATTCGTGCGAGCGACGCAGGCGACGCCAGCGGCGAGGCGGGAGGGCAGGAGGCGTCCGATGGCCAGTGAACTGCAGGTACCGAAGCACGAGGTGCTGGTCGTCGACGACGACGGCGCCTTCGCGGAGAGCGTGGCCCACTCGATCGCCGACGTGGACATCGCCGCGGAATGGCGCAGCGACCCGGTCGCGGCCCTGGCCCTGGCCCGGGAGCGGCCGTTCGCCGTGGCGGTGGTGGACCTGATCATGCCCACGATGGACGGCCTGCAACTCGCGGAGGAGCTGCGGCGGACTCCCGGCCGCCCCGAGGTGATCGTGCTGACCGGGAATCCCGACCTGCAATCCGCCATCGCCGGCCTGCGCCAGGGCCTGTTCGACTACCTGCAGAAGCACGCGCTGCAGCCCGCGCAGTTGCGCAAGGCGGTGCGGGCCGCGATCGCGCGACGAGTCGGCGGAGCGCGCGAGGACTGACGACGGGCCTACAGCGGCACCGCGGCCGGCCGCGCCAGCAGGAAGCCCTGCAGCAGGTCGCAGCCGAGTTCTTCGACGACCTCCCGCTCGCCTGGCCGCTCCAGCCCCTCCGCGACGACGGTGATGCCGAGGTCGTGACAGGTCTCGACCATCGCCCGCACCAGCCGGCGCTTGATCGGCTCGCGATCGATGTCGCGCACCAGCGCCATGTCGAGCTTGACGAAGTCCGGCTCGACCGCCGCGAAGCTGTTGAGGTTGGAGTGACCGGCGCCGAGGTCGTCGAGCGCGATCCGGTAGCCCATCGCCCGCAGGTCCATCAGCCGTTCGCGCACGTCGCCACCCTCCGCGAGCGGGGCCTGCTCCGTGATCTCCAGCACCACGGAGCCGGCGCGGGCGGTCAGCGGACAGCGGCCCGTCAACAGCGACAGGTCGCGCAGGTCGGACGGCACCAGGTTGACGAACACCAGCCCGGAGCCGAAGGCGCGGTCCTCGGCGGCGACCTTGCGACGCACGCGGTCGCCCAGGTCGCCGAGGCGGCCGAGCCGCTCTGCCGCCGCCAGCAGCACCGGGGGCCGCACCAGCGCGGGCTCGCGCGAGCGCAGCAGCGCCTCGTGGGCGAACAGGCTGCCGTCGCGGCGGAACAGCGGCTGCCAGGCGATCCACAGCGAGTCCATCGCGCGGTCGAAGGCCTGCGGCAGGCCGGCCGACTCCATGCCCTCGACCTGCAGCATCGCGGCCGGCGGCCGCTCGCGCCGCCGCTGCCCCTCGGCCACCGCGTCCGCGACGGTGGCCAGCAGGTCGTTCGCGGCCACCGGCTTGAGCAGGTAGCGCTGGGCCCCGAGGTGGACGGCTTCGATCGCGGTCTCCAGCGAGGGGTTGCCGGTGAGAAAGACCACCGGCAGGTCGTGGTCGCGGGCGCGCACCGCCTTCAGCACGTCGACGCCGTTGAGGCCGGGCATGCCGACGTCGGTGACCACCAGGTCGTGGCCGCCGACGGCGAGCTCGCGGAGGGCGGCCTCGCCGTCCGCGGCCGGCGTCACCTGGTAGCCGCCGTCCTCGAGCAACTCGCGGGTCACGTCGACGAGGTCCCGGTCGTCGTCCACCAGCAGCACGTGAGGACGGCTCATGAATTCCTCCGCCGGCAAGTTCGCCCGGGCGTCGGGAAAAACGGGCTCACGCTCGCCGCGCCTCGGCGAAGGCGGAGTGGCCAGAGGGATGGGTCGGCACGCCGACGAAACGCAGGCACTGGATCATCCCCTTGTTGAGCACGAGCAGCGGCTCCAGGCCGTCGGCGCCGTCGGTCGACACGTCGGTCAGGTTCAGGAACGGCCGCCCGTCGCACAGCACGTCGAGTATGCGGACCTTGCCGTCAGGCACGTGGAGCGTGCCCAGATAGCTGTGGCGGTCGGTCTGCACCAGCACCGTCGCCCGCCGCCCGCCCACGCCCTCTCGCACGAGCTCGGGCAACATCGCGCCCACGCGCTCGACGCCGACCTCGAGATTCTGCTCCTTCATGGTCCTGCTCGCCTCCGCCCATTCGCCAGTGCAGGCCACGTGCCAGCACTTCGCCCGGTGCCGGAGATCGACTGGCATCGATCGTGCCAGAGTAAGGCTCTCGGGGAGGGCGAGCGATGAACTCGGAACGGCCGGCGGACGAGGCGGAGGGGCCGAAGCGGACGCTGCACGCGGAGGCGCTGGTCGGCCGCCGCATCCCGAGCGTGGCCCACGACCTCGCCACGCCGCTGTCCACGATCTCGTTGCGAGCCGAGCTGCTGCTGAGCCGGCTCGGCAAGCAGGCCACTCCCGAGGCCGAGAAGGACGCCCGCGCCGTGCGCACGATGCTGGAGGCCGCCACCCGCTGCAACCAGCTCCTGACCGCGCTGCGGAACCAGGCCCGGCTGCCGTCGCCGGGGGCGGAGTTGCTGGCGCTGGGCCCGCTGCTGGCGGAGGCGTTCGAGCTCGTGGCCAGCCCCGCCCGCCACAAGGACCTGGCACTCGAGGCCGACGCGGGGCTGGATCTCCTCCAGTGCCGCGCTCCGCGCGGGCCGATGCAACAGGCCGTGCTCGGCCTGGTCGCCTTTGCCGTGAGCTGCGCAGAAGCGCGCAGCGCGCTGACCGTCACCGGCGTGGCGACCGGCGCGAGCGGGATCGAGCTGCGTTTCCGCGGTGCCGCGGCGGTCGCGGCCGACCGCGACCTGGAGGCGGCCCGCGAGGCGGCGCAGGCGCTCGCGGCGGCCCTCGAGATCGAAGCGGGCCCGGGCACCACGACGTTGCGGTTGCGTTTGCCGGCGTAGACTCCGTCCAACGGAGTCGCCAACGTGAAGACATCCCCCGCCGTGCTGGTGGTCGAGGACAATCGCGAGCTGTCGGAAGTCGTGCGCGAGGCGTTGACCGAGTCGGGCTACACGGTCGACGTCGCCTTCACCGTCGCCGACGCCACGCGCCAGCTCAAGGAGGGCGACTTCCACGTCGCATTGCTCGACCTCGGCCTGCCGGACGGGTCCGGCCTCGACCTGCTGGCCGCCATCGCCGACGACGGGCTGCTGACCGAGGCCGTCGTCCTCACCGGCCAGTCCGACGTGGCCACGGCGGTGCGGGCGATGCGGATGGGCGCCTGCGACTACCTGACCAAGCCGGCGCCGATCGAGGAGCTGACGACCGTGGTCGGCCAGGCCGTCGAGCGCGGCCGGCTGCGGCGCGAGAACCAGGCGCTGCGGATGCGGCTCGACCGCCACGAGCAGGGCACCACCGGGATCGTGACCGAAGACCCCGGCATGCAGGCGCTGCTCGCGACGCTGCAGCGCGTCGCGCCCACGGACCTGCCGGTGCTGGTGCTGGGCGAGAGCGGGACGGGCAAGGAACTCGTCGCCCGCGCCGTGCACGACGCCAGCACCCGGCGCCAGGGGCCGTTCGTCGCCATCAACTGCGCGGCGCTGCCCGAGAACCTGCTGGAGAGCGAGCTGTTCGGCTACGAGCGCGGGGCCTTCACCGGCGCGCTCGCCCGCAAGCCCGGGCTGTTCGAGGTCGCCGACGGCGGCACGCTGATGCTCGACGAGATCGGCGAGTTCGGCAAGGGCGTGCAGGCCAAGCTGCTGCGCGTGCTGGAGACGGGCGAGTTCTACCGCGTCGGCTCGACTCGGCCGTTGCACTCCAGCGTGCGGATCATCGCGGCCACCAACCGCGACCTGGCCGAGCAGGCGGCGACGGGCGAGTTCCGCGAGGACCTCTACTACCGGCTGAACGGCGTTGCGCTCGAGCTGCCGCCGTTGCGCGCGCGCCGCGGCGACATCCTGCCGCTGGCGCTCTTCTTCCTGAAGGAGGCCCGCTCGCGCAAGACGCTGGGCCCGCGCGCGCTGGAGGCGCTCAAGGGCTACGACTGGCCGGGCAACGTGCGGGAGCTGCAGATGGTCGTGCGCCGCGCCAACATCCTGTGCGACGGCGACGTGATCGGCCCCGAGCACGTGCCGCTGACACGGCCGGTGAAGCGCGGCTCGGGCGGCAACGGCGAACTGCCGTCGGGCCTGACCCTGGCCGAGCTGCAGGACCGCTACATCCGCAAGGTGCTGCAGGAGAACGACGGGCAGCGAGGCAAGGCGGCCCGCGCGCTCGGCGTCGACGTGAAGACGCTCTACAACCACCTCAAGCGCAGCGGAGACGCGAGCTAGCCGAGCGGGATGCGCTCCTTGTTCTTCGTCACCCACTGCTCGAAGCTCATCAGGCCCGGGTTCAGCGCGCGGCTCCTCGCGACGTCGCGCAGCGCCGTGAACTCGGCCTCGAAGTCGCGCTTGAACTGGAACATGTTGCCGAGGTCGTCGGCGCCGGGGAAGCCGAACGTGCGGTACACCTCGGGCGGGACGTAGGAGTAGACGATCTCCTGGCCCAGCACCCGCGCCAGGGTCGCCGCCATCTCGCTGCCGGTCGGGTGCTCGCCGGCCACGCCGATCGACTTCCCGTGGAACGCGGCGCCGCCGGCGAAGACGCCGAAGGCGCAACGCCCGATGTCCTCGGCAGCGATGCCCGGCAGCTTCTTGTCGGCCATCGGCAGCACGAACGCCAGCTTGCCGTCGGCGCCCCTCTGCGGGGCCATGCCGAAGTGGATCAGGTTGTCCCAGTAGAACGAGGTGTGGAACAGCGTCGTCGGCACGCCCGACTCGACGAAGAAGCGGTTGGCCTCGCCCTTGGCGTCGAAGTGCGGCACCTTGTACTGGCCCTGCAGCGTGGGCATCCGCGGGTCGTCGAGCGGCACTCTCGTGCGCGTGTCCTCGAGCGTCGACCACACCACGTGCTCGACGCCCGCCGCCTTCGCGGCCTCCGCCATCGCCTTGGCCTGGGCCAGCTCCTTCGCGGGCGAGAAGTGGTCCCAGAAGAACGTCACGCAGAAGGCGCCATGGGCGCCCGTGAACGCCCGGGTCAGGCTGGCGGCGTCGTCGACGTCCGCCGCCACCACCTCGGCGCCGCGCGCCCGCAGCGCCTTCGCCTTGTCGGACTCCGGGTTGCGGGTCAGCACCCGGGCCACGAAGCGCTTCTGCGGGTCGCCGAGGATCGCCTCGACCAGCCCGCCGCCCTGAGCTCCGGTTGCGCCCACGACCGCGATCACCTGCTTTTCGCTCACGAAGTTCCTCCTGATTTGGCGAGACGCCCATTATCCGCGCGCCGACCGGTCTCTGGATTCACCGCCCGGGCGGGGTTCCCGCCTGAGCCCTGAAATCGGAAACAATGCCCGGGATTCATTTCCGGATAAATTGCGATAAGTCTATACAAATGAACTAATTACAACGTAGAGAGGCGCTGGTCTCCAGCCTGCACTAGCAGCAGGCATGAAGAACCTGGGCACGATCCTCATGGCGGCGGCGGTCAGCAGCCTGTTCGGCGCGTCGGTCCAGGCCGCCGGTTGCCACACGGTCGAGGCCGGCCGCTTCGAGTACGTGCTGTACGAGTGTGACGACAAGGTCTCGGCCTCCGACGTCAAGAAGGCCGAGACCTTCCTGGCCGAGACCGAGCAGGCGCTGGGCACGTCGGTCGCCAAGGTCGAGTACCACAAGGTCGCGCTGCCCGAGCAGATCGACGCCCTGACCGGCATGTACGGCGTCGGCGTCACGATCCCGAAGACGGGCCGCATCTACTCGACCCGCACCTTCCACGCCCACGAGCTGGTCCACCGCGTGGCGATCGAGCTGGGCGACCCGGGCCGCTTCTTCCACGAGGGCCTGGCGGTGGCGCTGGCGGAGGAGAAGGGCTGGAGCCGCAAGGACGTGACGAAGCGCGCGAAGGTGGTGTTGGCGCAGCGCCGGATCGGCGACTTCGTGAAGCACTTCGAGCGCATGAACCAGGGCGACGCCTACGCGGTCGCCGGCGCGTTCGTGAGCGACCTGGTGGCGAAGCACGGTGTGGCCCAGGTGGCCGAGCTGTTCCGCCACGCCGGCCGCTCCAAGAACGCCGACGGCGCCTTCATCGCGACCTTCGGCACGACCCTCGAGGCCGCGACCACCGCGTGGGCGCAGGCGCTGTGACGAGCAAGGCCCATCGGCGAACCCGGGAGCATCACCCGGTTGGCCCGGGCGAAACGCCCGCAGCTTTCGCCCGCTCCCGCGGCCGCGAACCTTTTCTCAATCAGGACAGCCAGTTACGGCCCGGCAACGGTTGGCACGCCGGCTGCTCTAGGGAACGACCAGGAGGATCTGAAAAATGAACCACGTGATCAACCACCCGGCGGCCACGGCCGTGCGGCCGGCTGTGATCGGCGCTCGCCAGGCCCCGGTTCCGGCCACTCGCCCGACGCCCGTCGCGGCCACGCGCCCCACCCCGGCAGCGGCGGCAGACCCCGTGGCTGGCGGCACCACCCGATTCGGGACGGCGCACCGCGCCCGCCGCGCGGTCGTCCACGTCGTCACCGAGCGGCACCACTACCACGGCACGCTGTACGTTCCGGACGGCAAGAAGCGGGTCTCGGACGTGCTCTGCGACGGCAAGCCGTTCCTCAACCTGACCGAGGTTTCGACCGACGGCGGAGCCGCCGACGAGTTCCTGGCGATCAACAAGTCCGCGATCCTGAGCCTGCGCATCGTGCGCGAGGAGCAGACGCAGGCCGTTTCGATTCGCGCGTTCTGAACGCGCCCGAGGAAGGTGATGAACCTCGCTCGACTGCAACCCGCAGCGCCTCGCTCACTGGCGGCGTTCGACCAGCCCGAGCCCGGGCCCTACCTGGTGGAGGACGTCGCCGACCCGAAGCGTCGTGCGGCGCTCGAGCAGATCTTCTTCCACGACCTGCTGAACACGCTCTCCAGCCTGCACGGCTACCTGCAGGTCTGGGGCGACCTGTCGCAGGAGAAGGCGCGGCAGCTCGCGCCGGACCTGTTGCGGCTGGCCCAGCGCGCCGTCGACGAGGTGCAGGCCCAGCGCGACCTCGTGCGCGCGGAGGCGGGCGACCTGCAGGTCGTGGCGGTGCCGGTGGACGTGCCGCAGTTGCTGGCGGAGGTGTGCACGAGCTTCCAGCGCGACGAGGCGGACCCGTTCCGCATTCAGTTGAGCGTGCCGACCCTGGACCTGCCGGTCACCACCGACCCGGTGCTGCTGCGGCGCGTGGTCGCGAACCTGGTGAAGAACGCGCTGGAGGCGTCGGCACCGGACGACGCGGTGACGGTGCGCTGGTCGCCGGTCGCGCGCCGGATCAGCGTGCACAACCCGGACGTGATGCCCGAGGACGTGCAGGCGCAGGTCTTCCAGCGCTCGTTCTCGACCAAGGGCGGAGGTCGCGGCATCGGCACCCACTCGATCCGGCTGCTGGCCGAGAACTACCTGGGCGGCCGCGTCGATTTCGCGTCGGCCGAAGGCCGGGGCACGACGTTTCGGGTCACGCTGCCCGATGCGCCGCCGGCCCGCGTGTCGCAGCCCTTCGCCGGCTCGGCGGCCTGACCGGGCGGAACGCCCGCAGCCGCCCGGGCGGACTGCCCGGGAGGCTGGTCAAAGCGCCCGATGTCGGGTCGACGATTCTTCAAATACAACGAGTTGCAGGGAGGCCACGGGCGGCACGAAGGCTGCTCTAGAGAACTGCGGAGGCAATCAAGGTGAACCAGTTGATCAAGCACCCGGCAGCGACCCCCACGGCGGTGCGAGCGGCGACCGCGCCCGCGGACCGGCTGGCTGCGGCGGCGTTCCCAGCCCCTGGCCAGACCCGGTTCGGGACCGCGATCCGCGCCCGCAAGGCGATCGTCCACAACGTCACCGAGCGTCACCAGTACCACGGAACGTTCCTGGCCGTGAACAAGTCCGCGGTCCTGACCCTGCGCATCGTCCGCGAGGAACAGGCCCAGCCGATGTCGATCCGCGCGTTCTGAAGGAGAGCGAGATGACCTGCCTGGCCCCGAACCCCACGCTGAACGTCCTCACCCGCGACGCCGCCCGCAGCCTGCCGTACCTGCCGCCCGCGCGGCGCTCGGAGCCGGCGGAGCTGGTCGCCCAGCAGAACGCGCTGGCCACCCAGCCGAGCCTGTTGCGGCTGGTGGACGAGCTGCCGGTGCCGGCCGCGGTCCTGAACCCGCAGCGCCAGGTCGTGCATGAGAACGCGTCGCTGCGCGAGCTGCTGCGGCCCGGCTCGGTGTCGCTGCTCGGCCTGCGGCTGGGCGAAGCCGCGGGCTGCCGGCGCGCGACCGATAGGCCGAGCGGTTGCGGCACGAGCGAGCACTGCCACCTCTGTGGGCTCGGGCGCAGCCTGTCCGATCTCGCGCAGACCGGCGAGACGGTGACCGGCGAGTGTCGGATCGCCGGACAGGCGGGAGACTCGCCAGTCGTGTTCGACCTGCGGGCGCGGGCGAGCCGGATGCCCGAGCCGCTGGGCGAGCGCTTCGACCTCGTCGTGCTGGAGGACATCTCCGCCGCCAAGCGTCGCGAGGCGCTCGAGCAGATGTTCTTCCACGACGTGCTCAACACGCTTTCGGGCCTCGACGGCTACATGCAATTCTGGGACGAGTTGAGCGATGACGAGCACCGCCAGCTCGCTCCGGTGATCCGCCGCCTGACCCGCCAGGCCGTCGACGAGGTGGTCAGCCAGCGCGACCTCTCGCGGGCCGAGGCCGGCGAGCTCGACGTCCACCCGGCGCCGGTCGCGGTCGGCCGCCTGCTCGAGGAGATCTGCGTCGCGTTCCAGCACGGCCCCTTCGGCGAGGGCAAGCAGGTTCGCTTCACCCTCGCCGCCGAGGACGGCCCGGCGCTTTCGACGGACCCCGTGTTGCTGCGCCGGGTGGTCGGCAACCTGGTCAAGAACGCGCTCGAGGCGTCCGCGGAGGGCCAGACGGTGATCGTGCGCTGGGCCCCGGAGTCACGTCGCATCAGCGTCCACAACGAGACCGTGATGCCGCCCCACGTGCGCAGCCAGGTCTTCCAGCGATCCTTCTCGACGAAGGGCGCCGGCCGTGGGGTCGGCACCCACTCCGTGCGGCTGCTGACCCAGTCGCTGCGCGGCACGGTGGACTTCGTCTCCGCGCCAGGGCTCGGCACGACCTTCCGGGTCACCCTGCCGCCGTCGTTGATCGAAGCCGCCGAGACCGGGCGACAGCAGGGCTCCGGGGTGGTACCGCAATTGGAGCAGGCGCTGTGACGGGGGCCGCGGCTCAGGCGTCGAGCAACTCGCGCACCTTGCGCGCCAGCGCCTCGCCCGAGAACGGCTTGGAGAGCAGCGCGCTCGCGTCGTCGGTGAGCCCGCGCTGGGCGATCACCTCCGGCGTGTAGCCCGACACGAACAGGCACAGAAGCCCCGGCTGGCCGTCTCGCAGGGCGCGGGCCAGGTCGACGCCGTTCATTTCCGGCATCACGACGTCGGTGATCAGCAGGGCGAACGGGTGATCGGCCGTCCGCGCCAGCTCGATCGCCTGGCGCGGCCCGGCGGCTGGCACCACCCGGTAGCCGAGGTCCTGCAGCATCTCCGTCGTGACCTCGAGCATCGCCGGCTCGTCCTCGACCAGCAGGATCCGCTCGCCGCGTGA
>JAMPXO010000120.1 GCA_023701125.1 Vicinamibacteria bacterium | reverse complement strand
GAAGGACTCGGAACTGCGCAAGCGCATCGCGGTCCGGCGCGAGAGCTTCGAGGCCAGCCTGGCCAAGAAGACCCGCGAGATCCTGTCCCGGTTCTAGGCCTTTGCGTCGCGCTTCGCGGCGGCGATCAGCTCCTTCGCCCAGGTGCGGATCTGGTCCTCGTCCGGGCCCTCGAGCATCACCCGGAGCTTGGGCTCCGTGCCGCTCCAGCGCACCAGCACTCGGCCGTCCTGGCCCAGCGCCTGCTCGACCTGCTTCGTGGCCCTGGCCAGTTCCGGCATCGCGTCCAGCGGGCGGCGCGAGGGCAGGGTGACGTTCTCCAGCACCTGCGGCACCCGCTCCATCGCCTCGTGGGCCAGCTCCGAGAGCGGCCGCCCCGAGCTCACCATCAGCGCCAGCACCTGCAGCGCCGCGACGATGCCGTCGCCGGTCGAGGCGTGGTCGAGGAAGATCAGGTGGCCGCTCTGCTCGCCACCGAGGTTGAAGCCGCCCTTGCGCATGGCCTCGACCACGTAGCGGTCGCCGACCGGGGTGCGCAGCAACTGGCCGCCGAGGCGGACCATCGCCCGGTCGAGGCCGAGGTTGCTCATCACGGTCGCCACCAGCGTCCTGGCGCGCAGCTCGCCGTCGCGGATCATGCGCGCCGCGCACATCGCCATCACCGCGTCGCCGTCGACGATCTGGCCCTTCTCGTCGATCACGATCACGCGATCGGCGTCGCCGTCGAGGGCCACGCCGATGGCCGCCCCGCGCTTGACCACCTCGGCCCGCACGTTGTCGGGGTGCAGCGCGCCGCAGTCGCGGTTGATGTTGGTGCCCGAGGGCTTGACGCCGAGCGCGGCGACCTTGGCGCCCAGCTCGGAGAACACCAGCGGCGCGACGCGGTAGGCGGCGCCGTGGGCCGCGTCGACCACCATCCGCACGCCGTCCAGGGTGAGGTCGCGCGGGAACGTGGTCTTGGCGAACACCACGTAGCGGCCGCGGGCGTCCTCGAGCTTGACCGCGCGGCCGATGCCCGGCCCGGTCTTGCGCGCGCCGAGCAGCGAGTCGTCCTCGATCAGCCGCTCGATCTCGGCCTCGGCGGCGTCCGGCAGCTTGAAGCCGTCGCGACCGAAGATCTTGATGCCGTTGTCGTCGTACGGGTTGTGGCTGGCGCTGATGACGATGCCCGCGTCGGCCCGCATGCTGGTCGTCAGGTGGGCGACCGCCGGCGTCGGCACCGGCCCGCACAGGATCACCCGGCCGCCCATCGAGCACACGCCCGAGGCGATGGCGGTCTCGATCATGTAGCCCGACAACCGCGTGTCCTTGCCGATCAGCACCCGCGGCGCGTGGCGCACGCCGCGGCCGGCGACGAAGGTCACCGCCCGGCCGAGCTGCAGTGCCAGCTCCGGGGTGATCGGATGCACGTTGGCGGGCCCACGAATGCCGTCGGTCCCGAACAGCCGGCGCTCGGCGCCCCCCGTCTCCGTCTTCAACTCGGCCCCCCGTGTCGACGCGCCACGCGCGTCAGCGGCGCCCCAGCCGCAGGTTCACTCGCGGCGGGCGCACTTCCTTGATCGTGACCCCGGCCAGTCCGGACAGCTCGACCGCGACCAACGCGTCCGCGCCGGCGGCCGCCGTCACGTACGGCCGCACCTGCTCGGGCTTGACGTGGGCCAGCACCGAGGCCGGCCCTTCCAGCTCGACATCGACCCGCGCCGGCTTGACGACGCCCGGGCCGCCGCGCACGACCAGCGCCAGGTCGCGCAGGCGCAGCGTCTTGTGCTGCTCGCGGATGCGAGCCGTGACCTCGACTCGCGACGCATCGAGGATGCGCAGCACCGGGTCCTCGACGCCGAGCGCGACCAAATCCGCGACGTCCCCGCGCGCGCCTTCGACCCGCACGGGCTCGGTGAACACGCTGTCCACCTCGCGCACCCGGCTGCGCGGCCCGGCGATGCGGGCGGTGGCCGGCCGGGCGACGACCTCGGCGATCTCGAACCCCTCGGTCGGCGAGCCCAGCAGCCGCGGGCGCACCGGAACTTCTTTCTGCAGCGTGTGCTCGAGCGAGAGCGAGAGGATCGCCGGCGTGACCTTGACGACCGTGACACCGAACGGGACCCGGATCGTGTCGGCCGTGAGGTGGACGAAGCGCTCGCCTTCGCCTGCGCCGGCCAGGTCGATCTGGGCGGACACGTCGCCCGGCCCCAGCCGCTGGATGATGCCGGGCGAAGCCCGCAGCCGGACCTCGACCTGGTTGACGGTCTCGCCGGTCAGCTCCAGGTCCTTGGGGAAGTTCTGCATCTCGAGCTGGACCGTGAGGCCCATCTCCGACGACTTCTCGCCGGCGATCGCCAGCCACAGCAGCAGCGCCAGGCCGAGGCTCAGCCCCTTCAGCGCGAGGTTGTCGATCGCCGCCCGCTTCACCGCACGCGCTCCGCCCGCGAGGCGCCCTCGCCCCGCGTCTCGGGACGGGCGGACGGCTCGTCGGGCAGCTCCAGCGCCTCGAGCAGCCGCGATCGCAGCTCGGCGCCCTCGAGCCCGCGCTCGATGCGGCCGCTGCGCACCAGCGAGATCTGACCGGTCTCCTCCGAGACCACGACCGCCAGCGCGTCGGTGTCCTCGGTGACGCCGATCGCGGCCCGGTGCCGGCTGCCGAGCTGGCGCGACAGCTCCGGGTTCACGGTCAGCGGCAGGAACGCCGCGGCCGCCGCGATCCGCTTGCCCTGGATGATCACCGCGCCGTCGTGGAGCGGGGTGCCGGGCTTGAAGATGTTGACCAGCAGGTCGTAGGTGACGTGGGCGTCGAGCTGGATGCCGGTCTCGATGTAGCTGCGCAGGCCCATCTCGCGCTCGAGCACGACGATGGCGCCGGTGTTGGACTGCGCGAGGGTGGTGGCCGCCAGCACCAGCTCGTCGACGACCTCGGTCCGGCGCTCGCCGGAGAAGGCCCCCAGCAGCGGGGTCTTGCCGATGTGGGCCAGCATCTTGCGGATCTCGGCCTGGAACACGACGATGATGCCGAACACCAGGTAGGGCAGGAACGTGCGCAGCGTCCAGTTGACGGTCTGCAGGTTCAGCCACTGCGAGATCCAGTAGAAGAACACCAGCATCACGCCGCCCAGCGCCATCTGCACGGCGTGGGTGCCGCGGATGAACTGCAGCAGCTCGTAGATGATGAAGGCGACGATCACCACGTCGAGCACGTCGAGCCAGCCGGCCTGGCGGGCGTTCAGGAAGGCGATCAGGCGGTCGAGGATCACGCGCCCGCCTCGAGCAGCGCGTCGCTCACCTTCGCCGCCTGCGCCATCAGCGCGACGTCATGGACGCGCACCACGTGGGCGCCCTGCAGGATCGCCGCGGTGACGGCGGCCGCCGTGCCGAACAGCCGCTCCCCGGCCGGCGCGCCGGTGAGCTGGCCGATGAAGCTCTTGCGCGACGGGCCGACCAGCACCGGCCGGCCCAGCGCGTGCAGCAGGTCGAGGCGCGCCAGCACCTGCACGCTGTGCGCGGCGTCCTTGGAGAAGCCGATGCCGGGATCGACCAGGGTCTGGCCGAGGTCGACGCCGGACGCCGCGGCGCGGGCGAGTGCGGCGCGCAACTCGCTGATCAGCTCGGCGCCCACGTCCGCGTAGAACGGAGACTCGTGCATGGTGGCGAACTTGCCGCGCAGGTGCATCAGGACCAGCGGCGCCCCGGCCGCGGCCGCCACCCCGCCGAGCTCCGGGTCGAACAGCAGGCCACTGACGTCGTTGACGATGTCGGCACCCGCGTCGAGGGCGGCGCGCGCGACCGCGGCCTTCGTGGTGTCGATCGAGACGAGGCCGGGTCCGCGCCGGCGCAGGCCGGCGATCACGGGCACGACGCGCTCGATCTCGGTCTCGGCCGGGACGGGCACGGCGCCGGGCCGGGTCGACTCGCCGCCCACGTCGACCACGTCCGCGCCCTGCTCGAACAGCGCCAGACCCCGCTCGACGGCCGCGTCACCGGCGGCGAAACGGCCGCCGTCCGAGAACGAGTCGGGCGTGACGTTGAGCACGCCCATCAGCCAGGTCCGCGCGCCGAGGGCACGCGTTTCCCCGCGCACGCGGAGCGTGTAGCGCGGCCTTCTGGCTGGAACCCGCTCGGTCAAGCTCGCGAACCTCCCTGCCGCCGGCAGTCCCGTCTGGCGGGTTGGCGCCGGAGTGAATCCGGCGCCAAGCCTTGGGGGCTCCGTCGCACGGACTCCTCCGCCCCCAAACCCCCTCGCGCGACGCGGGGCAGCGGGTCCGCGGACGACTCGGAACCGCCCCCGACGTCAGGCCGTCGGCTTCGGCGCAGTCATGGGCGGCGGCAGGATACCTCCGGATCGCTCTTCTTCGGGAACCGCGTCAGCCGCGGCCGCGGGCGGCGGGGCCGGCTGCGCGGGCGGCGGCGTCTTCACGGTCATCGTCTCGCCGGCCAGGATCTGCTTGATCTGCGAGCCGTCCAGCACCTCGTGCTCGAGCAGCGCGACGGCGACCTGGTCGAGTGCCGTCCGGTGCTGCGAGAGCAGACCGTGGGCGTGGCCGTACTGGCCGCTGACGATCTTGGTGATCTCGGCGTCGATCTTCAGCGCGGTCGCTTCCGAGTAGTCCTGGTGGCGGTTGAACTCGCGGCCGAGGAAGATCTCGCCCTCGCGCTTGCCGTAGGTCAGCGGGCCGAGCTCGTCGCTCATGCCCCACTCGCAGACCATCTTGCGGGCCATCTCGGTGGCCTGCTCGAGGTCGTTCTGGGCGCCGGTCGTGATGTGGCCGAAGGCCAGGTCCTCGGCGATGCGACCGCCCATGCAGACCGCGATCCGGTCCTTCAACTGCTCGCGGTTCCAGTTGTGCTTCTCTTCCGTCGGCAGCTGCTGGGTGAGGCCCAGCGCCATGCCGCGCGGGATGATCGTCACCTTGTGCAGCGGGTCGGCGTTGGGCAGGATCGCGGCGAGGATCGCGTGGCCCGCCTCGTGGTAGGCCGTGATCTTCTTCTCCTCGTCCGTGATGATCATGCTCTTGCGCTCGGCGCCCATCATGACCTTGTCCTTGGAGGACTCGAAGTCGTGCATGGTGACGGACTTCTGGTTGCGACGGGCCGCCATCAGCGCGGCCTCGTTGACCAGGTTGGCGAGGTCGGCGCCCGAGAAGCCCGGCGTCGCGCGCGCCAGCACGTTGATGTCGACGTCGTCCGCGATCGGGATCTTCTTGGTGTGGACCTGGAGGATGCCCTCGCGGCCGCGCACGTCGGGCCGCGACACCACCACCCGGCGGTCGAAGCGGCCGGGCCGCAGCAGCGCCGGGTCGAGCACGTCGGGCCGGTTGGTGGCGGCGATCAGGATCACGCCGTCGTTGGACTCGAAGCCGTCCATCTCGACCAGCAACTGGTTGAGGGTCTGCTCGCGCTCGTCGTGACCGCCGCCGAGGCCTGCGCCGCGGTGGCGGCCGACGGCGTCGATCTCGTCGATGAAGATGATGCAGGGTGCGTTCTTCTTGCCCTGCTCGAACAGGTCGCGCACGCGCGAGGCGCCGACGCCGACGAACATCTCGACGAAGTCGGAGCCCGAGATCGAGAAGAACGGCACGTTGGCCTCGCCGGCGATCGCCCGCGCCAGCAGCGTCTTGCCCGTGCCCGGGGGGCCCATCAGCAGCACGCCCTTGGGGATGCGGCCGCCCAGCTTCTGGAACTTCTGCGGCTCGCGCAGGAACTCGATGATCTCCTGCAGCTCCTCCTTGGCCTCGTCGACGCCGGCGACGTCCTTGAAGGTGACCTTCTTCTGCTGGCTGGCCAGCAGCTTGGCCTTGCTCTTGCCGAACGACAGCGCCTTGTTGCCGCCGCTCTGCATCTGCCTCATGAAGAAGATCCAGAAGCCGATCAGCAGCACGAACGGCGCCCACGAGATGAGCACGTTGGCCCAGGTCGGGGTCTGGTCGGGCTGGATGTTGACCAGCACCTTCTTGGCCAGCAGCGTGTCGGTCAGCTTGTCGTAGCCGGTCGGGGCGAAGGTCGAGAACGCCTCACCGGTGGCGGTGTGGCCCTTGATCTCGTTGCCGGTCACGGTCACGTCGCGGACCTTGCCGTCCTCGACCTGGACCATGAACTCGCTGAACTTGAGCCGGGTCTCCTTCTTCTGGATGTTGGCGAAGTGCCAGGCCAGGAAGATGACGACCAGCAGGGACAGCCACAGCATCACCGTCTTGAACGTCGAGTTCACGAAACCTCCGAAGTCAGGCGCCCGCGGGCGCTTGCGGCACGGGACGCGGGATCGTCCCGATGTACGGCAGCCCCCGGTAGTGCTCGCCGAAGTCGAGCCCGTAACCGACCAGGAAGCCGGCCCCGGGCTCCTCGATCGTGAACGCCGCCCAGTCGGGCTTGACGTCGATCTTGCGCTCCTTGGGCTTGTCGATCAGCGTGCAGACGCGCAGGCTGGCGGGGTTGCGGTCCTTGATGTGGTCGAGCAGGAAGCGCAGCGTGATGCCGGTGTCGATGATGTCGTCGAGCAGCAACACGTGGCGGCCTTCCCACGGGATCTCGGCGGAATAGACGATGTCGGTGATCTCCGCGTGCTCGCCCACCCCGGGCTCGCGGCTCGAGGCCACGCGCAGGGTGTGGCACGTCACGTCGACGGGCAGCACGCGGATCAGGTCGGCCATGAAGACCAGGCAGCTCTTCATCAGCCCCACGACCGCGATCTCGCGCCCGACGTACGCTTCGCCGATCAGGGCGCCGAGGGCTTCGACACGTCGACGGATCGTCTCGGCGTCCAGCAGCACCTCCGGCCTGGCAGTCATCGAACCTCCGCTGCGGCGGCCGTCCGCCGCTCCTTCCAAGCATACGCGCAAGTTCAGAGGAGACGCAGCCGGCCACCCTTGACCTGGGCCTCCCGGCCGCCGGGCAGGGCGAAGCGCCCCCGGCCCTCGCGGCACAGCGCCAGCAGCGTCTCGACGTGGACCCGACCGATGTCGGCGAGGCCGCCGTGCTCGGCCAGCCACAGCCGGACGACGCGGCTGCGCACGGCCTCGGGCCGGCGGAGCAGGACGGCACAGGAGAGCCCATTCTCCACTTGGACGCTCGCGCCCCCCTCGCGGGTTCCCCGCGCCTGTGCCAACGCCCGGCGGGCCCAGCCGTCGAGGGCTTCAGCGTCCCTCGCCAGCAGCTCCGCGGTCGCGGCGAGATGGGCCCTGACCCGGCCGTGGAAGGCCCGCTCGAGCCCGGGCAGCCAGTCGTGGCGGAGCCGGTTGCGCTCGTGCCGCGGGTCGCGATTGCTCTCGTCCTCGCGGAAGGCCTGCCTGCGGCGCTTCAGGTGATCCAGCACCTCGGCCCGCGAGACCGCGAGCAGCGGCCGAAACAGGTCGCCGGCGCGGGGCCGCATCGACGCCAGCCCGTCGCCGCCGGCACCGCGCACGAGCCGCAGCAGCAGCGTCTCGGCCTGGTCGTCGAGGGTGTGGCCGAGGGCGATCGCAGCGGCGCGGTGTTTGGCGGCCACCCGGCGCAGGAAGGCGTGGCGCTCCGCGCGGGCGGCCGCCTCGAGCCCCTGCTTGTCGCGGCGCGCGCGGGCCTTGACGTCGGCGCGGCCGGTCTCGAGCGGCAGGTCGAGCGAGCGGCAGAGGTCCTCGCAGAAGGCGGCATCGGCGCGGGACGCGGGACGCAGGCGATGGTCGAGGTGGGCCGCCACGACCACCAGGCCGCGCTCCCGGCGCAGCGACGCCAGCGCCTCGAGCAGCGCGGTGGAGTCGGGTCCGCCGGAGAGGGCGACCACGATCCGCTGCCCCCCACCCCCGAGGCCCGCCGCATCGAGCGCCCGACGAACGGCGGTGACCAGAGGCGTGGAGCGCATGTGGTGGGGACCAGGGAGCGCGAGGGGTGGGAAGGATGGTGGCGGTGCAGGGACTTGAACCCCGGACACCGCGGATATGAGCCGCGTGCTCTAACCAGCTGAGCTACACCGCCACGGCCGTCCCGAAGCGGAGAGTCTACTACAGGGTCCAGGGGACGGAGAAGCGCCCGACAGCCCGGGCTAGACTCGGGCCCGTGAGCTTTCCGATCGACCGTCCTCGCCGGCTCCGGAAGACTGAGCGCCTGCGCGCCCTCGTGCGCGAGACGCGGCTGTCGCCGGAGCAACTGATCTACCCGCTGTTCGTGATGCCCGGGGAGGGCGTGCGCCGCGAGATCGGCTCGCTGCCGGGCTGCTTCCACCTCTCCCCCGACGAGGCGGCCCGCGAGGCGCGCGAGGTCGAAGCGCTGGGCATCGGCGGCGTGATCCTGTTCGGCCTGCCCCACGCCAAGGACCCGCGCGGCTCCGAGGGCTACGACGACCAGGGCGTCGTCCAGGAGGCCACCCGCCGCATCCGCTCCGAGTGCAAGGAGCTGCTGGTGGTGACCGACGTGTGCCTGTGCGAGTACACCTCGCACGGCCACTGCGGGTTGATCTCGGGCCACGAGGTCCAGAACGACGAGACGCTCGAGCTGCTGGCCAAGATGGCGGTCTCGCACGCGAAGGCCGGCGCCCACGTGGTGGCGCCCTCCGACATGATGGACGGCCGCGTCGCCGCGATCCGCGACGGGCTCGACGGCGCCGGCTTCGCCGACCTGCCGATCCTGTCTTACGCCGCCAAGTACGCGTCCGCCTTCTACGGCCCGTTCCGCGACGCGGCGGACTCGGCGCCGCAGTTCGGCGACCGCCGCGGCTACCAGATGGACCCTGCCAACGTGCGCGAGGCGCTGAAGGAGGTCTGGCTCGACGTCGAAGAAGGCGCGGACATGGTGATGGTCAAGCCCGCGCTGCCCTACCTCGACGTGATCCGCGCCGTGAAGGAGGCGACCGATCGACCGGTCGCGGCCTACAACGTCTCGGGCGAGTACTCGATGGTCAAGGCCGCCGCGGCCCGCGGCTGGATCGACGAGGACCGCATGATGCGCGAGATCCTGACCTCGATCCGCCGCGCCGGCGCCGACATCATCCTGACGTACCACGCCAAGGACTTCGCGAGGAAGGCATGACCCGCTCCGAGGAGTTGTTCGCGCGCGCCCAGAAGGTCATCCCCGGCGGCGTCAACTCGCCCGTGCGCGCGTTCAAGGCGGTCGGCGGCACGCCGCGCTTCGTCGAGCGCGCCGAGGGCTGCCGCTTCCGCGACGCCGACGGCAAGTGGTACATCGACTACGTCGGCTCGTGGGGCCCGATGATCCACGGCCACGCCTGGCCGCCGGTGATCGAGGCGATCACGAAAGCCGCCGCCCGCGGCACTTCTTACGGCGCACCGTGCGAGGGCGAGGTCGAGCTGGCCGAGCGGGTGATCCGGCTGGTGCCGTCGATCGAGAAGGTGCGCTTCGTGTCCTCGGGCACCGAGGCCACGATGAGCGCGCTGCGCGTCGCCCGCGGCTTCACCGGCCGCCGCAAGATCGTCAAGTTCGAGGGCTGCTACCACGGCCACGCCGACCTGCTGCTGGTCTCCGCCGGCTCCGGGGTCGCGACCCTCGGCATCCCCGGCTCCCCCGGCGTGCCCGCGGGCACGGTCGGCGACACGATCGTCGTCCGCTACAACGACGTCGCGGCGATGGAGGCGGTGGCGGCGGAGCACGGCGCGGACCTGGCCGCGGTGATCGTCGAACCCGTGGTCGGCAACATGGGCTGCGTCGCGCCCAACCCCGGCTACCTGCAGGCGCTGCGCGAGATCACCGCGCGGGTCGGTGCGCTGCTCGTGTTCGACGAGGTGATGACCGGCTTCCGCGTCGCGAAGGGCGGCGCGCAGGAGTTGTACGGCATCCAGCCGGACATGACGTGCCTGGGCAAGATCATCGGCGGCGGCCTGCCGGTCGGTGCCTACGGCGGGCGCGCCGACGTGATGGACTGCGTCGCGCCGGTCGGGCCGGTCTACCAGGCGGGCACGCTCAGCGGCAACCCGCTGGCGATGGCCGCGGGCTGCGCGGCACTGGACGGGCTCGACGCGGACGGCTTCTACGAGCGGCTGGAGGTGCTCTCGGCGCGGCTGGAGTCGGGCCTGCGCCGCGCGGCCGAGCGCGCGACCGGCCCGGTCACCCTGCAACGGGTCGGCTCGATGATCACGGCCTTCTTCGGCCCCGGCCCGATCACCGACTGGCCCTCCGCGAAGGCCTGCGACACCGCCCGCTTCGGCCGCTTCTTCAACGCCATGCTGGACCGCGGCATCTACCTGCCGCCGGCCCAGTTCGAGGCGGCGTTCGTCTCGATCGCCCACACGGAAGCCGAGATCGACGCGACGGTCGACGCGGCCGCGGAGGCCTTCGCGGTCGCCTGACCGGGGGTGGCCCCGCCCGCTACTCGGGCGGGGCTTCGCCTGCTTCTTCCAGCGCGCGAATCGCCTGTTTGCGCTCCTTGCGGAACTCGCGCTTGCGCTTCTTGTCGGCCACGGGGTCCGTCGTCGCGTAGTTGGCGAGCAGCACGATCTCCGTCGGGTGGACGCCCGCCAGCAGGCCCCGCAGGCCGAGCGCGGCCGCGCCCAGCATCGGGTAGCGCGAGACCTCGCGCAGCGACGCGGCGCCGCGCAGGGCGGCTTCCTCCTCCGGCGTCAGCAGGAACAGGAAGGGCCGCTCGTCGGCGGCGAAGGCCCACAGCTCGCACTCGTGCCAGCCCGCGTGGCGGGCGTGGAACAGGATGTCGCGCTCGGCCCGCGCCGAGTCGTCGCAGTACACGAGCTGGGCGCCCGCCACGAACCGGCGTTCGCGGGCGACGTCCTCGGTCAGCGCGGAGTTGGGCTGGGCCGCGCGGAAGGCCGGCGCGTAGCCCGCGAACAACAGCAGGCTGGCGGCCGAGGCGAGCGACGCGAGAGTCACCGTCAGCCGCCGCGGGTCGGGTCGCCACGCGAGCAGCAACAGCGCCGCGCCGCCCACGACCAGCACCGCGCGCAGCCCGAGCTGGACCCACGCGGCCGGCAGCCAGCGCGGGTCGAACGGGGCCGGCAGCAGCGCCAGGCCGCACAGCGCGAGCGCCAGCACGCCGGCCCACGCCCGCAGCGCGAACGCATTGGCGCGCGCGTCGGCCCGCTCCAGCCACCACGCCGCGCACAACGCGAGCGGCGGGTAGAGCGGCAGCAGGTAGTAGTCGATCTTGCCCTTCGACAGCGAGAGCGGCACCAGCGCCAGCGCCACCCACTCCAGCAGCAGCCCGACCGCGGCGGGCGCTCGGCGCCGCACGAGCGCGGCCACGGCGAGCAGCACGGCCGGCGACCACGGCAGCGCCTCGGCGAGGTAGGTCGGCGGGTAGTACCAGGCCGGGCGGCCCGCGTCGTAGGTCGCGCCCTTGAAGCGCTCCAGGTTCTCGCGCAGGAAGAACCACTCGAGCGGCCCGCTGCCGTAGGTGAGGTAGAGCACGACGAACCAGCCGAGCGCCAGCAGCAGGAACAGCCCGAGTGCGCCGGCGGCGACTCCCGGGGACGGCCACGCCACGCCGCGCAGGCCGCGCCGGCGCAGCACCGCCAGTGCGAACAACCCGGGCAGCAGCACCGCGATCGGCCCCTTGGTCAGGAAGCCGAGGCCGAGCGCGGCGCCGAGGCCGAGCCACGCGAGGGAGGAGGGCTTCGCCGGCTCCCCGCCGAGCCGCACCATCAGCAGCGCGGCCAGCGTCGTCCACAAGGTCAGCAGCATGTCGGACATCGCCGTGCGGCCGAAGGCCAGCAGCGCGGGCGTGGTCACGAGCATCAGCGCCGCGAGACGTCCCGCGGCGAGACCGAGCAGCGAGCGACCGAGGGCCACCGTCGCCAGCAACGTGGCGAGAGCGGCCAGCACGGACGGCAGGCGGCCCGGGCCCTCGGCGACGCCGAACAGCGCCTGGCTCGCCGCCATCGACCAGTAGGTCAACGCGGGCTTGTCGTAGAACGCCTCCCCGCGATAGCGCGGCACCAGCCAGTCGCCGCTCTCGACCATGCCGCGGGCGGCGTCGAAGAAGTAGATCTCGGCCCGCTCGATCGGTGCTTTGCCCAGCGCCGGCAGCAGCAGCAGCGCGCCCAGCAGCAGCAGCCCCGCCTCCGGGGCGAAACGCTTCACGACGCGGGCGGTGCGGGCGGCGCGGGCGGTGTTCGGCGGCGGATCGCCAGCGCCTCGCCCTGCTTGAGGTGGAGCTGGCCGCACGCCGCGAGCACGTCCTGGCCGCGCGAGCGGCGCACCGAGACGGTGACGCCGCGCTCGACGAGGATCGCGCAGAAGCGGTCGATCGCGCGCTCGCCCGGCGCCGCGAACGGGATCTCCGGGGCAGGGTTGAGCGGGATCAGGTTGACCTTGAACGGTCGGCCGGCGATCAAGGCCGCCAGCTCGCGGGCGTGCTCGGGCTGGTCGTTGACGCCCGCGAGCAGCGCGTACTCGAGCGTCGCCCGCCCGCCGCGCGGCACGGGATAGCGCTCGGCGGCGTCGAGCACGTCGTGAAGCGCGTACTTCTCCTCGATCGGCATCAGCTTGCGCCGCAGCTCCGGGTTGGGCGCGTGCAGGCTGATCGCGAGGTTGGGCCGCACCGGCTCCTGCGCGAGCCGCTCCAGCGCCGGCAGGATGCCGACCGTCGACAGCGTCAGCTTGCGGGGCGGGATCGCGAAGCCCTTCGGGTCCATCAGCACCCGCAGCGCGGGGAACGTCGCCGCCTCGTTGAGCAACGGCTCGCCCATTCCCATCACCACGATGTTCCACGCCTTGCCGTCGCGCGGCGCCTCGTCCATCACGGTCGCGACCTGGCCGAGGATCTCGTCGACCGCGAGGTTGCGGCGGTAGCCCGCGATGCCCGTCAGGCAGAACGTGCAGGCGAGCGGGCAACCGGCCTGGGTCGAGATGCAGATCGTGTTGCGGCGCTCGTCGGGGATGAAGACACTCTCGATCGTCGAGGCGGGCTGGCCTTCGCCCGCGTTGACGCGGAACAGGAACTTCACCGTGCCGTCCGCGCCGCGCTCGCGATGCGAGACCTCGGGCCAGCGCAGGTCGAAGCGCGCGGCGAGGGCGTCGCGCAGGCCCTTGCCGAGGTCGGTCATCTCCGCGATCGCCTTGACCCTGTGCGCGTAGAGCCAGCCGTAGACCTGGCCGGCGCGGTAGCGCGGCTGGCCGAGCTCGCGCAGCACGGCCTCGAGGCCGGCGCGATCGAGTCCGAACAGGTTGGGTCGGGCGTCCATCGGAACTTCGGATGCTAACAACCGCAGGCCGCGTCCCTATAATCCCGGTCCATGAGCCTCGTCCGCGTCACCGGCACTGGCGCCCTGCCCGAGTACGGATCCGCCGATGCCGCGGGCGCCGACCTGCGCGCCGCGGAACCGAGCGTGATCCCGCCCGGCGGCATCGCCTCGGTCTCGACCGCGCTGCGGATCGAGCTGCCCCAGGGCTGCGTGGGGCTGATCTGGCCGCGCAGCGGGCTGGCGGCGCGCCACGGCATCGACACCCTGGCGGGCGTGATCGATGCGGACTACCGCGGCGAGGTCAAGGTCGTGCTCGCCAACCACGGCGGCGTGCCGTTCGAGATCCAGCCGGGTGATCGCATCGCGCAGATCCTCGTCCAGCGCGTTGAACGTGCGCGCTTCGAGCGGGCCGAAACGCTGGCACCATCCGGCCGCGGCGACGGCGGCTTCGGCTCCACCGGGTCCTGAGGGCAAGCAACCCCGGACCCTCCGCCAGCGTCTCAAACCACTGAATGAAGACCCGTGGCCGGCTGGCCTTGTGCGCGCTGCTGTTCGTGGTCCCCGGGGGCGTGGGGGCGGAGCCGGGTCCGTATCGCGGCGCAAGCCCCCATGGGACCGACGCCGGGCTTGGCCCGGCGACGGAACCCGACGGGGCGACGGACCCCGCGCACTCCCCGCGGCAGAAGCCGACGCTGCGCATCCCGCGGGTGTCCGAGGCGCCGCGGATCGACGGGCTGCTCGACGATCCCGCCTGGAAACAGGCTGCGCGAGCGGACGGCTTTTCGGAAGTGCGCCCCGGCGATCGCGTCAAGCCGCTGGCCGACACCGAGGTGCTGGTCGCCTACGACGACCGCAACCTGTACCTCGCGTTCGTCGCCCACGACGACCCGAAGCAGTTACGGGCGGCCCAGCGCGACCGCGACGAGATCTGGTCCGACGACAACGTCGGCATCATCCTCGACACCTACGGCACGGCCTCCTGGAGCTACCAGATCTTCGCCAACCCCTACGGCGCCCAGGGCGACATCCGGGCGACCAACCGCGGCGAGGACATGAGCGTCGACCTGCTGTTCGAGTCGCGCGGCATGGTCACCGAGGGCGGCTACCAGGTCGAGATGGCGATCCCGTTCTCGAGCCTGTCGTTCCCGCGCGGCGACAAGCAGAGCTGGCGCGCCACGTTCTGGCGCAACCACCCGCGCGCCAGCCGTCACCAGTACTCGTGGGCGGCGATCGAGCGTGGCAACCCCTGCTTCGAGTGCCAGCTCGGCACCCTCGAGGGCATCGAGAGCGTGAACCCGGGCGCACCGCTGTGGCTGCTGCCCGCGGTGCTCGGCAGCCAGGTCAGCGCGCTGAGCCTCGACGGCGATCCCGCCTCCGGGCTGGGCGACCCGGAGCGCGACGGCGAGGCCTCGCTGACGGTCCGCTACGACTTCAGCTCCGACTTCTCCGGCGAGGCGACGCTCAACCCCGACTTCTCGCAGGTCGAGTCGGACGCGGCGCAGGTCGACGTCAACTCCCCGTTCGCGCTGCAGTACCCCGAGAAGCGGCCGTTCTTCCAGCAGGGCACGGACGTCTACCAGACGTGGGTCAACGCGGTCTACACCCGCTCGTTCAACGACCCGCTGTTCGCGGTCAAGCTGACGGGGCGGCCGTCGAAGACCAGCTTCGGCGCGCTGATCGCCCGCGACGAGCACACGCCGGTGCTGATCCCGTTCGAGGAGCGCTCGGTGTTGCTGAAGGGCGGGCGCAGCACGGGCTTCGTCGGCCGCGTCCGCCAGTCGCTGAAGGACGAGGCGTTCGTCGGCCTTCTGTTCACCCGGCGCCAGTACGACGAGGGCGGCGCCGGCACCGTGTTCGGCGTGGACGGCCTGTTCAAGCTCGGCAAGCACCAGCGCTTCGAGTGGCAGGCGCTGGGCTCGTTCATCGACGAGGCCGCGGACTCCCCGCTCAACCCGCAGCTCGCCGGGCTCGGCTTCGACGGCCACACGGCGGCCTTCGACGGCGAGTCGTACTGGGGCACGGCCGGCTACGCGGGCCTCGAGCGCGACGCGAAGACGTGGGAGTTCGACCTCGCCTACAGGTGGACGAGCCCGACCTTCCGTGCCCCGACCGGCTTCGTCACCCGCAACGACGAGCAGCGCCTGCACGCGTTCCAGGGCTTCAACTTCTACCCGGCCTCGGGCTTCGCCACCCGCTGGCAACTGCGGATGGGCGCCAACAAGATGTGGAACTGGTCGGGCGCCGTGAAGGACGAGAACGTCTGGATCGGCGGCTCGGCGCAGCTCAAGGGGCAGATCTACCTCGAGACCGAGCTCGGCACCGAAGACGAGATCTACCGCGGTACCCGCCAGACCGGCAAGCAGTACTGGTCGTTCTTCGGCGAGTCCGCGTTCAGCGAGTTGCTGAGCCTCGGCGGCGGCGCCTGGGGCGGCGATTCGACCGCCCGCTTCGCGGACCCGCCGGCGGTCGGCAAGTCGCTCAACTTCGAAACCTGGGCGACGGTGCGCCCGACCGAGCGGCTGCTGATCGAGCCGTCGTGGCGTTACTCGCGGCTGCGCGACCGCCACACGGGCCAGCCCTTCTTCGACGACTCGATCTGGCGCGTGCGGCTCAAGTACCAGTTGAGCCGCGGCCTGTCGGCGCGGGTGGTCGTGCAGTACGACGGCTTCGACCGCTCGCTCTCCGTCGAGCCGCTGCTCAGCTACAAGCTGAACGCGTTCACGATCTTCTACGCCGGCTCCTCGGCAGCCTGGCTCGACGTCGACACGCGGCCGGGCCGGCGCGAGGAGCCGCGGGTCGCGGGCGGCTTCGAACCCGTGTCGCGCCAGTACTTCTTCAAGCTCCAGTACCTTTTCCGGCGCTGACGCCGCACGCCGGCCGCACCGGCGTTCGCTCGTAGAATCGGCTCGTGACGGACGAGATGCCCGGCAGCCAGCCGCCGCTCGCCTCGGTCGACGAGCTGCGCGAGGAGCTCCGGCGACTGGGCTACTTCGACTCGGGCCTCGACCGCTTCGTGCTCGGCGGCGACAGCGCGGCGCGGCCGCAGCGCTCG
>JAMPXO010000239.1 GCA_023701125.1 Vicinamibacteria bacterium | reverse complement strand
GCGGAGATCGCGCGCCTGGCCGAAGCCAACGTGCTGCGCCAGAACACGGTCGTGATCCACGCCATCGCCTGTTCCGACGAGGACCGCGCGCGGCTGGCCACGGCCAGGGCGTGTGTCGTCTGGTGTCCGGAGGCGGCCCTCCGCCTGTACGGACGTGCGACCGACGTGCCCGCGCTGCGGGCCGCCGGGGTGCGCGTCGGCCTCGGCAGCGAGAGCCCGATGGCGGGCTCGCGCGACCTGCTGTCGAACCTGGCCTGCGCCGCGGCAGCGCACGAGTTGTCCGGCGAGGAGTTGCTGCAAATGGCGACCGTGGGCTCGGCCGAGGTCGCCCGCCTGCGGGCGGACCTCGCACCCGGCGCCGACGCCGACCTGCTGGTGACCCGCTCGCTGCCCGACCTGCTCGCCGGCCGCCGCGAAGCCGTCGCCCTGGTGATGGTGGGCGGCGAGGCGCTGTACGGCGAGCCCGCCTGGCTCGACGCCGCCGGCGTCGTCTTCGAGCCGCTGACCGTCGACGGCGCCGCGCGCGGCCTGGAGCGCCACCTCCACCGTCGCCTCGCCTCCCTGCTCAAGTCCCACCCGGCCCTGCTGGCTCGCGTGACGTGGCTGCAGGGCGTGAGCCTCGCGGCCTGAGCCCCGTCGTGACGGAGCTTTCCCCGTGACCCACGCACGCGACGTCGTCGTGGTCGGGGCCGGTCCCAACGGCCTCGCCGCCGCGGTCGAGCTGGCCGGCCACGGGCTCGACGTGCTCGTGCTGGAGGCCGCAGACGAGATCGGCGGCGGCACCCGCACCGCCGGGATCACGCTGCCCGGCTTCCGCCACGACCTGTGCTCCGCAATCCACCCGCTGGCCGTGGCCTCGCCGTTCTTCCGCTCGCTGCCGCTGCACCAGCACGGGCTCGAGTGGGTGTTCCCGCCCGTGGACGTCGCCCATCCCCAGCTCGACGGGCCCGCGGTGCTGCTGACCCGCAGCATCGACGACACCGCGCGCGGCCTGGGCGCCGACGCGGATGCCTATCGGCGCATCGCGGAACCGCTGGCCGAACGCGCCGAGCGGCTGCTGCCCGAGCTGCTGGACCACGTGTTGCACTGGCCGCGTCATCCGCTCGACCTCGCGCGCTTCGGCCTCGACGCGCTGCGCTCCGCGGTCGGCTTCGCCCGCGCCCGCTTCCGCGAGCCGCGCACGCGCGCCCACTGGGCTGGTCTCGCGGGCCACGCGGTGCTGCCGCTGGAGGCGCCGCTCACCAACTCGTTCGCGCTGATGTTCACGCTGCTGGCCCACACCACGGGCTTCCCGCTGGCGCGCGGCGGCTCGCAGCGGATCGCCGAGGCGCTGGCGTCGCTGCTGCGGGCGCGCGGCGGAGAGCTGCGCACCGGCGTCCGCGTCGAGTCGCTCGCCGAGCTGCCGCCCGCGCGAGCCGTGCTGCTCGACCTGATGCCGCGGGCGGTGGCGCGGATCGCGGGCGAGCGGCTGCCGCCCCACTTCACGGACGCGCTGCTCGCGTACCGCCACGGGACCGCGTCGTTCAAGCTCGACTTCGCGCTCGACGGGCCGGTGCCGTGGAAGGACCCGGCCTGCGCACGCGCCGGCACGCTGCACCTGGGCGCGACGCTCGAAGAGATTGCGCTCGCCGAGCGCGACGCGCCGTCCCGGGTCGCCCTTCGGCCCTACGTGCTGGTCGCCCAGCACACGCCGTTCGACCCGAGCCGCGCCCCCGCGGGCGCCCACACGCTGTGGGCCTACGCCCACGTGCCGTGGGCCAGCGGCCAGGATGCGAGCGACGCGATCGTCGGCCAGCTCGAGCGCTTCGCTCCCGGCTTCCGCGAGCGGGTGATGGCCGTCGCGGTTTCGGGCCCGCGCGAGCTGGAAGCGCGCAACCCGAACCTCGTCGGCGGCGACATCTCGGGCGGGGCGATGACGTTCCCGCAGTTCCCCTTCCGCCCGCGCGTGGCCCTCGACCCGTGGGCCACGCCCGATCCCGGGCTGTTCCTGTGCTCCTCCGCGACGCCGCCGGGAGGCGGAGTGCACGGCATGTGCGGCTTCCACGCGGCGCGCTCCGCGCTGCGCCGTCGTTTCGGCCGCAGGCCATGAGCCACTACGGGACCGACCTCGCGTTCGTCCACGACCGGGGTTTCGCGTCGTTCTCCGAGCGCGCCGCCCCGTTCCTGATCGAGCTGCTCCGCGCTCGCGGGCTCGCGGGCGGGCACGTGGTGGAGCTCGGCTGCGGCGGCGGCCAACTGGCCGCAGCCCTGCTCGCCGCCGGCTTCGAGGTCACCGCCGTCGACCACTCGCCGGCCTTCGTCGCCCTGACCCGCCGCCACGCACCTCGCGCGCGCGTCGTGCGCGCCTCGGCCTTCGGCTTCGAGCCACCCGCCTGTGACGCGGTGCTGGCGATCGGCGAAGTGCTCGGATACACGGGCCCCGGCGGCACGAGCGCGAGCGCACGACGGCGACTGTTCGCGCGCTGCGCGCGCGCCTTGAGCGACGGCGGGTTGCTGGCGTTCGACTTCGCCACGCCGGCGCTCGCCCGCACGGCCGGTCGTCGGCACTTCGCCGAAGGGCCGGGCTGGGCGTGCCTGGTCGAGACCCGGGCGACGGGCCGGCGGCTCGAGCGGCGGATCGTGACGTTCCGCGAACGGGCTCGAGGCTGGCGGCGTGAGGAGACCACCCATCACCTCGAGTTGCTCGACCCCGCGGAACTCACCGCGCAATTACGCGCGGCGGGGTTCGCCGTCCGGCGGCTGCCGGGCTACGGCTCCCAGCCGATGCTGCCCGGCCGCGCCGCCTTGTTGGCGGTGCGCAGGCGCCGGCTCAAGTCGACGAGCGCGCGCTCGAAGTCGAGGCCGTAGACGCCCGTCGCCACCCGCAGTCGCGCCAGCCAGTGGATCAGCAGGCGCCCGACCCCGCGCCGCGGCCGCTCGTTCGCCATCCGCAGGTAGAAGTCGAAACGCGGCGCCCAGCGCCGCACCGCGGCGCCGGCCCACTCCGGCTCGCGCCGCTCGAGCTCCGCCCAGCCCGCGAGGTCGGACGGGGGTTTGGGGGCGGTCGGAACGCCGGGAGGGTGGGCTTCGGGACCGGTGCTGGCGCGCGGTCGCCAGATCGCGATTGGCGTCGCGGTGCCGACTCCCATCTGGTGCAACCCGCGCGCCAGCCGATAGGTCTCGTGCAACGCGGCCGGCGGTTCGCCGGGCAGGCCCGCGACGAACTCGAAGCGGGCCGGCAGCACGCCGCGGGCCAGCTTGCACGCCAGCTCCCGCACGGCGGCCTCGTCGGGCGCGCCCGGCACCATCGCCCGCACGGCCGCGCTGCCACTCACCGCGTCGACGGTGATCCGCTCGCAGCCCGCCTGGTGCAAGGCCAGCACGGCGTCCTCG
>JAMPXO010000238.1 GCA_023701125.1 Vicinamibacteria bacterium | reverse complement strand
GAGCCTGTCGGACATCCCCAGCTCGTCGCGGGCGTGGGTGCCGAGGGCATCGTGGGCCATCAACTGCTGGGCCACGCTGCGCGCGAGCTGCGGCTCCAGGCCGCGCTGGACGTAGATGGCGACGAGTTCGTCCTCTTCGGCAGCGGGCTGCGTCTCGAGCTCGTGGCGCTCGGCCGCCAGGTCCGCCTGCTCCGTGTCGGACTGGGAGCTGACGGACACGTACTCGCCGGCCGCCATCGACAGCGCCCCGGCCACCAGGCCCGCGACGCCCGTCAGCAGCACCTCGTCCCGGCCCACGGCGGCCGAGGCGACGCCGACCACGAGGCTGGCCGTGGACACGATCCCGTCGTTCGCACCGAGCACCGCCGCGCGCAGCCAGCCGATGCGCGAACTCCGGTGCCCCTCGTGATGCCGCTCGAAAGACCAGACGCCGTGTCGACTCGTGGTGCCCTCCGCAATCAGGATACGGTGCGCCCGGGCGCCGGCGGTGGGGCGGGGCGGGGGCGAACGAGGCGGTAGATGCCGAAGCCGAGCCAGCCGCAGAGCCAGGTCACGTTCCAGAAGACGAGCGCGAAGCGGGTGGCCTCGAACTGCGCCGCGAGCGCGGCCTCGGGCGACTCGACGCAGGCCAGCATCGGCGCTCCCGGAACCGACTGCAGGCCGTGCTCGACTTCGGCCACGGCCACGACCTGGCGGTACTCGTCGACGTGCAGGGCGGGCAGCGGAACCGCCGCGCCGCAGCCTTTCGCCCAGTCCGCCAGACACGGCTTGTACCGGCAGATCGCCCAGGCGGGCACGGGCTCGCCGGAGTTCCAGCTCTCGTCCGTGAGCGGGGCCGCATAGAACCAGGCGATCGTCCCGGACTGGCTCCCCCGTCTCGACGTCTCGTACTTGAACTCGGCCTGCAGGTCGGAGCGCACGACCGAGCGAAGGAACACGAAGCTGCGGCCCTCGCCCGTGGCCTGCGCCGGTGACGCGACCCGGACGACCTCGCTGCGGCGCAGCGCGGCGTAGTCGTCCAGCTCCAGGCTGACGATCAGGCCGCCCGCGAACGCGATCAACGCGGCCCACGACAGGCTGAATCGCCGCGTGACGATCGACACCGCCACCAGCCCGAGCGCCAGCAGCACCGAGACGGCGATCGCGACGTGCCACGAGGCGAACACCGCGCTGGCCGCGGCGATCGCCAGCACCCCGTTGACCGCGAGGAAGCCGAGCAGAAGGTCGACGACGGTCTTCATGGCCGGGTCCTCCCCGGTGGAATCCTAGACGGCCGGGCGGGTGGTGGGCGCGCCGAAGAACCGGGCCCGGCACGGGGGGCAGATGCCGTGGCTCAACTGCGGCAGTTGGGCCTCCTGGAACAGGCCGAGGGCCTCGACCGCGGCCTCCACCTCGACCCACTCCTGCGTCGGCAGCCGCACGCACTTGCACCAGCTGCAGATGACCAGCAGCTCGTCGGTGCGCGGCAGGCGAGCGTCGAGCAGCGCCACCGGCGGCCGCGGCTCGGCGCGCACCAACCGCGTCTCGATCGCGACGCCGTCCTCGGCGTCGCGGCGCAACTCCATGGTCAGGAAGCGGCGCTCGTCGGGAGCGTCGCAGCGGAACGGAACCTCCACCGCGCCGGCCTCGCGCGCCCGCTTGAGGAGCATCGCGGTCAGCGACTGCATCTCGGTGCCGCTGACCAGCGCCGGCAGCGGCTTGCCCCTGAGCGCCGCGGCAGCGAGTTCGGGGGCGCCGTTGGCCTGCGCGAACTGGTCCCAGTCCCCGGACAGCTCGGTGAGGCGGTCCTGGGCGTCGATCCTGTAGGTGATCTTCATCGCCTCTCCGCGGGGCCGTCGACGCTCGGCCCCGGGGACAAGGATAGACCTCAGTGCCTGGCGTCGCCCATCGACTTCATCATCGGGCAGTGCTCCATCCCGGGCTTGCCGCCGCGCATGTGCTCCATCATGTGACCCATGGCGCCGTGCTGCATCCGGTCCATGCCCGTCCGCATCGACCGGCGCTGCGCCACCATCTCGGTGACGACCGCGGCCGTCGCGTTCGCCTTGTCGGCGGCCGACGCGGCATTCATCGTGGCGACGAGTGCGTCCAGCCGCGCGTCGCTGGTCTTCATCTCCGCCAGCTTCTTCTCGCGCTCGGCCATCATGGCCTGGCAGCGGGCCGTCATGTCCGCGTCCGCCTTGTCGGCCGTCTCGTGCTTGACCGGCGGCGGCGGCGCCTGCGCGCGGACCTCGGTCACGGCAGAGACGAGCACGGCCGCGCAAACCGCCGACGCCGCCAACAGGATCTTGTTCACTCGCATCTTCAACCCCCTGGGAAAGTTCGCCATGGAGGAACTGAAGCAAGACCCGGGCCGAGCAGCGACTTCCATTCCAGTCATGCAGTTAAGGGAGCCCGCTCGCGCGGCGGCAGCGAACGAATGTAGATCTGACCGACGGCGTCCTTGTCGCTCAGCTGAAGAAGGAAGCGCGGCAGGCCGGGCAGATGCCGTGACTCACCTGCGGCAGGGGGCCCGGCCCGAACAGCCGCAGTTCTTCGACCGCGGCCTCGATCTCGACCCACTCCTGGCGCGGCAGCCGCGCCCGCTTGCACCAGCTGCACACGTACACGACCTCGTCCGTGCGTGGGACGTGGTCCTCCAGCAGCGCCACGGCCAGCCGTGACTCGGCCCGCAGCAGCCGGGACTCGATCTGGACGCCGCCGTTGCCCTGGCCCTGCAGATGCATCTCCAGGAAGCGGCGCTCGTCCGGCGCGTCGCAGCGGAAGGGCAGCCGCAGCGGGGTGCCGCCGCGGGCGCGCCGCAGCAGCATCGTGGTCAACAACTGCATCTCGACGCCGGTGACCAGCTCCGGCAGCGATTTCCCGCGCTGCGTCGCCGCGGTCAGGCCGGGCGCGCCGTTGGCCGCCGCGAACTCGTCCCACGGGCCCGTGATGTCGGTGATGCGATCGGCGCCGTCGACGCTGTAGACGAGGATCATGCGGGACCCACCTCGACGGGTATGCCATTGAGCACGGCCGTGCCCGAAAGCGGGTCCACCTGCAGTTCGTCGGCGACGTCGTTGAAGCTCTGCCCCGGGTGCTCGCGCGCCACCCGCAGCAGGACGCCGTCGCGACCGTGGCCCCAGCCGTGGGGCAGGCAGACGACGCCCGGACGCATCGCCCCGGTCACTTCCAGCGGCACGACCACTGAGCCCGCGCGCGAGCGCAGCGCCACGCGCTGGCCGTCGGCCAGCGCCCGCGCCTGCGCGTCGGCGGGGTGCATCAGCAGCGTGCAGCGCTCCCGACCCTTCACCAGCCGCTCGCTGTTGTGCATCCACGAGTTGTTGCTGCGCAGGTCGCGGCGGCCGATCAGCGTCAGCGCCGGCAGCTCGCGCGCCGCCGACGCGG
>JAMPXO010000009.1 GCA_023701125.1 Vicinamibacteria bacterium | reverse complement strand
GTCGCCTACGGTGCGATGCCGATCCTCGCCAAGTGGGCCTACGCGGGCGGCGCCTCGCGCGAGAGCCTGCTCGGCTGGCGCTTCCTGATGGCGGCCGGGCTGTTCGCGCTGCTGGCCCCGCGCGGGCCGGCGCTGCCGCTGCGCCAGCGCTTCACGCTGTGGGGGCTGGGCGTGGTCTTCGTCGGCAACGCCTACTGCTACTTCACCGCGCTGCAGACGGTGCCCGCCTCGCTGCTCTCGCTCGTGCTCTACACCTACCCGGTGATCGTGACCCTGCTGTCGGCGGCCGCCGGCCAGGAGACGTTGCGCGCGCGCAGCCTGCTGGCGGGCGTGCTCGCCTTCTCGGGCTGCGGGATCAGCGCCTTCGCCGGCGTGGCTGGTGGCGGCTCGCTGCTCGGCATCGGCATGGCGTTCGGCTCGGCCACGATCTACTCGATCTACATCGTGCTGTCGGGTCACTACGCGCAGGGCGTCTCCACCGAGGCCGCCTCGCGCCACGTGGCCCAGGCCGCGGCGGTGATCTTCGGCCTCGAGGCGCTGTGGAAGGGCCAGTTGATCGTCTCGCTGCCGACCAGCGCCTGGCTGTCGATCGCGGCCGTGGGCTTCGTCTGCACCGTCGTCGCGCTGCAGACCTTCCTCGCGGGCGTGGCGCTGATCGGCCCCAGCCGGGCCGCCGTCGCCAGCTCGTTCGAGGTGATCGTGACGCTGACCCTCGCCGCCGCCCTGCTGGGCGAAGGGGTGGGCCTGCGGGAAATTCTCGGTGCTACCCTGATCGTGGGTGGCGTGGCGTTGCACAATCTGGCTCCCCGGCGGGCCCGGCGGGCGCCGCTCGCCGGCCTGCACGACTGATGACGGTACGGAGGACGACGGAGATGACGGACTCGATCGGCACGCTGCGGCTCAAGACGGGCCTGGCGGAGATGCTCAAGGGCGGCGTGATCATGGACGTGACCAACGCCGAGCAGGCGCGGATCGCGGAGGACGCGGGCGCGTGCGCGGTGATGGCGCTCGAGCGCGTCCCCTCCGACATCCGCAGGGACGGCGGCGTCGCCCGCATGACCGACCCGCGGATCATCGAGCAGATCATGGAGACCGTCTCCATCCCGGTGATGGCGAAGTGCCGGATCGGCCACTTCACCGAGGCCCGGGTGCTGGAGGCGATGGGCGTCGACTACATCGACGAGTCCGAGGTGCTGACCCCGGCCGACGAGGAGTTCCACGTCGACAAGCACGCCTTCACGGTCCCGTTCGTGTGCGGCTGCCGCAACCTGGGCGAGGCGCTGCGCCGGATCGGCGAAGGCGCCGCGATGATCCGCACCAAGGGCGAGGCGGGCACCGGCAACGTGGTCGAGGCCGTGCGCCACATGCGCGCGCTGATGGGCGGCATCCGGCGGCTGACCATCCTCGGTCCCGAGGAGCTGATGGCCGAGGCCAAGAACCTAGGCGCGCCGTACGAGCTGGTGCGGATGGTCGCCCGCGACGGCAAGCTGCCGGTGCCGAACTTCTCGGCGGGCGGCATCGCCACCCCGGCCGACGCCGCGCTGATGCGCGCGCTGGGCGCCGAGGCCAACTTCGTCGGCTCGGGCATCTTCAAGTCGCAGAACCCCGCGCTGGTGGCCAAGGCGATCGTGCGCGCCACCACCCACTGGCAGGACGCGAAGATCGTGCTCGAGGTCTCGAAGGGCCTGGGCGACCCGATGAAGGGCATCGAGATCAGCACGATCCCCGAGGCCGAGCGGCTCCAGGGCCGGGGCTGGTGAGCCGGCTCGTCGACCTGTCGCACGTCGTCCACGACGGCCTCGTCACCTACAAGGGCCTGCCCGCGCCGCGGCTCTCCGAGTACCTCGGTTACGCCGACGCGTCGGGGCGCTACGCCCCCGGGACGACGTTCCACATCGGCCGCATCGACATGATCGCCAACACGGGCACCTACGTGGACGCGCCGGCGCATCGCTTCGAGGGCCGGCCCGATGTGTCGGCGCTGCCGCTGGCGAGCGTCGCCGACCTGCCGGGCGTGGTGGTCGACGCCGGCATCGACGCTCGCGCGATCACCGCCGCGGCCGTGACCGGTCGCGACCTGCGCGGCTGCGCCGTGCTGTTCCGCACCGGCTGGTCGCGCCACTTCGCGACCGACGCCTACGCCGAGGGCCACCCCTTTGTCGCCGAGGACGCGGCGCAGGCGCTGGTCGCGGCCGGAGCCGCGCTGGTCGGCATCGACTCCTTCAACATCGACGACACCGCCGACCTGCGCCGGCCCGCCCACACGCACCTGCTCGCCGCGGGCATCCCGGTCTGCGAGCACCTGACCGGCCTCGACCAACTGCCGGCCAGCGGTTTCCGCTTCTTCGCCGTGCCGCCGCCGATCCGCGGCCTCGGCACGTTCACGGTGCGCGCGTTCGCGATCCTCTGACCCCCGATCCGAGATGAAGCTCGCCTTCCACACGCTCGACGTCTTCACCGACAAGCCCTTCACCGGCAACCCGCTCGCGGTTTTTCCGGACGCACCGGCGCTGTCCGACGCGCAGATGCAGACGATCGCCCGCGAGTTGAACCTGTCGGAGACCGTGTTCGTGCGTCCGCCGGAGCAGGGCGGGCTGGCGAAGCTGCGCATCTTCACGCCTGGCGCGGAGCTGCCGTTCGCGGGCCACCCGACGATCGGCACCGCGTTCCTGCTGGCGGCGCTCGGCCTGGTGCCGACGCCCGACCCCCAAGCCGAAATCGTGTTCGAAGAAGGAGTGGGGCCGATCAAGGTCCGCCTGCGCGGCAGTGGAGGCGTGCTGCAGTTCGCGCAACTCGAGGCGCGGGCGACCGAGCTCGGCCCGCGGCCACCGCGCGTGCCCGCGCTGGCCGCGATGCTCGGGCTGAGCGACGACGATCTCGACCACCCGACGCTCGGCCCCACGTTCATCTCGGCGGGCGGGCGCTTCCTGGTGGTCCCGCTGCGCGACGTCGACGCCCTCGGCCGCGCGCGGCTGCAGATGGCCGAGTGGCAGCGCACGCTGGCCGCCGAGTGGTCGCCGCAGGTGTACGTCGTCGCGGGCGATCCGGATTCTTCGCAGCCGCTGCGGGTGCGGATGTTCGGGCCCGGGATCGGCATCCCGGAGGACCCGGCGACGGGCGCGGCGGCGGTCGCGTTCGCGGGCCTGCTCGGCGCCCTCGACCCGCGGCCCGACGGCGTGCTGGCCTGGACCCTGCTGCAGGGGACCGAGATGGGCCGCCCGTCGCGGCTCGAGATCGAGGCCGTCAAGCATGGCGGGGAAGTGGTGGCGACCCGAGTCGGCGGCACCGCGGTGCGCGTGTCCTCCGGCGAGATGGAATGTCCGGAATGAGCGCAATGCCACCCGTCGGCGTCCTGGCCCTGCAGGGCGACTACGACGCGCACGCGAAGGCGCTGGCGCGCTGCGGCGCCGCGCCCCTCGAGATCCGCCGCGTGGCGCAGCTCGACGGCCTCGCGGGGCTGGTCATCCCGGGCGGCGAGAGCAGCACGCTGCTCAACCTGATGCGCGACGAGCCGTGGTTCGAGGCGCTGCGCGCGTTCCATGCCCGCGGCGCGAGCCTGTTCGGCACGTGCGCTGGCGCGATCCTGCTCTCGCGCGAGGTGCGCCACCCCGCGCAGGAGAGCCTGGCCCTGCTCGACGCCACGATCGAACGCAACGCGTACGGCCGCCAGGTCGACTCGTTCGAGACGGACCTCGCGGTCAGCGTGCTGGCCGCCCCGCTGGGCGTGGCGTTCATCCGCGCGCCGCGCTTCGTGCAACTGGGCGCCGGCGTGGAGGTGCTCGCCGCCCACGCCGACGCCCCGGTCCTCGTCCGCGAGGGCCGTGTGGTCGCCGCGACCTTCCACCCGGAGATCACCGGCGCCGACGATCTCCACGCCTGGTGGCTGGGGACGCTGGCCTAGAACCTCGGCGGGCGCGTCGACCCCGTCCCAAAGTCCTTGACTGCGGCGCTCGGCCCATGGTACGAACCTTCCGTCCAACCCCCTGTATGCCAAGGCCTTCTCGGCCGGTGGCGAGACCCGAGTCGCAAGCTCAGAGGAGTACCCCAGCTTGGACCTCCGCAGAACGCTCGTTTTCTCAGTCGTGGTGGCCGTCGGCGCCGTGTCGGCCCAGGCCACGCCTCGGACTTATGTCGTGAACGCGCCCCACTGGGGGCAGGATCAGGCGGCGGCCGTGGCCGCGGCCGGCGGCAGCGTCGATTTTTCGCATGACGGCGCCGGCCTCGCCGTCGTCTCGTCCGAGGCGGACGACTTCGCCGCACGCCTGAGGGCGAGCGGGGCGTTCTCGTCGGTGGACGAGGACATGGTCGTCGAGTGGCAGAAGCCGACGCAGACGGTGGCGCTCGAAGAACTGGCCGTCACCCCGAACGACCACTACTACCGCTACATCCAGTGGGCGCCGCAGGCGGTCGACGCGCCGGCGGCCTGGGATGCCGGCTACACGGGCCGCGGCGTGCGCGTCGCGATCGTCGACGGCGGCATCCACTCGACCCACATCGACCTGCGGACCAATCTCGACGTCGCGGCGTCGCGCTCGTTCGTGCCGGGCTTCGCCTTCAACCAGGACACCGGGACGCTGTGGCACGGCACCCACGTCGCGGGCATCGTGGCGGCGGCCAACAACAGCATCGGCTCGGTCGGCATCGCGCCCGACGCGACGCTCGTCGGCGTCAAGGTCCTGCACAGCGGCTCCGGCAGCTTCGGCTGGGTGATCGCCGGCATCCTCTACGCGGCCACGCCGCTGGCCGAGGGCGGCGGTGGAGCGGACATCATCAACATGAGCCTGGGTGCGGTCTTCCCGCGGGGCGGCGGCAACACGGGCGCCGGTCCGCTGGTCGCGGCGATGGCCAAGGCGGTGAACTACGCCGACCGTCACGGCGTGCTGGTCGTCTCGGCGGCGGGCAACGACGGGCTCGATCTCGACCAGTCGGCGTCGCTGATCTCCGTGCCGGCCGAGTCGGGCAGCGGCATCGCGGTCTCGTCGACCGGACCGGTCGGGTTCGCCCTCGGCGCGACGAACTTCCGGCGCCAGGCCTCCTACACGAACATCGGCACCTCGGTGATCCACGTGGCGGCGCCCGGCGGCGACTTCGCCCTGCCGGGCAACGCCGGCTGCACCCTGCCGTTCTCGACCGGATCGGGCAGCGCGACGATCCCCTGCTGGGCGTTCGACATGGTGATCAGCACGAGCCGCGGCTCGGGCGCCAGCATCAGCTCGTACACCTGGACGGCTGGCACCAGCATGGCGGCCCCGGCCGCTTCGGCCGTGGCGGCGCTGATCAAGCAGAAGAACCCCGGCATCTCGCTCGGCGAGCTGAAGGCGAAGCTCGCGCAGAGCGCGGACGACGAGGGCAAGAAGGGGACCGACCCCGTCTACGGCAAGGGCTTCGTGAACGCGGGGCGCGCCGTCCAGTAGTCGGCTCGTCGCGAGCGACGTGAGCGAGGGGAGGGCCGGCGCCTCCCCTCGCGCTTCTGGCCCGGTGGCCGGAACGCTCGGCTAGCCCTCGGCTGGCGCGTCGACTCCGCCCCACAGGTTCATCGTGCTCAGCTCCTCGCGGCCGCAGGCCTTGAGGTAAAGGAAGAGCTGGGTGCGGTAGGCGGCGCAGCCGCAGAGCACCACGTTGACGATGAACGCCCCGCGCGAGGTCTTGCCCATGCCGAACGGGTCGACCTCCGCGCGCAGGTCGGCGTCCGAGACGTCCGCGAGCAGGCTCGCGTAGGCGTCGGACTGGTTCGCGATCGCCTTCAGCGTCTCGTCGAAGCTGCGCGCCGCGGCCGACTTCTCCTCCGCCGTCCACGCGGCCTCGTCGAACGCGCCCGTCTTCGCGGCCCGCACCAGGGCCGGGCCCATCATGCTCAGGTACTTGAGCAGTTCGAACGTGCTGCGCTGCTTCGGCGTCGGCCGGTAGTCGAGCTTCGCCGAATCGATCTTGCCGGCGAGGTGCAGCAGGATGCGGACTTCGTTCTGCAGGGATGCGATCAACTCGGCCTTCGTCAACACCATCTCGTTCTCACTCCAGGGAATTTGGGAACGCGCACCCTAGCACGGCCCACCACCGCCCATCGTGCGGGTGTCGTCGTGGGTCGAGGGGCCAGCGGCGGCGGTCGTGGAGCGCGGCTGTTTCGCCGCGCCGAGCAAAACCGCGACGGCCGGCCGCGACCAGAACGCCGCGCGCGCCAGGGGCGAGCCGACAGCGACACTCTCTGCCTCCCAATGGCTGAGTCCACGCCGACGCAGGCGCTCCGGGACCCGCCAGGCGGCGACGAGCCACGCGAGGAACGCCGCGGTGGTGCCCAGTCCGCTCGCGACGCGTACGGAACGCGGCCAGGTGCTCAGCCAGCGGCCCGGCCCGCTCGGGGTCACGGCCACCACCACCAGCAGCGGAACGAGGACGAGGAGCGTTCCGGCGACGAAGGCGCTGAAACCCGCCCGCAGCCAGCGCACGTCGCGAGGAAGCTGGTCCCACACGTTGCCGGCGCGGCGCAGCGGGCGCGGGTACCACAGGATCCAGACCGGCGGCTCGCGGAACATCTCGTGGGCCCAGGCCGACAGCGAGTGGCCCTGGCGCCGGAGGTGAACGAAGCTGCCGGCCATCACCAGCAGCCCGAGCGTGGCCAGCGCAGGCAACGCCTGGCTGGCGATCTCGATCACGGGCCCGGCCTGCTCGGCGACCGCCCAGATCAGTCGCGACACCAGCGCGTAGTACACCAGGGCGAGAGTCAGCAGGCCGACGCTCTCGAACTGTCCCTGCTCCTCATCTCCCGGTGCGGCGATCGCGCGGGCGAAGGCCGCAGCGTCGGGCCAGCGCTGCGCGGGGTCCTTCGCGAGGCACCGCATCACGGCCTCGACCATCGCGGGGCTCGTGGCCGGCGCGACGGCGGCCAGCGGTGGCGCCGCGGTCGTCAACCGCTTGACGATCGCCTCGCCCGCGGTGCGGCTCGCGAACGGCAACCGGCCCGAGAGCATCGCGTAGCCGACCACGCCGAGCGAGTAGATGTCCGCCAGCGGTCCGACCTCGGTGCTGCCCGAGGCCTGCTCGGGCGACAGGTAGTCGGGCGTGCCGATGACGAGGCCCGCCGCGGTCAGCGCGCTGCCTTCGGCGGCGAGCTTGGAGATGCCGAAGTCGGTCAGCATCGGTCGACCCGAGCCCGCCTCGAGCAGGACGTTCTGCGGCTTCACGTCGCGATGGACGATGCCCTGCTGGTGGGCATGGTGGAGCGCGTCGGCGATGGCGGTCAGGATGCGCCGGGTCTCGGGCTCGGACATGGGCCCCTCGCGCTGCATCCGCTCGGCGAGCGACTCGCCGTCGACGTACCCCATCACGTAATAGAGCATTCCCTGGTGCTCGCCGAACGCGTGGAGCGGTACGACGTTCGGGTGACTCAGTCGGGCGGCCGTGCGCGCCTCGCGCCGGAAGCGCTCGCGGTGCAGCTCCGACTCGGCCTTGTCGGGCGGCAGTACCTTGATGGCCACGTCGCGGTCGAGGCCGCCCTCGTGGGCGAAGTAGACGACCCCCATTCCGCCGCGGCCCAGTTCGCGCTCGATGCGGTAGTGAGTGCCGAGCGCCCGCTCGAGCAGGTGGCGGGTCGGATCGACGGGCGGTTCCACGACGCGGACCCGCTCGCCGCAGCCCGGGCAGAAGCGCGCCGAGGCGTCGAGCGGGCTGCCGCAAGCCGCGCACGTGGTCGCCATTCGCTGGAACTCCGGCGGGAGCCTACGCCCCGCGCCACGGCGGTGCACTCGATTTGAATTCGGCCTACAGAAACACCTTGACCTTCGCTTTTCGTTCGCCTATCTTTCTTCCATCCGAAACACGGGGGAGCGAGGCGTCATGAACAACCGCGAGTTCTGTCTGTCCCGCCGCAAGGCGGAGTTCCCGGCCTTCCAGCGCGTGCTGAAGGCCGTCCCGACGAACCGGCTGGACTACAAGCCGGACCCGAAGGCGCGCACCGCCGCGGCCCTGACCTGGCTGCTGGCGGAAGAGGAAGCGTCGCTGGTGACGCTGATCGACACCGGCCGCATCGAGTGGAAGGAGACGCCGCCGCCGGCCCGCTACGACGCGGTCGTCGCCCACTACGAGAAGTCGTTCGAGGCGGTCAACGAGCGGCTGGCGAAGCTCGACGACGCCGCGTGGGAGCGCAAGGTCAGCTTCGTCGTCGAGGGCATGCCCGAGCCGTGGACCGACTCGCTGGCCGAGTTCGTGTGGGGCTTCCTGTTCGACGCGATCCACCACCGCGGCCAGCTCAGCACCTACCTGCGCCCGATGGGCGGCAAGGTGCCGTCGATCTACGGTCCGTCGGCGGACTCGGCTTCGTCCTAGAACGGAACCCGGCTGGGGTTTGGGGGCGGAGGAGCTTCCGTTTGCGACGTAGCCCCCATGGGACCGGTGACGGGCTTTGCCCGGCAACGGAACCCGGCTGGGGTTTGGGGGCGGAGGAGCTTCCGTTTGCGACGTAGCCCCCATGGGACCGGTGACGGGCTTTGCCCGGCAACGGAACCCAGTAAACCCCCGCGCGCCGTCAGTCGGCGCGCAGCACCAGCAGCGGGTCGGCTCGCAGCGCTCGCAGGGCGGGGCCGAGGCTGCCAGCGAGCGTCATGCCGATGCCGACGGCGAACGCGACCAGCGCCACCGTCGGCTCGCTCGGCGGCACGCCGAACAGCAGCGACTCGAGCACGCGCGAGGCGCCCCAGCCGAGCAGGGCACCGACGACGCAACCGAGCATCGCCAGCCGCAAGCCGTCGCCGAGCACGAGTTGCAGGAGCTGGCACGAACTGGCTCCCAGCGCGCGGCGCAGGCCGAACTCCGGCAGTCGCTGGGTCACCGTGAACGCCAGCAGGCCGTGCAGGCCGACCGCGGCCAGCAGCACCGCGAGCGCGCCGAACGCCGCGATCATCTGCGCCTGCAGCCGCCGCTGTCCGGAGTCGGCGGCGACGATGTCGTCGAGCCCGCGCACCTCGGCGATCGGCAGGTCCGGATCGGCGCGATGCACGGCCGCGCGGGCGGCAGTGGCCAGCGCCGCGGGGTTGCCCTCGAAACGGATCAGCAGCTCCTTCGGCACGTAGAAGACGAGCGAGCCGTCCGCGACCTGAGCGCTCGACAGGTAGACCTGGGGTTCGCTCTCGCGCTCCAGGCCGCGCACCCGGACGTCGCCGACGACGCCCACGACGACGGGCTCGGAGAACGCGATCGCGAACGAGCGGCCGAGCGGGTCCTGGCCGGGCCAGTGCCGGAGCGCGAACGACTCGCTGACCACGGCGACGGCCTGCGCCTCGCGCACGTCTTCGCGGGCGATCGTGCGTCCGCGCTGCAGCGGCACCCCCAGCGCCTCCAGGAAGCCCGGCGTGACGAGGCGCAGCAGCGCCGTCGGGCGCTCGCCGTCCTGCGCCGCGCCGCCAGCCTCGCGCACCGGCCACACGCCGCCGCGCATCGTCATCGGCAGGAAGCTGCCGTAGCCCGCCGCCGTCACCCCGGGCCGCGCCCGCACGTCGTCGAGCACGCTCGCGTAGAGCGCTTCGCGGCGGCCAACCTCGGCATATCGCGGAAACGGCGGCGGAGTCTGCAGCGCGAGGGTGCCGCGCGCCTCGAACCCGGGATCGACGGCCTCCACCCGCTGCAGCGCCGCGTGCAGCAGGCCACCCGCGAACATCAGTGCCACCGCGGCGCCCACCTCCGCGACGACCAGTGCCTGGCGCACGCCAGCGCGGCTGCTGCCGCGGCTCGTCTGCGACGTCTCGCGCAGCGTGCGCAGGTCCGGCCGCGCGCCCAGGCGCAGCGCCGGCAGCACGCCGAAGCCGAGGCCGGTGACGAGCGTCAGCCCTGCGCCCAGCGCCAGCACGCGCAGGTCGAGCGCAACCGGCGCCGGTACCGGCAGCAGCGTCGGCACCAGGCTCGCGGCGACCGGCAGCAGGGCGGCGGCGAGGGCGAGGCCGCCCAGGCCGCCGCAGGCTGCCAGCAGCAGCGACTCGGCCAGGATCTGGCGCAGCAGGCGCTCGCGGCCGGCGCCCAGCGCGGCGCGCACCGACAGCTCGCGCACCCGCGACAGCGTCCGCGCCAGGAGCAGGTTGGCGAGGTTGGCGCAGGCGACCAGCAGCACGAGGCCCGCGGCCGCGGCCAGCCCGAGCAGGAGCTGGCGGGCCTGCACCGGCACCTCGTCGGCCAGCGCGCGGACGCTCACGCCCTTGCGGGCCATCGGCTCCGGGTACGCGGCGGCGAGGCGGGCGGCGATCACGTCCATCTCGGCCTGCGCCTGCTCGTGCGAAACGCCGGGCCGGAGCCGCGCCAGGGTCCACAGGTAGTGGTTCTCGCGGTCGTCGAACGAGCCGCCTGTGCCCAGCCGCAGCGGCACCCAGAGCGGGGTGTCGCGGGTCGGGTAGCTGAACGCGGGCGGCAGCACGCCGACGATCGTGAACGGCTCGTCGTCCAGCCTCACCTGCGCCCCGATCGCGGCCGGATCGGCGCCGAACTCGCGGACCCACAGCGCGTGGCTCAGCAGCAGCACGCCCGGCGCCCCGACCACGTCGTCCGCGGCGTCGATCAGCCGCCCCAGCAGTGGTTCCACGCCGAGCATCGGGAACAGCGCGGCCTCCGTCGCGGTCGCCGCCAGCCGCTGCGGCTCGCCGCGGCCGACGAGGTTCACCCACTGCGTGTGGTGGGCGGCGATCGAGGTGAACGAGCCCACCTGCGCCTTCCAGTCGCGGTAGTTGGCAGGCGAGGTCTCCAGCCGGCCGTAACCGGGCTCGCGCTCGAACAGGCGCACGAGCCGATCGGGCTCGGGATAGGGCAGCGGCCGCAGCAGCGTGCGGTCGAGGGCCGAGAACACGGCGGTGTTGGCGCCGATGCCGAGCGCCGCCACCGTCACGACCGCCGCGCAGAAGCCCGGCTGTCGGCGCAGCGAGCGCCGCGCCTGGCGCAGGTCCTGGGTCAGCACGTCCCACTGCGCGGCGATGGCGTCCAGCAGCAGCTCGGGCACGTCGTGCACCAGCAATGCCGCGCGGGCCAGCCCCTCGCGCTCGCGGTGGCGCGCCGCGAGGTCGCGCAGCAGCTCGGCCCCGTACTCGGCGCGGAACGCGGCGGGGAACAGCAGCAGCAGCAGGCGGTGCAGTCGCATCGTCAGCTCCGGCGCGGCGCCAGCCCCTTGGCCCGGGCCAGCTCGACCAGCCGCGACAGGCGCGCGGACTCGGCGCGCACGGCCGCAGCCCCCAGCACCGTGATGCGGTAGTAGCGCCGACGCTCGTCGTCCTCGCTGCGGGCGGGGCGGTCGTCGCTCTCCACGACGAGGCCCTGCTCGAGCATGCGGTGGATCGCCCGGTACAGGGTGCCTGCGGAGAGGCGCACGGCGCCGTCCGTGCGCGCCTCGACATCCTGCAGGATGGCGTAGCCGTGCCGCTCGCCATCCGCCAGCGCGACGAGCACGTGGAAGGTCACCTCAGGCAGCGGCAGCAGGGCCGCGGCGTCGCGTTCGATAGTCACGCGTGGAATATATGCGTGACGCACACAATGTCAAGGGACGATTACCATGGCGGGCGCATGGCCTCCCCGCCGCGACTCCACGTGCTGCTCGCCCGCGACACGCCGATCGGGCTGATCCTGCGCCGCGGGCCCACCCAGTGGTACCACTTGATCCGCTGGCACACCGACACCGACGCCCTGGAGCCGGGTGCGTGGTTCCGGGGCCGCCTCTACGAGGAGCGCTGCGACCTCTCGCCGGACGGCAAGCTGTTCCTGTACTTCGCGCTGCAGGGGCGGAAGTTCGGGACCTCGTACACCGGGTCGTGGACGGCGGTCAGCCGCGCGCCCTGGCTGCACGCGCTGGCGCTGTGGCCGCACGGCAGCACCTGGGGCGGCGGCGGCTACTTCGCCGGTCGCCGCCAGGTCGTCGTCTTCGGCGGCGATCTCCGCACCCATCCCGACCACCCGGCCATCGGCCTCGAAGTGGCGACCGGCTGGCGGCCCGCGACGTTCCGCTCCGAGGAGTGGGCCGGCCGCGACCACGCGGGCGACATCGTGTTCACCCGCGAGGGCCGGCTGTTCCGCACCCGCGCAGGGCGCATCCGGGAGATCGCCGACTTCCGCGACCTGGCCCCCGATCCACAGCCCGCGCCCGCCTGGGCGCGCGCGCCGCTGACGCCGTGGTCGGACGCACGCCCGCGCAAGCCGGGTGGCCGCAAGCCTGGGGGCTCGATCTCCTAGCGAAAGGCCTGGAACGCGATCAGGGTGAAGGTGTCGCGCACGCCGGGCAGGCGCTGCAGCGACTCCGTCACGAAGTGGCCGGCGTCGCGCCCCGGCGCCAGCACGCACTTCACGAGCAGGTCGTACTGGCCCGAGGTGGACCACACCTCGGACGCCTCCTCGACCCGGTCCGCGATCGCGGCGGCCACCTCGTAGGCGCGACCGAGCTCGCACTTCACCATCACGAAGATCGTGCTCATGACGTGTGCATTCTAGGGCCCGGGACCAGCTCAGGCCGATCGGCGGACGCCGTCGACGAACTGCTCGTGCCAGAGCTCCAACAGGACGAGGGCCAGCACCTGCTTGGCGAGCACGAACTCGCGCGTCTGCCGCGCGCGCTGGACGAGGTCGCGAACGGCGGCCGGTTCGAAGTAGCCCCGGCGCCGAACCCGGGCTTCGTTCAGCGTGGATGCCAGCAGTTCGCCGAAGGTGGCGCTGTCCAGGTGCGCCTCCAGGGGCACCGTCAGCGATTGCTTTCGGCGGCTGGCCAACGCCGCCGGAAGCCGGTGTCGAGCCAGGCGCCGGGACAGGATCTTGCCGCCGGGCGGGAGCAGCCTCAGCTTCAGGTGCGGCGGCACGGTGAAGAGGAACTCGACGAGGACGTGATCGAGGTAGGGCAGGCGGACTTCGACCGAGTGGGCCATCGACATCTTGTCCTGGCGGGAGAGCACGTTGTCGGGCAGCCAGGTGTCGAACTGCTGCGCGAGCACGGCGTCCAGGCTGCCCGGCGCAGCGTCCGGCCCCGCCACCGGGTGCAGGCGGCGGGCGAGGTGAACGAGCGGTCCGCCCCGCCGATACAGCCTCTCGAGTTCGACGTCGGCGAACAGCGAGATGGCCGCCTCCCAGGTCGCGGCGAGCGATCCGCGGGCGGCCTTCAGCACGTGCTCGATCCGCTGCCAGCCGCTGCGGCCGAGCGGCGCGGGATGGTCGAGGCGCAGGTCGATGCCGCTGCGACTCGCAAGGGAAGCCAACCAGGCCGCTCCGCGCAGCACGGCGGGTGCCGCCAGGGAGCGGGTCCGGCGGAGCGCCTCGAGGGCACGATGGGCCGCGTAGCCGGCCAGCACCTCGTCGGCCCCTTCACCGCTGAGCACCGCTTTCACGTGCGGCCGGGCGTCACGGGCGAGCAGGAAGAGAGGCAACGCCACGGCCGCTGGCGGCTCGTCCGCATGCCAGACGACCTGGGGCAAGAAGCGAAGCGCATCGGCGTCGCAGGCGGACCGGTGGTGCACCGTGCCTGCATGGGCGGCCATCGCGCGCGCCGCGGAGCCCTCGTCGGCCTCGCCGGCGAAGCCGATCGAGAACGTGTGGAGGCGATCGTCCACGCGTGCCGCCGCGGCCACCACGAGACTCGAGTCGAGGCCGCCGCTCAGGTACGCGCCGACCGCGACGTCGCCGCGCATGTGGAGCCGCACGGTCTCGTCGAAGAGGTGCTCGAACTGCTCGACCCACTCGCGGTCGGTCTGCTCGCGACCGCCGTCGTCGATCGGGAGCTGCCAGTAGCGCTCGATGCGGACCTCGTGACCACGGTGACACAGCCAGTGTCCCGCCGGCAGCCTGTTCACGCCCTGGATCATGGTGGCCGGGCCAGGCACGAAGCGCAGCCGCAGGTAGGCGTCGACCGCCTCGAGGCGCACCTCGCGGGACACCAGGCCGGACTCGAGCAGGGCCTTGGTCTCGGAAGCGAAGAGCAGCCGACCGCCCTGCGACCAGTAGTAGAGAGGCTTGAGGCCCAGGCGGTCGCGGGCCAGAAAGGTCTCGCCGCGGCGCAGGTCGTGCAAGCCGAGGGCGAACATGCCGCGCAGCCTGTTCAGGCAGGCGATGCCCTGCTCTTCGTAGAGGTGGACCACCACCTCCGCGTCCGACCCCGAGCGCAGGCGGTGCCCGCGCGCCTCCAGTCCGGCCCTCAGCTCGGCGTGGTTGTAGATCTCGCCATTGAGCACGAGGACCACGGACCCATCCTCGTTCCGGATCGGCTGCTCGCCACGGGCGAGGTCCACCATGGCGAGGCGCTCGACGGCCAGGCCCGACGCGACGCCGCGGAAGCGACCCTGGCTGTCCGGGCCCCGGTGGCGGATCGAGTCCGCCATGCGATCGAGCAGGCCCGGGGCTGCCTCGAAGCCCGCGTAGCCGCAGATCCCGCACATCGTCAGTCCCCGCTGTCGAGGTCCACCGCCAGCGCCTCCGCCAGCGCGCGCACCGTCAGCGGTGACGAGCCCTCGGCCTTGTTGTTGACCAGCACGAAGGCCGGCATCCCGCGCGCGAGCGCCGCCCGACACAACGCGACCACCTCGCGCCGCATCGCCGGGTCGGGTGCCTCGAGTCGGTCGAAAGGGGCGAAGGCGTCCTTCTTGTCGTCGTAGCGCGCACCCGGTGGCAACAACAGCCGCAACAGCAGGAACCGTGCGCCCGCCATCGGCACCAGGCGCTCCTGCGCAACGGGGCGCGGCATGTGGCTCCAGTAGCTGTAGACGTGGGCGACCCGGTGGCGGGCCAGTACCTGGCGGTAGAGCGGCGACAGCCAACTCGCGTCCCGCAACTCGATGGCGTAGTCGAAGCCGGTCGGAAGCCGGCACAGGAACTCGTCGAGTTGCTCGGCGAAGACCCGCGGCGGCAGGGCGAGCGGAAATCGCGGGGCGGGGAACTCGAGGATCACGGGCCCGAGGTGAGACGCGAAGGCGCGATGGGCGGGCTCCAGCAACTCCCGCTCGAGCCGGGCGGCGCTCAGGAAATCGGGGTTGGGGCGGACCTCGCGCTTGTGGGGGAGTTGAAGAGAGGTCACCGCGGCCGGCGCCTTGAGCGCGCAGCGGAAGCCGGGCGGCAGCTGGAAGGCGTAGCGCTCGAAGTCGGCCTCGGGTACCGGTGCGTAGTACGAACGATCGATCTCCACCGTGCGCAGCAGCGGGTGGCGCGCGTACTCCGCGAGGCCGTCGTGGGCGAGGTCGCTGGCCTTGCGCTGCTCGGCATAGACGAGGCCGGCCCAGCCCGGGAAGGCCCAGGAGCAGGTGCCGAAGTGCAGCCCGGGGGGCACTCGGGCGGCGAGCGCGCGCAGGCCGGCGAGGTCGGGCAACTCGGCCGGTCGGGGTGTCGGGCCGGCAGGCCGTGGCGGAACCGGGGCGGGGTCGGGGCCGAAGAGATCCATCTGCTCGGGGCGGCGCGCCACGCCTCATTGTCGCTCCGGCGGACGCTGCACGAGCGGGGAGAGTCCCACGCCGGCCAGGACCGCGAGCAGCGGTGCGAACGGGACGCGGAGTCGCGAGTAGCCCTGGGGCCCGGTGGACGCAAGCACCAGCGCGAGGATGAGCGCCGCCAGGCCCGCAACGGTCCGCTGCGTGCGGCCCGAACTCCACAGCCGGTCGCGCAGGGCCAGCCCCGTGCCGACGTAGAGCAACAGCAGGTGCATGGCAGCAGCGGCCGACAACGTCATGGACGATACCGTCTGCCCGCCGGGCTCGGCGAGTCCCAGCCGCGCGGTGAGTCCCGCCGCGCCGGTGCCGAGCATCAGCTCGGGCAACCAGCGCACCTGGGTCCACAGCAGCAGCCCTGGGTGGGCCGTGAACAGCTCCAGGGCGCGGTCGAGGTAGAGCGACTCGCGCCGGCGGCCGGAGGGCAAAGGAGCGGTCTCGACCTCGGTCTCGAGACGCGTCCGGGCCGCCCGGAAGGGGAGGCCGTCGCGCTGCGACACGATGTCCGAGCCGCGGCTCAGCAGCAAGAACTTCGCCGGCCCGTGCGAGGGAGTGTAGGCCCCGGCCACCAGTCCGTTGCGCACCTGCCAGCCGCCGACCAGCACCACGAACGGGATGACGAACGCGCCGAGCGTGCGGGCCCGCCGGCCCGGCGCGGCGAGCGCCGCGACCCAGGCGGCGAACGGCAGGATCAGCACCAGCCCCACCGGGCGCGTCAGCACGGCGGCGGCCAGCAACAGGCCCGAGCCCCCGGCGCTGCCCAGGCCGGGCTGCGGTCCGCGCACGGCGCACAGCGTGGCGGCGGCGAGCAGGAACGTGAAGGCCGGCTCGGTCAGCAACTGGTGACAACCGACGATCGAGGCCGTGTCCAGCGCCAGCAGCAGCCCTGCGGCCAGGCCGGCCACCGGGCCAGCCAGCGCGGCCGCGGTCGCCGCCGTGAGCCAGGCGGTCGCCGCGCTCAGCAGCACGCCGACGAGCACCGCCGCCTCGGGGCGCTCACCGCACAGCGCGTAGACGGCCGCGATCAGCAGCGGCAGGCCGGGGGTACGCCGGGTGTGGCCGAGGGTCTCCCCGGGCGCCTGGAAGCGCCCCTGGTCGAGCAGCCCGTGGGCCAGCGCGACGTAGCCTTCGGAGTCGCTCGCGATCAGCGCGCCCGGATCGCGCGCCCAGGCGAAGCCGGCTGTCGTCAGCCGGGCGGCCAGCGCGACGCCGAGCACGAGCCACGCCTGGCGCCGGCTCAGCGCCTGGACCCGGTCGCCCATGCCCGCGCCTTGTGGAACAGGAACCGCAAGAACCTCGGCCCCGAGCGCACCGCGAAGGCCACGAAGTCGTCGGCCTGTCGCCAGCGGGCCAGCAGGTCGCGCGGTCCCGCCAGCGCGGCCTCGACCTCGGCCCGGAAGCCGGGCTCGCGCAGGCGCCCCACCCAGGCCTTCTGCGGCGGCTCCGCGACCAGCGCGTAGCACGGGTCCCAGTGTTGGGCGTAGAAGCGCAGCACGGTCACCCGGTCCTCGTAGCTCGAGGGCACCGGCGAGACCCGCACGCGGTGGTAGAAGTCGCGGTCGCCGAAGCGGAACAGCGATTCGTCCCAGTAACCGACCGCGGTGAAGACCTCGCGCCGGTGGACGCAGCCGACGGCGCCCATGAACCAGTTGCGGAGCCAGCGCGACCATGGCCCCAGCCGCCAGTCGAAGGCGAAGAAGTACGGGTCGAGCAGGTTCGGGTAGCGGACCTGGATCGAGCGGAAGGCGACCAGGCCCAGCTCGCGTTCGACGAGCGTTTCGACGCCGCGCTGCAGGTGGTCCGGGAACCAGAGGTCGTCGTCCGTCATGTAGGCGACGAACGGCGCGTCGCACTGGCGCAGCACCGTGTTGCGGTGGACGTAGCCGAAGCCCATCGCCTTCGGGAAGCGGTAGAAGCGAAGGCGCGGATCGGCGAACGAACGCACGATCCGCTCCGTCTCGTCGTCGCAACCGTCGCCGACCACGTGCAGGGTGAAGTCGGCGTGGGTCTGCTGCAGCACGGCCTCGATCGCGTATCGGATCGTGTGTGGCCGGCAGTAGGTGGCCAGCAGCACGTCGACCCGGCGATCAGCCGCAGGCCTCGTCGCGCTCAAGGGGCCGGGAAACGATACGGGATGCGCCGCGAGTCCGCCGGCAGCCGCCAGTGATCCGGCGCCTCGTACGAGTAGGCGTGGTCGACGATGTTGATCACGCTGCTCGGCGTGTCCAGCAGGTTCTGCAGCCCGTGCCAGACCCCGGCAGGCACGATCAACAGCGCGGGGCGATGGGCGCCGAAACGGAACGTGTTCACGACCCCGAAGCTGGAGCCGCCGCGCCGCGCGTCGTAGAGCACCACCCGGACCGACCCGTGGTTGACGAACAGCCGGTCGCAGGTCGTTTGATGGACGTGCCAGGCAGAGATCTCGTGGGGCCCCAGCAGGGCCTGGAACACCTGCTCGACGCTGCCGCCGAGCTGCCACTCGGACCGCCACATCTCCGTCAGGTAACCCCTGCCCTTGGAGACGTTGCGGGTCTCGCGTACCGAGACGCCCTCAATCGCGGCCTGGTGCGGCAGCCAATCGCTGCGCACCTGCTGGGCGTCGGGCGCCGCACCGCGAAGGAAGCCCTCGCGGGGTGAGAGCAGGCCCGCGGCCCGTCGTGTCGCCGGGCGTGGCTTGGGCGCGCGCATCCAGCACCTCCCCTCGAGCCCCTCGGCCCCAGGACGGAAAACAGCGGCCCCGGGGCAGAATCTTGCGTTGGATGTCGGATGCTAGCACCCCGCCTGCTCAGTGGTCGGGGCCCTCCCACAGGCCCGTCGCCGTCGCGATCCGGCCGTCGGCGTCGAGCGTGAAGACGTTGGTGCCGCGGCCGCGCTCCGCGCCATCGGGGCCGGTCGCGGTCCAGTCGGCGAGCACGGTGCCCTGGCAGTGGCGCAGCTCGCCGCGGCGGGCGAGGCGCATCCCGGGCATGAAGCGCTGCGCGGCCTCGACGTGGGGCAGCACCTCGGCGAGGCCGTCCAGGCGGCTGAAGCGGTCGCGGAAGCGGACGTCGGCGGTGGCGAGGCGAACGAAAGCCGCCTGGCGAGCCGCGGCCTCGGGCTCGGCCCAGGCCGCGAACCAGGCGTCGACGGTCTCCGCCGCCGTGGACGCCACCCGGTCCGCGACGAGGTTCGCGAACAGCGAGAGCTGGAAGCGCCAGCCCTGGACGTGCAGGTCGCGCGGCGCGGCCGCGTCGAACTCGTGGTGGAGGCGCAGGCGGGTGCCGCTCGGCTCGGGCGCGAGCTCGATGCGCACGAGTGAGCCGCCCGGCGCGATCGGCGCGCCCGAGGCGTAGCCGTAGGTGAACGCGATCGCACGCGGCGGCTCGAATGCCACCACCTCGCCCACGACCTCGAGCCCGTTGGGATGGCGGATCAGCATCGCGCCGCCGACGGACGGTTCGATGGTCGAGCCGGCGCCCCACCAGGACGCCCAGCGGGCGCTGTCGGTGAAGAAGGAGAACACGGTCTCCGGCCGGGCCTCGATCACCAGCTCGCGTTCGAGGGAGTGCTCACGTCCGCTCATGCCGTTCCTTTCTTGCGCCGGCTGCCGCGCGGGCGCGCGGCCCTCGGCCCCCGGCGCCGCTCCGCCAGCTCGGCGCGCTGTTTCAGTTGCCACAGCGCGTCGTCCCACATCCGTTCCAGCAGCTCGCCGACCGGGCCCATGGCCTCCCGTCGTGCCTTGTAGAAGCGCTGCCGCCCGTCGGCCCGCGCCTCGAGCAGTCCCGATTCGCAGAGCGCTCGCAACTGCTGCGACACCGCACCGAACGTGACGTCTCCCATCGCGCGATGGATCTCGCCCGCCGCCCGTTCCTCGCGCCACACGAGGCGCAGGATCTCGCGCCGTCGCGGGCTGGCGATCGCCGCCAGCGCTGCCGTTTCCAGGCCCACGGGCAGCAATTTAGTTATAACTAAAATATCTGTCAAGCCCGATTTCGCCGCGCGGGGCGGGGACTACAATCGAATCGAATGGCACGCAGCCCGGACCGGCAGGGGAACGTCCAGGAGAAGACCCGCACGAAGACGGCGAAGCCGCCGCTCTTCCGGGTGCTCCTGCACAACGACGACTACACGACGATGGAGTTCGTGATCCACGTGCTGGAGAACATCTTCGACAAGTCGCCGGCCGAGGCCCACCGCGTCATGATGTTCGTCCACACGCAGGGCGTCGGTGTCTGCGGCACCTATACTCACGAGATCGCGGAGACCAAGGTCGACCGCGTCCACGACGAGGCGCGCGAGGCCGGCTACCCGCTGCGCGCGACCCTGGAGGAGGAGTAGGTGTTCAGCGCGGCCCTCGAACGGGTGCTGGTGGTCGCCTCGCGCGAGGCGGTCGCGCGGCGCCACGCCTACCTCACCCTCGAGCACCTGCTCTACGCGCTCGCCAACGACCCCGGCGGCGAGCGCATCCTCGGCAGCTCCGGCGCGGACGTCGAGCGCCTGCGCCGCGACCTCAAGGCCTTCCTCGAGGAGCACGTGGAGCGCCAGCCCGACGGCGGCCGCCGCAAGCCACCCGAGCAGACCGTGGCGTTCCGCCGCGCACTGCAGACCGCGGTGCTGCACGTGCAGAGCGCGGGCAAGACCGAGGCCGACCTCGGCGACATCCTGGCGGCGCTGCTGGCGCAGCCGCGCTCGCACGCCGCGGACCTGCTCGGCCAGCAGGGCGTCAGCCGGCTCGACGTGCTGAACTTCATCTCCCACGGCATCTCGCGGATGCCGACGCCTGTCGAGCCCGAGCCCGGCGGCGGCGCGCCCGCGGGGGACGGCGAGGAGGGCCCCGGGGCCTCCCGCGAACCGCTGGTCGCCTACGCGGTCAACCTGACCGAGAAGGCGCGGGCCGGCCAGCTCGACCCGCTGATCGGCCGCGCCCGCGAGCTGACGCGGGCGATGGAGATCCTGTGCCGGCGGCGCAAGAACAACCCGGTCTTCGTCGGCGACCCCGGCGTCGGCAAGACCGCGCTGGTCGAGGGCCTGGCCCAGCGCCTGCTGCAGGACGACGTGCCGGACGTGCTGAAGGGGGTCGAGGTGTTCGCGCTCGACACCGGCTCGCTGCTGGCCGGCACCCGCTACCGTGGCGACTTCGAGGAGCGCTTCAAGGCGCTGATCGCGGCGCTCAAGAAGCGCGGCAAGCCGATCCTGTTCGTGGACGAGTTGCACACGATGGTCGGCGCGGGCGCCACCACGGGCGGCACGATGGACCTCGCCAACCTGATCAAGCCGATCCTGACGGAAGGCGAGATCCGGCTGCTCGGCGCCACCACGTTCGAGGAGTTCAAGCACATCGAGAAGGACCGCGCGCTGTTCCGCCGGGTGCAGAAGATCGCGGTGGAGGAGCCGTCGCTCGAGGAATCCGTGCGCATCCTGGAAGGGCTGCGCACGCGGTACGAGAAGCACCACGGCGTGACCTACACCAAGGGCGCGCTGGAGGCCGCGGCCAAGCTGGCCCAGCGCCACCTGCGCGATTTCCGGCTGCCCGACGGCGCGATCGACGTGCTCGACGAGGCCGGCGCCAAGCTACGGCTGGCGGCGGCGCCCGGCTCGCCGATGAGCGTCGACGTGCCCGAAATCGAGCGCGTGATCGCGCACATGGCGCGCATCCCCGAGAAGCAGGCCACGACCTCCGACAAGGAGCGGCTGCGCACGCTCGAGGAGTCGCTGCAGCGGGTGGTGTTCGGCCAGGAGCCCGCGGTCGCCCAGGTCGCGCGCGCCATCAAGCGCTCGCGCGCCGGCCTCGCCGCGCCCGAGCGCCCCGCTGGCTGCTTCCTGTTCACCGGCCCCACGGGCGTCGGCAAGACCGAGCTCGCCAAGCAGCTCGCCCGCCACCTCGGCAACGAGTTCCTGCGCTTCGACATGTCCGAGTACATGGAGAAGCACGCGGTCGCGCGGCTGATCGGCGCGCCGCCCGGCTATGTCGGCTTCGAGCAGGGTGGCCAGCTCGTCGACGCCGTGCGCCAGCATCCGTACGCGGTCGTGCTGCTCGACGAGATCGAGAAGGCCCACCCCGACATCTACAACATCCTGCTGCAGGTGATGGACCACGCGACGCTGACCGACAACAGCGGCCGCAAGGCGGACTTCCGCCAGGTGATCCTGATCATGACCAGCAATGCCGGCTCGCGCGAGATGGCGCAGAAGCTGATCGGCATCGGCCGCGACGACGCCAAGGAGCAGGGCGCGCGCGGCAAGCACGCGGTCGAGCGGCTGTTCTCGCCCGAGTTCCGCAACCGGCTCGACGCGATCGTCACCTTCGACTCGCTGTCGCCCGCGGCGATGGAGACGATCGTCGAGAAGTTCGTGCTGGAGCTGGAGTCGCAGTTGCGCGAGCGCAAGGTGGCGATCACCTTGCAGCCCGACGCCCGCGCCTGGCTCGCGCAGAAGGGCTTCGACCCGCGGATGGGCGCGCGCCCGCTGGCCCGCGTGATCCAGTCCGAGGTCCGCGACCGGCTGACCGACGAGATCCTGTTCGGCGCCCTCGAGCACGGCGGCGAGGTGACGCTGAGCGTGGTCGAGGAGGTCCTCCACTTCTCGTTCGCGCCGCTGCCTCCCACCGAAGGGACCGACCCGTCGGACGGCGCAGCCGCCCCCGCAGCCCCAGGCGCCGACGCGCCCGGTCCGTCCAAGCCCGAGCCGTGATTCAGCGCGCGCTGGCCGCAGCCGGCGCCGGGCTGCGCCACCTCTCGCTGCGCACCCGGCTGCTGCTGATGCTGGTGTCGCTGCTGGTGCTGTCGGTGGTGTCGCTGTTCAACATCCACCTGTACTCCGAGCGCGAGCTGCTCAACCAGATCCGCGACTACACGGACGAGCTGTCGACCACGCTGGAGATCGCCCAGGAGCAGCCGGCGGCCGGCGCTCGCAGCCCCACCGAGGCGCTCGAGGCCTACGCCGACAAGCTGCGCCAGCTCGGCGTGAAGGACGTCACCCTGGCCGACGCCTCCGAGGAGGTCGTGCAGGCCTCGACCAACCCCAAGATCGTCGGCAAGCGGCTGGTGCGACGCAAGGGCCCGACCCGGTACGTCGTGCGCGGCGTGCTCGGCGAGGAGTCGGGGCCGCCCGGCTCGCAGCGCACGTCGACGCTGGCGATCCCGATCGTCGTCGGCGACCAGCGCATCGGCTCGCTGCTGGTCACCCGCTACCTCGACGACTTCGAGATGCTGTCGCAGCGCGGCCTGTTCTCGCGCCTGGCCGCCACCCTCGCGGTGTTCGCGCTCGGCATCCTGCTGGCGCTCTACCTGTCCGTCTCGTTCACCCGGCCCCTGTCCGAGCTGTCGGAAGCCGCCGGCCGGGTCGCGGGCGGCGACCTCTCGGTCCAGGTCGCGGTGCGGGGCACCGACGAGCTGGCGTCGCTGGGCCGCGCCTTCAACGAGATGGTCGTGCGCCTGCGCGAGAACAGGGCGCTCGAGGAGCGGCTGCACTTCGCCGAGCGCTCGACGGCGCTCGGCCGGCTGGCTTCGGCCGTCGCCCACGAGGTGCGCAACCCGCTCAACTTCATCAACCTGTCGATCGACCACGTGCGCAGCCGGCTCGGCCCCGACGACGAGAGCCGGCGCGAGGAGTTCCAGCGCGTGCTGCAGAGCGTGAAGGGCGAGATCAGCCGCATCAACCGCCTGGTCGCCGAGTTCCTGCGCTTCGGCAAGCCGATGCAGCTCCACGTCCGCGAGTGCGCGCTCGACAGCCTGGTCCGCGACGTGGCGGGGCTGGTCGAGCCCAAGGCCCGCGCCCAGGGCGTCGTCATGTCGCTCGACGTCGAGGCCGGGCTGCCCGACGTGCGCGTCGACCCCGAGCTGCTCAAGACCTGCCTGCTGAACCTGACGATCAACGCGCTCGACGCGATGGGCTCGGGCGGCCAGCTCGGCGTCTCGCTGGCGCGCGAGGGCGAGCTGGCGGTGATCATGGTCGCCGACACCGGCGCGGGCATGAGCGAGGAGCAGGTGGCGCAGGCCTTCGAGCCCTACTTCTCGACCAAGGAGGCGGGGCTGGGGCTGGGCCTGGCGCTGACCCACAAGATCGTCGAAGACCACGGCGGCCGGCTGACGCTCGAGAGTGCGCTCGGCCACGGCACCCGGGCGCGGATGGCGCTGCCGATCCGGGCGGTGGCGCCGACCCTTGCGCCGGCGACGCCGCTGCCCGCGCCGCCCCCGGCGCTCGACCAGTCGAGGGCCTCGTGAGCGCCGCGGCCGTTCCCAAGGCACGGCTGCTGGTCGCCGACGACGAGGACACCCAGCGCGAGATCCTGCGCCTGATCCTCGAGGGCGAGGGCTACGAGGTCGCCCTCGCGGCCACGGGGCGACAGGCGCTCAAGCAGGCCCTCGCCCAGCCCTTCGACCTGGTCCTGACCGACCTCAAGATGCCCGACCTGTCGGGCATCGAGCTGCTCGAGGAGCTGCTGGCCGCGGACCCCCGCGCGTGCGTGATCCTGATGACCGCGCATGGCTCGATCGACAGCGCGGTCGAGGCCATGCGCCGCGGCGCCTTCGACTACCTGACCAAGCCGCTCGAGCGCGACGAGCTGCTGCTGGTGCTGCAGCGGGCGCTGGAACGCACCGAGCTGGTGCGCGAGAACCGCCGGCTCCTGGAGCAGCTCACCGAGCGTTATCGGCTGGAGAACATCGTCGGCGGCCACGGCTCGATGCAGGAGGTGTTCCGCATCGTGCACAAGGTCGCCGACTCGGCGTCGTCGGTGCTGATCCACGGCGAGAGCGGCACCGGCAAGGAGCTGGTCGCGCGCGCGATCCACCAGCTCTCCGGCCGCCGTGACCGGCCGTTCTGGGCGGTCAACATCGCGGCGCTGCCGGAGACGATCCTGGAGGCCGAGCTGTTCGGCCACGAGAAGGGCGCGTTCACCGGCGCCGACGTGCGCAAGATCGGGCTGTTCGAGCAGGCCCACGGGTCGACCCTTTTCCTCGACGAGGTCGGCGACTTGCGCCGCGACCTGCAGGTCAAGCTGCTGCGCGCGTTGCAGGAGCGCGAGATCCTGCGCGTCGGCGGCACCGAGCGGATCAAGATCGACGTCCGCATCGTGGCCGCCACCAACCTCGATCTCGAGAAGGAGGTCCGCGAGGGTCGCTTCCGCGAGGACCTGTACTACCGGCTCAGCGTGATCCCGGTGCGGCTGCCGCCGCTGCGCGAGCGGCGGCCGGACATCCCGCTGCTGGTCGAGCACTTCCTCGACCGGCTGTGCCGGCCCGAGGCGCGCAAGCAGGTGGACCCCGACGCGCTGCGGGCGCTGGTCGCCTACGACTGGCCCGGCAACGTCCGCGAGCTGCAGTCGGTGCTCGAGCGCGCGGTGCTGCTCTCCGACGGCGACCTGCTGGGGCCGTCGGACCTGCCGGCCTCCGTGCGCGCGGGCATCGCGCCGGTGCGGCGGGGGAGTGCGCAGGCGCTCGAGGCGCTGGAGATCCCGGACGAAGGCATCGACCTCGACGCGGTCGAGCGCAGCCTGATCCGCAAGGCGGTGGTCAAGGCCGGCGGCAACGTGACTCGCGCGGCCCGCCTGCTGGGCCTGACCCGCCGCACGCTGCAGTACCGGCTCGAGAAGCTGCAGGCGGAGCCCGCGGCCCGGGACGGAGCTTCCGACTAGGGCCGCTGCCGCCGCTGTCGGGCGGCCTCGAACAACACGACGCCGGCCGCGACACCGACGTTGAGGCTCTCGGCGTGGCCGGCCAGCGGGATGCGCACCGTGATGTCCGCTGCCCGCAGCAACTCGTCCGGCAGCCCCGCGCCCTCGTTGCCGAGCAGGATCGCGACGGGCCGCTTCAGGTCGGCCTCGTCGTAGGCCTGGGCCGCATCCGTGGCGGTCGCGGCCACCCGCACCCCGCGCGCCTTGAGTCGCGACACGACCAGGGCAGCCTCGACGCCGCGCACGTGAGGCAGGCGCAGCGCGCTGCCCATCGAGCCGCGCAACGCCTTCCAGCCGAACGGGTCGGCGCAGCCGGGCGTGAGGTAGGCGCCGGTGGCGCCCGCGGCCTCCGCCGTGCGCAGCAGGCCACCGAGGTTGCCCGGGTCCTGCACGCCGACCGCGACGGCGATCAGCGGCACGCCCGCGAACAGCGCCGCCTCGTCGAAGGCCGGCCGTGCCGCCAGCGCCAGCAGGCCCTGGCTCGACTCGGCCTCGGACAGCGAGGCCACCAGCTCGTCGCTCATCGCGCGCACGGTCACGCCCCGCGCCGCCAGCTCGCGCAGCACCCGCGCGCCGCGCTGGGAGCGTTCGGCGCGCGGCGATGCCGCCACTTCCAGCACCGTGACGCCGGACAGCAGCGCCTCCTCGATCAGCTTCGGCCCCTCGAGCAGCGCGAGGCCGTCGTCCGCGGCGTGCTCGCGCAGCTCGCGGAGGCGACGGAACAGCGGGTTGCTGCGGCTGCGGATGGTCTCGACGGCCATTGCTTTCGGGCGTTTTCCGCTAGGATGGACTTTTGGGGACGGTCGACCGATGAACGATATCAAGAAGCGCCTGGAAGAGGAGATCAAGACGCTCGACTACGAGCTGAAGGTCGTCCTGCCGAAAGAGATCCAGCGCGCCCGCGAGTACGGCGACCTGCGCGAGAACGCGGAGTACAAGTCCGCGAAGGAGCGCCAGAGCTTCATCCAGGCCCGGATCAGCCAGCTCCAGGGCCGCGTCGCCGCGCTCTCGATGGTCAACCTCGACAAGATCCCGCGCGACAAGGTCGGCCTCGGTTCCACGGTCACCGTGCGCGACGTGCAGAGCGGTGACGAGGTGGTCTACGCGATCGTGACCCCGGAGGAGGCGGACCCGACCCTGGGCCGCATCTCGCCCGGCTCGCCGATCGGCAAGGCCTTCCTGGGTCGCGAAGAGGGCGACGAGATCGAGGCCAAGGTCCCGTCCGGCACTCGCCACTTCGAGATCGTCAAGCTCGTCACCATCCACGACCAGGTCTAGTCCGCGAAGGCCCCGCGCGGGTGACGGCTCCGGATTTCGTCCTTCGGCCGCTCGCCGGGGATCTCGCTGCCGCGTTGCTCGCACTGCCGGCGGCGCGCGGCGTGGCCCAGTTGCTGGACGCCCGTGGCGAGAGCCTGGTCGTCGGCCGCGGCGCCTCGATCCGATCCTGGGCCCGCGGCCAGCTCGGCCGCGCCCGGCCGAGCCCGAAGCCGGGTGCGCGACCCCGCGTCGACCTGTCGAAGCTGGCGGCCTCGATTCGCTTCGCGCTTGCCCGCTCGCCGTTCCACGAGCGGCTGCTCTTCGAGCGGCTGATGGCCCCGCTCGTGCCGCTCTCCCGCCGCCGCGACCTGCGGCCCCCGGGCTGGCTGTGGCTGACGGCGGAGCGCTTCCCGCGGCTGCTCGCCCACGGTGCTTTCGGCGGCGACGTTTTCGGCCCGTTCCGCGATGCGAAGACGGCGACGCGCGCCCGCGACGCGCTGCAGAAGCAGCACCTGCTGCGCCCCTGCGACTTCGACTTCGCACCGGACCCCGCGTGGCCGACGGGCCTGCGCTGCGTCTACGCCCAGGTCCGCACCTGCGCGGCGCCCTGCCTTGCCCGCGAGGCTGAAACGACCTACCGCGCGCGCGCCGCGAGCGTGGCCGCGCGGCTCGCGGCGCCCCCGGAGCACGACGCACTGCTGCCGGCCTGCGCCGGGCCCCGTGCCGGCAAGGCGCTGGTGGTCGAGAGCCTCGCGGACGGGGCCTTCGAGGTCCACCCGGTCGCGGGCTGGCGCGTGCTCGACGATGGCGTCGTCGTGGGCCGCCCGGGCGAACCGGAGCACGACGTGATCGCGCGCGTCACCTGGCCGGCGGCCACCTCGGGCGATGACGCCCCGTGGCTCGGCGCCTGGCTCGCGGACAAGAAGCGCACGGGCCGCTGGGTCCGCCTCTAGCCCGGCGTCGCCTCAATCCACGATGAACAGCCGGGCGCCGCCGGCGGTTCGTGAGCGGTGCGCCATCACGCCGTCGCCGACCTGGTAGCTGGTGCCGGGCCGCAGGCGGACCTCGCGGCCGTCCGCCAGCTCCGTGACCAGCTCGCCCTCCAGCACCAGCAGCACGTGACCGCGCTCGCACCAGTGGTCGGCCACGTACCCCGGGCTGTACTCGACCATCCTGACCCGGACGTTGCCCTGCAGGACGGTGCGCCAGCGAGCCACACCGGTGGTGCCCGGGTGCTCGGTCACCGGTACCTTCGCCCAGTCCGTCGTCGTGAACGGCACGGCTTCGATCGCCACCTGGTCTCCTCGCGCACGGAACCGCCCGCCCTGCCGCGATGGTAGCGCTTCGTGTACCCTAGCCCCCCGTGCCCGATCGCCAGCGCTCCATCGTCGTCGTCGAGGACGAGCCCGCGATCCGGGAGCTGCTCGAGGCATTGCTCGGGTCGGCCGGCTACCGGGTCGTCTCGACCGGCGATCCCCACGACGCGCTGCCGATCGTGCGCCGCGAGCAGCCCGACCTCGTGCTGTGCGACATCTCGATGCCCGGCCTCGACGGCTACGGTGTGCTGCGCGCGCTGCAGGCCGACCCCGAGACCGTCGATCGCCCCGTCGTCTTCCTGACCGCTCACCGCGAGTTCACCTCGCGGGTCGAGGCCTTCCGCTACGGTGTCGTCGACTACATGACCAAGCCGTTCACCCGCGAGCTGCTGCTGCGCCGCATCGCTCGCATCCTGGAGTCGCTCGCAGACCGCAGCGGCACCGTCGCCGAGACCGCCGGCCCCGACGGCGCTCGCGAGCTGCTCGAAGAGGTCGGCCGCGAGCAGCGCAGCGGGCTCGTCTCGGTCGAGGGCGGCGGCACGGCCCTCGTCCACGCCGGGGCGGTGGTCGCGGGCGCGGTCCAGGCGGCACCCGGGGCCCGCGTCCTGTTCCGCGAGCTCGATCCCACCCGCGAGGTCGTCGCCACGCCGGAGCCGAGCCGGCTGCCGGGCTCGCTGCCCGAGCTGCCGAGCTTCGACGACATCCCGCAGCCACTGCGCAGCGTGCTGCTGGTCGACGACAACCTCACGTTCCGCAGCTTCCTGAAGAGCCTGTTCCTGGCCCAGGGCTTCGAGGTGCTGGAGGCCTCGGGCGGCGAAGAGGCGGTCCACGTCGCGCTGGAGCGGCGGCCGTGGCTGATCCTCACCGACGTCGCGATGAGTGGCATGGACGGCCTCGCCCTGTGCCGCGAGATCCGCGCCCACAGCCTGACTCGCCACGTGCCGCTCATCTTCCTCTCGGGCTGGGACGGCTACGAGCAGCGCTACGAGGGCCTGGAGGCCGGCGCGGACGAGTTCCTCTCCAAGGACACGCCGGTGCGCGAGTTGCTGATCCGCGTGCGGCTGATCCTCAAGCGCTTCTCCGACCTCGGCCGCCGCGAGCGCCGCGCGCCTGGCACCGGGGTCGAGGGCCGGCTGGAAGCGGTCGGCGCGCCCGGCGCACTGCAGATGTGTCACCTCGGCCGCATGACGGGCCGGCTCGAGCTGCGCTCGGGCCAGCAGTCGTGGGACGTGGACTTCGCCCTTGGCGAGATCGTCGGCGCACGCGGCCCGGGGCTCGAGGCCGAGGCCGCGGTCTACGGGGTGATCGGCCTGACCCGCGGCGACTTCGAGTTCCGGCCGGGGCCCGCCGCGCGCGGTGCCGCGCTGGGCGAGAACTTCGCGCAGCTCCTGCTGGAGGGATGCCGCCGGCTCGACGAGACCGCGCGCGCCTGACCCGCGGTCAGCTGGCCTGGGCCCAGCCCGCCACGCCGCTCGCGCTCGCTGCCGGCACCGCGGCCGCCCGCTCGCGCCGCAGCAGGCCCAGCCGCTTCATCTTCTCGTGCAGCGTCGTCGGCAGCAGCCCGAGATCGGCCGCGGCGCGGCGCTGGTTGCCGTGGCGGGTGCGCAGCGCGGCCTCGATGATCTGGCGCTCGTATGCGTCGAGCAGGTGGCGCAGGCCGGGGCGACCGTCCGGGGTGGGCAGGATCCGCTTCATCGCGTGCTGTGCTCCTCGCAGGCCGCTCCGAAGCCCCCCTCGGGCGCCCGCGTCGAATGTGCTGGACTGCCGAGTAAGACGCCGGCAGCGACGCGGGGGTTTCGTGAAAATTGAATGTTGTTGCCGAGCCGTCGATGAGGCGCCCATGAGGAGCCCGGTTTCGCGAACTTCGACGGGGGTTTGGGGCGGAGGAGCCGCCGTTGGCGACGTAGGCCCCATGGGACCGGCGCCGGGTTCCCCCGGCGACGGAACCGACGGGCAGTTACGCGATGGCCCCGGCAGCGTCCAGGGGGCGCTTCCAGGCCCGCACGGCCTCCACGACCTGGACCAGCGCCAGCCCGAAGAGCAGCACGGAGACGAAACCGTTGAGATCCCCCACATCGAAGGCGACGCCGCGGGCCGCGACCTGGGCCGCCGCGGCCCGGATCTGGATCACCAGCGAGGCCAGCGTGATCGTCAGCACGAACGCCATCGGCAGCAGCGTGAAGAGACTGCGCCGCCCGGTTCGCCGCAGCCACACCGAGATGCCGAGCAGGCTCAGCGCCGCCAGCAACTGGTTCGAGGTGCCGAACAGGACCCAGAACGAGCGGTACGCGCCCTCGCCGGCCAGCAGCAGCAGCGCGAGCGGCACCAGCACGGTGACCGCGGTGCCGATCCAGGCGCCCGTGCGGCTGGTCGCCCCGAACAGCTCCTGGACGATGTAGCGGCCGAGCCGGGTGGTGACGTCGAGGGTGTCGAAGACGAAGGTCGAGAACGCCATCGCGCCGAAGGTCGTGGCGAACAGCAGGTGCTGTTCGCCGATCAACACGGTCAGGTAGCGGCCGAGGCCGGCGCCGTAGATGGCCCCCGGGCCCTTGCCGGCGAGCTCGGCCGGCACCGCGATCATCACGGTCGACAGCGCGATCAGCGCCACGAAGCCCTCGAGCAGCATCGCGCCGTAGCCGACGGGCCGCGTGTCCGATTCGTGGGCGATCTGCTTCGACGTGGTGCCCGAGCAGACGAGGCCGTGGAAGCCGGAGCAGGCGCCGCAGGCGATGGTCACGAACAGGAACGGGAACAGCGCGCCGGTGGCGCCGGGCGCGTGCCAGGTCTTGAACGCGTCCTGCTGGATCTCGAAGCCGCCGAAGAAGATGCCGATCAGGCCGACCGCGATCGCCATGTAGAGCACGAAGCCGCCGAGATATCCGCGCGGCTGAAGCAGCAGCCACACGGGGGTCAGCGAGGCGACCAGGCAATAGAGCAGGATGATCACGCCCCAGGTGCGGGCGTCCGCGACCAGCAGCGTCGAGTACTGGGTGCCGAGCCAGACGCACAGCAGCGTGGCCGGCACGCCGATCACCGTCGTCAGCCACAGCGGCGGGTGCAGGTAGCGCTCGGCGAGGCCGAGCAGCATCGACAGCACCAGGTAGAGCACCGACGCCAGCGCGACCGCGCCGCCGGGATTGAAGGAGAAGGAGAGACCCGCGATGTCCTCCGTCACGCCCACGAACGTGGCGGCGGTGATGTCCGTGAAGGCCAGGATCACGTAGACGAGGGCCAGCCAGATGAAGGCCATGATCGCCTTCCACGCCCGCGTGCCGAGGTGGATGCGCACGATCTCCGCGATCGAGCGCGCCTCGTGGCGCACGGAGGCGACCAGCGCGGAGAAATCGTGCACTGCGCCGATGAAGATCACGCCGAGCCCGATCCAGAGGATGCACGGCAGCCAGCCGAACTGTTGCGCGGCGAGGATCGGGCCGGCGATCGGGCCGGCGGCGGCGATCGCGCTGAAGTGCTGGCCCATCAGGTAGAACGGACGGGTGGGCACGAAATCGACCCCGTCTTCGCGCGAGACGGCGGGCGTGGTGCGGCCGTCGTCGAGGGAGAACTGCGCCGCCACCCAGCCGCCGTACAGGCGGTACCCGGCGGCGAGCACGATCATCACGAACAGGGCGAGGGCGGCCATGGAGCCGCGAGCTTACCGGACCTCGCGACCGGCTAGAATGATCATCGACTGATCAATATCGAACGGGAGGGAATTTGTGGCCAGAGTGACGGCCCTGGAGGCCAAGACCCACTTCGGCGCGCTGCTGGGCCGGGTGGCCCGCGGCGAGGAGATCGTCATCACCCGCCACGACAAGCCCGTCGCTCGCGTGATCCCGGAGGGAGGCCAACGGCTGGAGGCGGTGGGTCGCGCCGTCGCTGGCCTGCGTGGCTTGCAGCAGCAGATCCGGCGGCGGAGCAAGGCCGGCCTCAGTGACCGCGAGGTCCGGGCGGCCATCGACGACGGGCGCGCTTGAAACCCGCCTTCGTGGCAGACGCATCAGTCGCCGTGGCCTGGGTACATCCGGGACAGGCGACGTCGGCGACCGAGTCGATGCTCGACGCCCTGGTCCAAGGTGCGGCCGTCGAGGTGCCGGCGCTGTGGCCGTTGGAGGTCGCGAACGCGCTGACGGTGCTGGTCCGCAGGAAGAAGCTCACCGCCGAGGAGCGGCAGCAGGCACTCGGCTGGCTGGGCGGCCTCGCGCTTCGCGTGGACCACGAGATGGCCGCGCTGGCCTTCTCGCGGCTGGCCGAGTTGGCGATGACGCACGAGATCTCCGTCTACGACGCGGCCTATCTCGAGCTGGCGCAGCGGCGAAGGCTGGAGCTCGCCTGCAAGGACGGTCCGCTGCGCGAGGCCGCCCGCCGCGCCGGCGTGAAGCTCTGGCGCTGAGCGTCGTCGCATCGGGATGGGTTCCGGCGCCGGGATGAACCCGTCGCCGGTCCCATGGGGGCTCCGGCCCGAACGGAGGGCCTCCACCCCCAAACCCCGTCGGCGGGCGGGCGCCCGGCACAAGCCTCAACGCAGGTGGGACAGGTCCGGGCGGCGGGGGCGGGGGCGCTTCAGCTCGTGCTCGTACACCGCGCGGCCGAGCTGGGCCAGGAACGGGAAGCCGACGGTGTCGTACTCGTACTTGTCGTCGTTGTAGACCTGGTCGTCGTTGACCTGCAGCACCGCGGTCAGCAGGAACTCGACGCCGTTGTCGAAGTCGACCACGTAGGCGTCGTCGAGCAGGTAGCCGTAGGCCTGGCCCACCTTGTTGTAGATGCGGATGTTGGCGGGGATCGGCTGCTTCGAGCCGGCGTACAGGAAGTACTTCACGTACGCGTCGGGGAACTCGTCGCGGTTCGGGTAGGCGGGCTCGGTGCTCTCGCGGGGCAGCGTCGACATCGCGCGCAGCAGGAAGCGGCGGTCGTCCTCGCTCAACCGGAGGCGCTTCTCCTGCGGCATCGCCTCGGGGAACACGACGGCCTTGAGCACGTCCTGCAGCGTCTTCAGCGACAGGAAGTTGGAACGGCTGAAGTCCATCGGCTGCTCGACCAGCGCGCCGTCCTTGATGTAGCCGCGACCCTGGCGCACGTCGGGCCTGTCGATCGTCCACTCCGCGTCGTTGCGGGCGAGCGGCTGGCGGTGGATCTCCTTCGGCCCCTGGAAGAACACGAACGGGTTGGTGACGCGGTTCTCCGCGTCGTCCATCCCGGCCTCCAGTCGGCGCAGGATGCGGGCGTCCTGGTGGCCAAGCTCCCACAATCGCTCGTTGAGCCCGCGCTGGCCGAGGAACTCGAACAGCCGATTGAAGGCGTCGTTGTCGCTGACCAGGAAGATCTTCTTCACGAAGTGGGCGATCGTCGGCAGGCCGTCGGCCTTGCTCTCGTCGCGGTCGACGGCCGTCTGGCGCGGCGTGCCGGCCTCGATCCGCAGCGGCGTGTCGCGGGTCAGGCCCGGGACCTTCAGGTCGTGCAGCTTCTCGAGCGCCAGCACTGCGGCGGGCAGCTTCACCGTGCTCGCGGGGTAGAAGTAGCGCGGGTCGTCGAGCCGGTAGCCGTACGAGCGGAAGGTCGGCTTGTTGGCCGCGTCGCGGTCGATCTGGGTGTAGAGGATCTGCAGCCGGTGCCGCTCGGCCTGCTGCAGCACGGTGGCGAGCTCCGGCCGCCCGCGCAGGATCTGGTCGAGCACGTCGGGCGCCTCCGCTGCGGATGCCGCGGCCGGCAGCAGCAGGCTCGCGAGGGTGAAGGCCACGGTGCGGGTTCTCATTCGTCCTCCGGCGCGGCGCAGAAACGACGCGGGGCGGCCACTCGCCAGGGAGGGCCGCCCGTCGGGTTCCGACGCCGGGATGAACCCGGCGCCGGTCCCATGGGGGCTACGTCGCAAACGGAACTCCTCCGCCCCCAAACCCCCGGTGGGTTCCGACGCCGGGATGAACCCGGCGCCGGTCCCATGGGGGCTACGTCGCAAACGGAACTCCTCCGCCCCCAAACCCCCGGTGGGTTCCGGCGCCGGGAGGTTACGCCTTGCGGGCGACGCGCGCGCCGGGCTTGCCCTCGAGCAGCAGGCCGCCGCGGGCCTTGCAGACGTCGCCGGGGAGTTCCATCCAGTTGAGGACGCCCATCGTGCCGCCACACTTGGCCTTGCCCGAGCAGGAGTGGACCTCGGACTTGCCGAACTTCTTCTGGTACTCGGCGTCGCCCATCAGCTTCTTGACGGCCGCCAGGTCCTCGGTGGTGACCGAACACTTCGCCTGCCCGCCGCAGCTGTTGACGCCCCAGCACTGAACGTTCTCCGGCTTGGCGGCCGGGGACTGCGCCCCGGCACCGACACCGGCGACCAGGCCAGCCACCGCGGCCAGCACCAGCTTCTGCCTCTTCATCCTTGGTCGACCTCCTCTGCGCCCGGCCCCCTGCCGGGACGCATCCTCCGAAACTACCCGAGGCCGGCACGAAATGCTCGCCCCCAGCCGGCGTCCCGTCCTAATCTCCGGGGTCAGGCCCCCCCTTGCTTCCGCTTCGTGGCCGCGATGATGGTGGGCGCGGAGGTGGTGGAAGGCGTGGAGCTCGAGGCCGCGATCGAGCGCCCGTTCGAGGACCCCGAGGTCCGCTACCTGCACCTGCACAACGCCCGCCCCGGCTGCTACAACGGCCGTATCGAACGGGCCTGAGCGCTACGGCTTCTCCAGCAGCACCAGCTCCACGCCGGGCCGCAGCGGAAAGCGGCTGATCTCGCGCGGCGCGGCCGCGGCCCCGCGCCCGATCTCCTCGAGCTGCACCGCGGTGGCCAGGATCAGGCCCTTCGGGATGTTCTCCGGGACCTTGCCCCAATAGCCGATCGCGGGGTAGTCGTGCAGCGTCCACGGCAGCGGCCAGTAGTCCGGCGAGGTGACCGTGACGGCCTGGGAAGTGCCGGCGCCGCTGCGCTCCGCGAAGCTCCGGATCGCGCGCACCAGCTCCGGATAGCGCGGGTCGGTGTGGGCGTAGGCCCAGGGCAGGGTCTCGTCCGCGGGCCGCTCGAAGGACTGGACCATCGTCGTGCGCGCGCTGAAGCCGAGCGCCGCGACCAGCAGCAGCGCCGCGGCCAGCCGGCTGCGGCTGCCGACGCGGTCGACGGCGAGGCCGCCGAGCAGCGCCAGCGGCACCGACACGTTGAGCGCGAGCCACGGCGTCTTGTAGGCGACCAGCGAGTAGGCGCAGAGGATGCCGATCGCGCCCGCGGCGAGGGCGACGTCGGCACGGCCGGGGCGGCCCGCCAGCTCGGTGGCGCCGCCGCGCAGCTCGCGCCAGCGCGCGGGCAACCCGATCACGGTCGGGACCAGCACCAGCAGCAGGCCGATCGAGCCCGCGACGAGCAGCGCGGGGTCGCCCTCCCACAGCCACAGCGCGTGCTGGTACCAGGGGTTCACGTGGGCCTCGCGGCCGGTCTTGGCCCAGATCGCGAGGGTCTTCAGCGCGCCCTCGAGACCCTGCGGGTCGCGCCCGAACGAGGAGTAGAAGACCGCGGCGACACCGAGCAGGACGCCGAAGGCCGACCCGAGCTGTGCAGGCGACGGCCGCGGCAGCGCGCGCCCGGGCCGCGTCAGCATCGCGAGCGCGGCGGCGATCAGCGCCACCGCGATGTGGACGACCGTCGTCTCCTTGGTCGCCAGCAGCAGGCCGAGGCTGGCGCCACCCAGGTACAGGAACAGCGGGCGCCCGGTGCGCAGGTAGCGCAGCGCCGCAGCCGCCGCGCCGAGGCCGAACAGCACGACCAGTGACTCGTGAATGTAGTAGCGCGAGTAATAGACGGCGGAATTCGAGACCGCGAGCAGGGCGGCCGCCACGAGCGCGCCGGTGCGGCCGAGCACACCGCGCATCGAGAGCGCGATCAGCACGGCGCCGAGGCCGGCGAGGGCGGTCAGGCCGCGCAGCGCCTCGTCGCGCAGGCCGAAGAGCTTCGTCAGCGGCAGGGTCAGGAAGTAGAGCGTCGGGCCGTGATAGTTGGCGGGGTCGTACTTGTACTCGCCGAACTCGTGCAGCCGCTGCAGGAAGAAGCCGTTGACGCCCTCGTCGTGGTGGAAGGGGCGGGCAGGCAGGTCGTGGAAGCGCAGCGCGGCCGCCGTGGCGAGGACCAGCAGGCTGGCGAGGAGTCGCTTGTTCATTCGAGTTCCAGAGCGTACAGGCTCCACGGTCCGCGCCGCGCGAGCAAGCGCCGGCCGCCGAAGGCGGCCTCCGCCCCGGCGAAGGCCGCCCGCTCGTGGGGGCCGACGACCGCCGCCGTCAGGCCCGCGGCCCGCAACTCGCGCCACGCGGCGGGGTCTCCCGCGTAGGCGGCCGCGACCCGCTCGCGGCGTCCGCTCGCGTCGAGGCCCTGCGACCAGATGTGGCCCTCGTAGCCGAGGTACTGTGCGCGCCCGGACAGCAGCGCGGGGTGGTCGTACGTCGGCGCCGTCAGCAGGCGCTCGCCGGGCCGCGTGACGCGCGCGACTTCCGCGCCGAAGGCGAGCGCGTCGGCGTCGAACACGCGGTGGGCGCGGCCGCCGCGGGCGAGTCGCCACCCGTCGCTGGCACCCGAGGCGACGCTGGCCAGCAGCAGCAGCGCGGCACCCACGGCGCTCGTCCGTCCGCGGCGCGCGAGACGGACCAGCAGCAGCGCGACCAGCGGGGCGGCGGCGACGTGGGCCCAGTACAGCAGCTTGACGTTGTCCCAGATCCACGGCGACAGCCGCAGCAGGTTGGGGACGACGAACAGCAGCGCCGACGCGGCCAGGAAGCGGGTCACGCGTTCGCGCCACAGCAGGGCGAAGGCGAGCAGCGCCAGCGGCAGGTAGGGCGCCGCGTTCTGCAGCCAGAATGCCAGCACGCCGCGCTCGCCGCGGTCCCAGCCGACGTGGAAGGCGACGAAGCGTCCGAGCCCGGTGCCGCTGCCCGCGGCCAGCGCGAGCGCCTGTGGCAGGGCGAGTGCCGCCGCCAGCGCGAACAGCCGCCAGAACGAGAGGCGGCGGAAGAGCAGGGCGGCGACCGCCAGCAGCAGGCCCGTCGCGGCGAAGCTGTGGGCGTGGGCGAGCGGCATCAGGCCCAGCACGGCGCCCGCGCCGAGCATCGTCCTCCGCTCCTCGGCCGAACCGGGTTCGGCTTCGAGGGCGCGCCACGCCAGCAGCGAGGCGTAGAGCCCGAGCGGCAGGCCGAGCAGGAACGCGCGCTGCGGGATCAGCAGCACCGCCAACGCGTTGCCCCAGCGCAGGCCCCACGGGTCGTGGATGGTGACGTCGTGCGACGCGCGGACGAGCGCGGCCCACGCCGCCTCCACGCCGCCCGCCTCGGCCGCCAGCCGGAACACGCCGAGGCCGCCGTTGAGCAGCACCAGTGCCGGCACCAGGCACGCCGCCGCGCGCGAGCCCGTGAGCGCATGACCCCATGCCCACAGCAGCCCGACCAGTGCGATGCCGAGCGCGATGCCCTGGCTGTTCAGGGCGCTCGCGGGCTCGGCCCCGAGCGCCGCAGCCGCCGCGGCCGCCGCATCGATCGCCCACGAGTAGGTGAGGGCGACGCCGGACAGCTCGGGGTGTTCGGGGCGGCTGCCGTCGCCGTGCAGGAAGGCGTGGACGATGCCGAGGTGGAACGGCAGGTCGCCCAGGTTGTGGTCGCCGCCCGTGTACAGCCCCGCGGGCTCGACCCACACGGCGCGCGAGAGCGGGACCGCGATGGCGACGGCGCCGACGAGGCCGAGGGCGAGCGCGGCGGAAGCCGAGCGCCGCGGCTTCAGGGCGACGAGGCCCGCCCGCGCCGCCACAGTCATCGCGGCGAGCAGCAGCAGCGTGAGCGTGCTCGCTGAAGCGGCGGCGAAGCCGAGCAACGGGGCCAGCGCGGCGGAGCCGAGGCCGAGCAGGGTCACCCCGATGGCCACCCCGGCGGCCGCGCGCTCGGCGAGGCGGCCGGGGGTGCGGTCCCAGGCGAGCGTCAGCAGCAGGCCCGCGGCGGCGCAGGCCGCCCAGGTCGACCAGGCGAGGGCCGGCACCTACACCATCGCGGTGCGGCGCACCCGGTCGCGCTCCTTCCGGTAGAAGGCGACCAGCGTCCCGACGTAGTCGGCGAAGCGCGGGCAGCGCACGCCCATCGCGCCGAGGTCGGCGACGGCCCGGGTCGTGTCGTACGCGCAGTCGTGGTCGAAGTAGTCGAGCGACTGCAGCGGCAGGCCCAGCAGCCGCTGCACGAACTTCGGCTGGAACAGCGCGCGCGCGAAGCCCGCGGGTACCGGCAGGTAGACGAACGAGCGGCCCAGCGCCGCAGCGACCACCTTCGACAACTCGAAGGCCGTGAGCGGCTCGGGGTCGGTGAGCTGGTAGGTCTTGCCCAGGCTGACGGACGAGGTGGCGAGGCGGGCGATGCCCTCGATCACGTAGTCGACCGGCACGATGCCCGCCGGCGAGCGGCCGCTGCCCACGCGCAGGAACACGCCGGGCGAGGGCAGCCGCTCCATCGCGGTCATCACGAAGTACGGGCCGTCGAACTTGGCGGTCTCGCCGGTGCGCGAGTCGCCGACGACGATCCCGGGCCGGTAGACGGTCGTCGGCAGGCCGGAGCGTGCGACCTCGACCTCGGCCAGGTACTTGGTCTCCTCGTAGAAGTTCTTGAAGCCCTGGCCCAGCTCGAGGTCCGTCTCCCTGAACACGCCCTTGTGGTCGCCGGAGACGTAGCAGGTCGAGATGTAGTGGTGGCGCTCGAGCTGCCGACAGCTGGCGAGGAAGCGCAACACGTTGCGGGTGCCCTCGACGTTGACCTTGATGGCGAAGTCGCGGCCCACTGCGAGATCGTAGACGGCGGCGAGGTGGAAGGCGCTGGTGACGCGGTCCTTCAGGGTGGCATCGCGCAGGCCGAGGTCCGCCGCGACGATGTCGCCCTCCGTCAGCTCCATGCGCCCGCGCACGTGCGGGTGGGCGGCCTCCAGCCGCGCGACCTCGGCCTTCGCGAAGTCCGCGAACTTGGGCTGGACGAGGCAGACGACGCGGTCTTCCGGGGCCAGCTCCAGCAGCCGGGGCAGCAGGCGCGCGCCGAGGAATCCCGGAAAGCCGGTGACGAGGTGCAGTCCCATGCTGTGCCTTCCTTGCTAGTCCGCTTCTTCGTCCCACGCCGGGCGAAGGCGCGTCGTCCGCGGGTCGTCGTCGAGCGCGACCGCGTCGACTTCCAGCTCCACCAGGAACCCGGGATCGGCCAGCCCTGCGACCCGGAGCGTCGTCAGCGCGGGAAGCGATTCGCCGAAGGCCTCGTGCAGCGCCGCCATCACGCCGGGCCCGACCTCGGGGTCGACGAAATGGACGCGCAGCCGCAGCACGCCGTCGAGCGAGCCGCCCAGCTTGCGCAGCGCCTCGTCGACGATCGCCAGCGCCGCCCGCGTCTGGCCGTGGGCGTCGGGCGTCGCCGGCCGGCCGAGGGCGTCGGCGCCGACGGTGCCGGACACGACGATCGTGTCGCCCGCCCGCGCCGCGCGCGCGTAGCCGAACGTGCGTTCCCACGTGGAACCGGACGAAGCGCGGGTGACCTTCATGCGGGCCGAGCCTAGCGCCGCGTTCTGGTGCGTACAACTGGATGGCCGCGGGCCAGAGGCGGCCTCAGTCCTCCGCGCAGACCACGCGGTTGCGGCCCTGCTGCTTCGCGCGGTAGAGCGCGCCGTCCGCGCGCGCCCAGCACTGCTCGAAGGTCTCGCCCTCGGCGTGCAGCAGGGCGACGCCGACGGACATCGTGCAGGCGACGGCGGTGCCGGCGGTCTCGACCGGGGCCGCCGCCAGCGCGGTGCGCCAGGCCTCCGCGCGGTCGAGCGCGATCGGCAGCGGGCTGCCCGGCAACACGACCGCGAACTCCTCGCCGCCGGTGCGGCAGGCCAGATCCGAGGCCCGCACGTGGCTGCGCAGCAGCAGGCCGACGTGTCGCAGCACGGCGTCCCCGGCGGCGTGGCCGTGGACGTCGTTGACCGCCTTGAAGTGATCGAGGTCCAGGGCGACGACCGCCATCGGCTGGCCGCTGCGCGCCGCGCGGGCGATCTCGCGCTCGATCGACTCGTGCAGGAAGCGGCGGTTGTGCAGGCCGGTCAGCGGGTCACGGACCGCCTGCTCGCGCAGCATGGAGTTGAGGCTCTCGATCTCCACCAGCCGCGCGGCCAACTCCGCGTGGGCCGCGGCCAGCGCGGACTGGGTCCGCCGCTGCTCGGTCACGTCCTGCTTGATGGCGATGAAGTGGGTGACCCAGCCCTGGTCGTCGGAGACGGGCGCGATCGTCTGCTGTTCGTCGCACAGGGTGCCGTCCTTGCGGCGGTTGACGATCGTCCCCGACCACGTCTCGCCGCGCGTGATCGTCTCCCAGATCGCCTTGTAGAAGGCGGGGTCGTGGTGCCCGGACTTGAGGATGCGGGTGTGCTGGCCGATCAGCTCGAACGCGCGGTAGCCGGTGATCGTGCAGGCGGCGGGATTGACCCACGTGATGTAGCCCTGCTTGTCGGTGATCACGATGCCGTTGGCGGCGGAGCGCAGGGCGGTGGCCTGGATGCGCAGGGCATCAGGCCCCTGGCTGCGGCCGCGCAGGTCGCGCAGCGCGCAGCCGATCAGCCGCCGCCCGCCCACCACGATCGGCGTCAGCGCGATGTCCACCGGGATCTCGTGGCCGGCGGCGTGGCGCGCGAACAGCTCCAGGCCGCGGCCCATCGGGCGCGGGTGGGGATCGGCAGCGAACTCCTCGCGCTGCTGCCGATGCTGGTGGAAGCGCGCGGGCACCAGCTCGTCGACCTCGTGGCTGCGCAGCGACCCGGGCTCGTGGCCCAGCAGGGCCTCGGCGGACGCGTTCGCGAACAGGATCCGCCCGCGATCGTCGGCGACGATCAGGGCGTCCGACGACGCCTCGACGAACGCATGTGCGAGTTCCGCGTCCCGGGTGGAGAGCATGGCCTCTTGCTGGAGTCGCCCGCGAGCGAGGGCGAAACGGCAGGCGATCAGCATACAACCCATGGGATGCTTGCCGCGCCGCCGATCCCGGAGGGAGACCGATGCCGCAGGACAAGGACTTCGCCGCCCCGTACCGCATCACCGACGGTCGCCGCTTCCGGCTGCGTGACATCGACCCCGGCGACACCGGCGGGCTCAAGAGCAAGGACAAGGCCAGGGAGTCGTTGGCCGCGGGTGTCGAGCAACTGGCTGCGCTGCAGGAGAAGCTCTACGCCCAGGACCGCTGGGCCGTGCTGCTCGTGTTCCAGGCGATGGACGCGGCGGGCAAGGACGGCGCGGTTGAGCACGTGATGTCCGGCGTCAACCCGCAGGGCGTGCAGGTCTTCTCGTTCAAGTCGCCCTCGCCCGAGGAGCTCGACCACGACTTCCTGTGGCGCACCGCGCGCTGCCTGCCGGAGCGCGGGCGGATCGGCATCTTCAACCGCTCGTACTACGAGGAGGTACTGGTCGTCCGCGTCCACCCCGAGTACCTGAAGGGCCAGCACCTGCCGGAGGAGCTGGTGACGAAGCGCATCTGGGAACAGCGCTGCGAGGACATCGCCGCCCACGAGCGCTACCTGTCCCGCAACGGCGTGAAGATCGTCAAGTTCTTCCTGCACGTGTCGAAGGCGGAGCAGAAGCGGCGCTTCCTGTCCCGGCTCGACGAGCCGGAGAAGAACTGGAAGTTTTCGGCGGGCGACGTGCGCGAGCGCGGCCACTGGGACGAGTACCAGGCGGCCTACGAGGACGCCATCCGCCGCACTGCGACGAAGGACGCGCCCTGGTACGTGATCCCCGCGGACAACAAGTGGTTCACGCGGCTGGCGGTCGCGCGTGCTGTCGTCGACACACTCGAGGGCCTCGACCTGCACTTCCCCAGGGTGGGCGAAGAGCAGCGGCGTGGTTTCGCCGAGGCCCGCGCGTTGCTCGAGGCCGAGGGCGGCGGCAAGGCCGCGAAGAAGAAGCGGTAGCCCGGCAGCATGGCGACCGGCACGGCGAGCACGACGGGGCTTGGGGGCGGAGGAGCTCCGTTCGCGACGTAGCCCCCATGGGACCGATGGCGGGCTCTGCCCGACATCGGAACCCGACGGTGGGCTGGGGGGCGCTGCTGCGCGACCACGCCCGCCGCAACGCGTGGGCGGCGGCGGCCTCCGGGGTCGCGTTGCTGGTGGTGCTCGGCCTGCTCGTTCAGGGCCTCGCCCACGTCGTCGCATCCAACGCGGCGGCCGTGCGGCTGGCGCTGATGGGCGGGTTCGTGGCGTTCGGGGCGACCGCGCTGGGCGCCGCTCCGGCGCTGGTCCTGCGCGGGTTGCCGCAGCGGATCGAAGACATGCTGCTGGGCTGGGCGGCGGGGATGATGCTGGCGGCCAGCGCGTTCTCGCTGCTGCTGCCGGGCCTGGAGGCCGCCACCGCCCTGACGGGGTCCGCCCCGCGCGGCTCCGCGGTGGTGGTGCTGGGGATGACGCTCGGGGTGCTGCTGATGCTCGGCCTCGACCGCTTCACGCCGCACGAGCACGAGAGCGCCGGCCCCTGCGGGCCGGGCCACGAGCACTGCGGCCGGCTGTGGCTGTTCGTGTTCGCGATCGCCCTGCACAACCTGCCCGAGGGCATGGCGATCGGCGTCAGCTTCGCCCAGGCCGACCTCGCCGTGGGCCTGCCGCTGACCACCGCCATCGCCTTGCAGGACGTGCCGGAAGGGCTGGCCGTCGCGCTGGCCCTGCGCAGCGCGGGCTTCCGCCCGCTGCTGTCGGTGGCGGTCGCGGCTGGCACCGGCCTGCTGGAGCCCGCCGGCGCGCTGCTGGGCGTGTCGCTGTCGAGCGGTCTCGCCCTCGCTTATCCAATCGGCCTCGGCCTGTCTGCCGGCGCGATGATCTTCGTCGTCTCCCACGAGGTGATCCCGGAGACCCACCGCAACGGCCACCAGACCGCGGCCACGCTGGGCCTGATGATCGGCTTCGCCCTGATGATGGTGCTCGACACCGCGCTGGGGTAGCGGCCGTCACACCCGCGCCGCGCGGGGTCTGCTACCTTCCCGGCACGGAGGTTTCCCCCCATGGCGACTTTGTTGGGCGTGGCGTTCGGGTTCCTGGCCTGGTTCTTCGTCCGGTACGGGCTGGGTGGCTTCTACACGATCGGCCCCAACGAGCGGGCGGTGATCACGACGTTCGGCCGCGCCCAGCGGCTGGGCGATCACACGACGCTCGAGGACCCGGTGGCCCACGGCCTGCGCCCCGAAGAAGTCGAGCGTTACGCGTACCCCCAGGTGCGGGTGATCGGGCCGGGCTTCTCCTGGAAGTTCCCGTGGCAGGACGTGTACAAGGTCTCGGTGGCGACGGTGACGGTGTCGATCGCCCACGACCCCGACCAGCCCGACGCCAACCAGCACGGCCAGGTGCTCGAGGCCGTGACCAAGGACCAGCTCAACACCGGCCTCACCGGTCAGCTGCGCTACACCGTCTCGGAGCGCAACCTGTACGCCTACCTGTTCGGCGTCAAGAACCCGGTCTCGCACGTGATGGGCTACTTCGTCTCGATCCTGCGCGACCGCATTGCCAACTTCGAGGCACCGGACCGCACCGCCGCGATCGAAGCCGCCGGCGGCTCCGACCTCGGCGTCGCCCAGGGCATCTCGATCAACGACCTGCGCAAGAACCTGCGCAACCTCAACGAGCGGATGGACGACGAGTGCGCCTCGGCCGCGGCGCGCTACGGCATCATCCTGGACGCGGCGCTGATCACGGGCATCGACCCGCCTGCGGAGATCGACTCGGCGCTGGCGGCGATCAACACCGCCCACAACCAGGTCTCGTCGGAGATCTCGCTGGCCCAGGCCGCGGCCGACCAGAAGATCGTGCAGTCGAAGCGGGCGGTCGAGATCGAGACCCTGAACGCCCAGGCCGAGGTCGAACCGCTGCTGGCGCTGGCGGCGCAGCTCGGCGAGCTGAAGGCCCAGGGCGCCGGGGCGCTTCAGGCCTACGTGCGGAACACGCGGTTGAAGCTGCTGTCGCGCAGCCGCTCGCTGATCGCCGTGCAGGCGGAGGGGGTGCGCTCGTGAGCTTCCTGACCGCTGCCCTCGCCACGTTCTTCGTCAGCTTCGTCGGCGTGCCGATCCTGCTCGGCCTGGCCCGCGCCTTCGGCATGTACGTGATCGTCCGCGAACGCCAGTGCATCGTGTTCGAGCTGTTCGGCACGGTACGCGACGTGATCTCCGAGCCGGGTCTGTACTTCCCGTGGTTGCGGATCGGGCCGTTCGCGGCGCTGATCCCGTTCTTCGGCCGCAAGCACTGGGTCGACCTGCGGCTCGACCAGGCCTACCTGCGCAGCCAGCCGGTCAACTCCGAAGAAGGCGCGCCGATGGGCATCGGCGTCTGGTACGAGATGGTCGTCTCCGACCCGCAGGCGCTGCTGTACAAGAACGCGGACCCCGCCGGCTCGCTGCGTGCCAACGTGTCGAACGCGACCGTGCGCAGCCTGAGCAACATGCAGCTCGAGCGCATGCTGGAGGACCGCCACACCATGAGCCGCACGGTGCGCGAGGAGGTCTCGGCCAAGTCGCAGGAGTGGGGCTACAAGCTCGGCAGCGTCTACATCCGCAAGGTCCACTTCCGCGACCACGGCATGATCTCGCAGATCGAGCAGAAGGTCGTCAACAGGCTGCGCCAGGTGACCGCGGCGATCCAGCAGGACGGCTCCAACCGCGTCAACGTGATCCGCTCGACGGCGGAGCGCGAAGCGGCGGTCGAGTTCGCGAAGGCCGGCGCGATGCGCCCGCGCATCGTCGGCGCGGCACTGGCCGAGGTCAGTCGCGACCCGGAGGTCGCCGGCGCGTTGTTCGACGTGCTGGAGACCCAGCAACTGCTGGAGAGCCCGGACTTGCGGGTCACGATCGTGCCCGCGGGCACCGGACTGCTCGCGGAACTGGCCGCGGCGGCGGCCGAGCGCCCGATGCCCGCGCGGTAGGCGTTCCGATGGCTACGGGAGCGGCTGACAGCGGCTCGCGCAGCGCACCCAGGGCGTGCTCGGGAGTTGTTCGACGAGCTGCGCCGGTGGTCCGGTGTCGGCGGCGCAGAGGGCCCCCCAGGAGTCGGCGCAGAACAGGCGGCGGCCGTGGAGGTCCGAGAGCGGCACGCCGACGAAGGCGAAGGCGTTGGTGCTCGACGGCGAGCGCCCCAGGGGCGCCGTGCCGGGGGCGAACACCTGGCCACGATAGATCTCCCACCGATAGCCGTTACGTGCGGAGTCGACCACGGCCGGGTCCAGCAGCGGCGCGCCCTTGTAGCCCGCCAGGCACCTGGTCGGAGCGCTCAGGCACGCTCCGTCGCCCTCGAAGAAGCTGCCGTTGACGAGCGCGTAGGCTTTCTGCGCGGCGACCATGGCGCGCAGGTCGCCGAGCGCGCCCGCCTCGTTGGCGGCTTGCCGGGCTCGCGCGAGCGAAGGGACGACGATCGCGGCGACGATGCCGAGGCCCATCACGCCGAGGCAGCCGAGGCCGCCCACCAGCACGACCGTCGAGGCGACCGAGCGGCCGGCGGCCGGTGGCGCGGGCCCTCCAGGCGACCGGGCGCTGCCGGGAGTCCAGGGCTCACCCGGGGTGAACAGCAGGTACAACCCGACGATCGCGTTGACGCCAGGCAGGAACGCGCCGACCAGCCACCAACCCGGTTTCCCGAGGTCGTTCAGTCGGCGCAGGATGCTGCCGATCCCGACGAAGAACCAGATCGGGGCGGTCAGAATCCAGACCAGCCGGACGACGGTCTGCCAATGGGCGACGAGCGCCGGCTCGCCGGACAGCGTCTTCCAGAAGGCCAGGCCTTCGATCAGCAGCGCGGGCGCCATGGCGGTCAGGTTCGCGAGCAGGTACTCGTTGCGGTCGAAACGACCTCCCGTGGCCAGGGATCGGCTGACCAGCCGGATCGGGTTCCAGGTGGGGGCCTCCTCGCCGGCCGCGTGAGACGCCGCGGCCGCGAGCGGCGGCGCCAGCCAGGCGCGGAACTCGGGCACCTGGTCCGCCGGCTTCCAGTCGGGGAAGCCCTCGCGCCAGACGAGCGTGCCCGCGGGCAGCGAGCCCCGGAGCAGGGCGCCGAGGTCCCGGGTTCGCACCGGGCCCATGCGGTTCTCCCCTTCGGCGTACCACCAGGCATCGCTCATGGGCTCACGCTTTCTTGGTCGAGTGGGTGCGCGGATCGTACGCTCGTCAGCAGGGCGAAGCACGGGATTTCGCGTCGCGGGCGGGGAGCGCACTAGACTCGCGCGCAATGGGCCGCTGGCAGCCGCTCGGGGACTCCGGGTTCGTCTTCGTCTTCGCCACCACGCTCGACGCCGTGGCCAACGCGCGGGCCCACGCGCTGGCCGCAGCCGTGCGGGCCGCCGCGATCCCGGGCGTGGCCGACGTCGTGCCCGCGTATGCGAGCGTCGCCGTCGCGCTGGCGCCCGCGGGCAATCCGGAGGCGGTCCTCGCGGAGCTCGTGCGGGTGGCGGTCCCGGGTCCGCACGCCGCCCGCGCCGCCGGCGCCGTGCGCACGGTCACGCTGCCGTGCTGCTACGACGGCCCGGACCTCGCCGAGCTGGCCGCCCACGCGGGCCTGTCGGTCGACGAGGTGATCGCTCGCCATGCTGGCGGCGTCTACACGGTGGCCCTGCTCGGTTTCCAGCCGGGCTTCCCATATCTGCTGGGCCTCGATCCCGCGCTGGCGATGCCGCGCCGCGCTGCGCCACGCCCGCTCGTGCCGCGTGGCGCGGTGGCGATCGGCGGGGCCCAGGCCGGCATCTACCCGCGCGACTCGCCGGGTGGCTGGCGGCTGATCGGGCGCACCTCCGCCGTGCTGTTCGAGCCGCACCGCGAGCCGCCTTCGCTGCTGCTGCCCGGCGACCACGTGCGCTTCCGCGCGACCGCTGCGGCGGAGCTGGACACGGCTCTGGTCGAGGTCGCGCCGTGATCGAGGTGCTCACGGCCGGCCTGCTGACGACCGTGCAGGACCGCGGGCGCCCCGGTCTGCGCCACCTCGGCGTGGTCCACGCGGGGGCCGCCGACCAGGCCGCGCACGTCCTCGCCCAGCGCCTCGTCGGCAACGACCCGGAGGCCGCGGGGCTGGAGCTGACGCTGCTGGGGCCGCGGTTGCGCTTCGGCGCGCCCGCGGTGATCGCGCTGACGGGCGGCGAGGTCGAGGCCCGGTGCGCGGGGCGAGCGGTGCCGGGATGGCGTCCGGTCGCGCTGCCCGCGGGCGCCGTGCTCGAGTTGGGTCGCGTCACCCGCGGCGCGCGCGCCTTCCTGGCCGTCGCAGGCGGGCTCGACGTGCTGCAGGTGATGGGTAGCTGCAGCACGGACCGCCGGGGCGGCTTCGGCGGCCTCGCGGGCCGTGCCCTGCGCCCGGGCGACGTGCTGGCCGAGCAGGCGGCGTCGGCTTCCAGCGCCGGGAAGACTCCGTCGCCGCGGCGCGCGGCAGGGCAGAATGCCGCGGTGTCCGCCGCCCCGTGGTCGATCCACCCGCTCGACGCGCTGGGCGACCGCGCGCTCTTGCGGGTACTGCCGGGCGCCGACCTCGCAGCGGTGGCTCCGGCGTCCCGCGCTGCGCTCTTCGCGGCGACGTGGAGCGTCGGCTCCGACTCCGACCGCATGGGCGTGACGCTCGACGGACCCGCGCTCACCTTGGCTGTGGCGCCCGACCGGGTCTCCGCGCCGGTGCTGCCGGGTTGCCTGCAACTGCCGGCGGGTGGACGCCCGGTGCTGCTCGGGGTCGACGCCCAGACCGTGGGCGGGTACCCGATCGTCGCCCACGTGATTCGCGCCGACCTCGATCGCGCGATGCAGTTGCGGGCGGGTGACGAGGTGCGGCTCACGCCAGTCGAACCCGAGGCGGCGGCGGCGGCGTGGCACGCGCGGCAGCGGGCCCTCCAGGAGCGGAGCGCGGCGATCGCCAGTCGACGGAGGGGGGCATGAGCGGGACGATCGATCTCAACTGCGACCTCGGCGAGTCCTTCGGGGCGTGGACGATGGGACAGGACGAAGCGGTGCTGCCGTTCGTCACCTCCGCCAACGTCGCCTGCGGCTTCCACGCCGGCGACCCGCAGGTGATGTTGGCGACCGTGCGCGCCGCGGCCCGTCACGGCGTGCGCATCGGCGCCCACGTCGCGCTGCCCGACCTGCAGGGCTTCGGCCGTCGCGAGATGAAGGTGACGCCCGACGAGGCCCACGCCTTCACGCTCTACCAGCTGGGCGCGCTCGCCGGCGTGGCGCGCGCCTGTGACGCGCGGGTGGCCCACGTGAAGCCGCACGGCGCGCTGTACAACATGGCCGCCCGCGACGCGGCCCTGGCGGCGGCGATCGCGTCGGCCGTGGCCGCGTTCGACCGCGGGCTGGTGCTGTTCGGGCTGGCCGGCAGCGCGCTGATCACGGCAGGGCGCGCGGCAGGCCTGGCGGTCGCCGAGGAGGCCTTCGCCGACCGCGGCTACGAGCCCGACGGCCAGTTGACGCCGCGCTCGCGGCCGGGCGCGGTGATCGAGGACCCGGTGCAGGCCGCGGCCCAGGCGGTGGGGATCGCGCTGCGCGGCGAGGTTGCGGCCCGTGGCGGCGGCGTGGTGCACCTGCGCGCCGACACGATCTGCGTTCACGGCGACCGGCCAGATGCCGCGGTGTTCGCCCGCGCGCTGCGCGAGGCGCTGGCCGCCGCGGGGCTCGCCGTCGCCGCGCCGGGGCAGGCTGCATGAACGCCTGGCCACTGCTCGGCGTCGCGCTGGTCGTCGTCGGCTTCGCGCTGCGCCTCAACCCGCTGATGGTGGTCGTAGTCGCCGGCCTGGCCACGGGCCTGTTCGCGGGCCTGCCGCCCGACGAGGTGCTGCGGCTGCTCGGCGAGGGCGTGCTCAAGAACCGCTACCTGCTGTTGTTCGTGTTGACGCTGCCGGTGATCGGTCTGCTGGAGCGCTCCGGACTGCGCGAGCACGCCCAGGCCTTCATCGCGCGGTTGCGGGCCGTGACCGCGGGCCGGCTGCTGCTGGCCTACCTCGCGCTGCGCCAGGCGCTGTCGATGCTGGGCCTGACCAACATCGCGGGCCACGCCCAGACGGTGCGGCCGCTGATCGCGCCGATGGCCGAGGCGGCGGCCGCGAAAAGGAGCGGCCCGCTGCCGCCGCGCACCCGCGAGCGGCTGTTGGGCCTGGTCGCCGGCACCGACAACGTCGGCCTGTTCTTCGGCGAGGACGTGTTCGTGGCCTTCGGTGCCGTGCTGCTGATCCAGGGCTTCCTGGAGACGAACGGGATCGTCGTCGAGCCGATCCGGATCGCGCTGTGGGGCCTGCCGACCGCGATCGCCGCGTTCCTGATCCACGGCTTCCGGCTGTCGCGGCTCGACGCCCGGCTCGCCCGCGAGGCCGAGGCCGAACGCGCCGCGCCCCCCGGCGAGGGGGAGCGCTCGTGACCCTGCTGCCGATCTATCTCGCGATCGGCGCGCTGCTCGCGGGCGCCGCCTGGCACGTGAGCCGCGACCCCGGCAACCCGCGGCGGAAGGCCAGCGGCGCGTTCTGGGGCCTGCTGGCGCTGCTGTTCCTCGCCGGCGATGTGATGGGGCCGCACGCGGCAGGGGCGATCGCGGTGGCGCTCGCTCTGCTGGCGGGCTCCGGCGGCGTCACCCGCGGGCCGCGGCAGGAAGACCCGGCCGCGGAGCGGGTGGCGTCCGCGGCTCGACTCGGCCATCGCCTGTTCGGCCCCGCGCTCGCGATCCCGGCCGCGACCGTGCTGCTGCTGCTCGTGCTGCGGAACGCGACGTGGAACGGCCGGCCGCTGGTCGAGCCGCAGATCCAGACCCTGTGGGCGCTGGCCCTGGCCTGCGCGCTGGCCGTCACCGCGGCGGCGGCGCTGACCCGGCGCGGCCCGGGCGACGCGGTCCACGCGGCGCGCGAGCTGCTGGAGGCGATGAGCTGGGCCTGCGTGCTGCCGCTGATGCTGGCGGCGCTGGGCGCCGTGTTCGCGGTGTCGGGCGTGGGCGACCTCTTGGCGCGCGGGGTGTCGGCCGTGATCCCGGTCGAGAGCCGGCTGGCGTGCGTGATCGCCTACGCGGTCGGGATGGCGCTGTTCACGATGCTGATGGGCAATGCGTTCGCCGCCTTCCCGGTGATGACCGCGGGCATCGGCCTGCCGCTGCTGGTCAAGATGCACGGCGCGGAGCCCGCGTCGATGGCGGCGATCGGCATGCTGTCCGGCTACTGCGGCACGCTGCTGACGCCGATGGCCGCCAACTTCAACATCGTGCCGGCCGCGCTGCTGGAGCTGAAGGACCCGCACGCCGTGATCCGGGCCCAGGCCCCGACCGGCCTGGCGCTGCTGGGCGTCAACGTCGTGTTGATGTACGTGATCGTCTTCCGCTGAGTGGAGGCCCGATGAAGACCGTGCTGCTGACGGGCTTCGACCCGTTCGACGGCGAGCGCGTCAACCCGTCATGGGAGGCCGTCAAGCGCCTGCGCGGGGCGCGCATCGCCGGCCACACCGTGGCTGTCGCGCGACTGCCGACGGAGTTCGCGCGCGCGCCGCGCGCGTTGTTCCGGGCGATGGCGCGTCACCAGCCGACGCTGGTGTTGTGCGTCGGCCAGGCAGGGGGGCGGGCCGCCATCTCGCTGGAGCGCGTCGCGGTCAACCTCTGCGATGCCCGCATCCGCGACAACGCGGGCGCGCAGCCGGTCGACGTGCCGGTGGTCGAGGATGCGCCCGCGGCCTACTTCGCGCCGCTGCCGGTCAAGGCGCTGGCCGCCGCGCTGCGCGACGCGGGCGTGCCGACGGAGGTCTCGTACACGGCCGGCACGTTCGTCTGCAACGCGGTGCTGTTCGCGCTGTGCCACCGGCTGACGGAGCAGGGTGCGTCGACCCGCGCGGGCTTCATCCACATCCCGTACTCGCCGCAGCAGGCGGCCGCGAAGCCCGGCGCTCCCAGCCTGGCGCTGGAGACGGTCGAGAGAGCGCTGCGGATCTGCGTCCGCGAGGCGCTGCGCTAGGCGAATAGCCTCGTTACAATGTCCCATGCTCGCTGCTGTCGAGTACCCACCCGTGACGGAGGCTCTCCTCGACGAGGCCGTCGCCCGCATCGTCGCGTCGGGCAGCCCGAGCCGCATTGTGCTCTTCGGGTCCCACGCGCGCGGGGACGCGAGCCCTGACAGCGACCTCGACTTGTTGATCGTGGAGGACTCCGATCTCCCTCGCCATCGGCGGGCGGGCCGCTATCGGCGGGCGCTGCTGGGGCTGTTTCCTTCGAAGGACATCGTGGTCTGGACGCCGCAGGAGATCGCCGAGTGGCGAGACGTCCCGAACGCGTTCATCACGTCTATCCTGGCGGCAGGGAGAACCCTGTATCCGCGATGAAGGATCAGCGGGGTCTCGCGGACGGCTGGATCCGCAAGGGCGACAGTGATCTCGGACGCGCGACGGACGCTCGCCAGTGAGGGGCCTTACGACACCGCCTGTTTTCATGCCCGACAGGCCGCGGAGAAGTACCTGAAGGCAGTGCTGGCGCTTCGCGGCCACGCGATTCCGAGAACGCATGACCTGGAGGAACTCGCGCAAAGCGCCGTGCGGCTCGAGCTGTCGCTCCAGCTAGCTGACCTGGAGTTGGGGGAGCTCACGAGCCACGGCGTCGACTCTCGCTACGACGTGGAGTTCTGGCCGGACCGTGAGACGGCGGCTGCGGCGGTGGCGGTGGCCGAAGCGACGCGATCGCAAGTCGCGCCCTTGGTCTCGCCGTCGCCGCTCGACTGACCACCCGACGGCCGCTCAGGCCGTCGCGAACAACCTTCCCGCATCCGCCAGGTCCACGTTGCCGCCGGAGAGAATCACGCCCACGCGCAGGCCGCGCACGGGCACGGTGCCCGCGAGCGCCGCGGCCAGGCCGAGTACGCCCGTCGGCTCGACCACCAGCTTCATCCGCTCCCAGACGAAGCGCATCGCCTCGACCAGTTGCGCGTCGCTGGCGGTCGCCATGTCGTCGACGTTGGCCATCACCAGCGGGAAGGTCAGCTTGCCCAGCGACGGCGTGCGCGCGCCGTCCGCGATCGTGCGCGGGTTGTGGACCGTGTGCAGCGTCTTGCTGCGGAACGAGCGGTTGGCGTCGTCGCCGGCCTCGGGCTCGACGCCCACGACGCGGCAGGCGGGCGCCAGCGCGCGGGCCGACAGCGACGAACCGGAGAGCAGCCCGCCGCCGCCGCACGGCACCAGCAGCAGGTCGAGCGCGCCGACCTCGTCGATCAGCTCGCAGGCCGCCGTGCCCGCGCCCGCGATCACGTGCGGGTGGTCGTAGGGTGGGATCAGCGCCGGCCGCTCCCGCTCCGCGATCGCGCGCGCGATCTCCTCGCGGTTCTCGGTCGCCGGGTCGTAGGGCACGACCCGGGCGCCGTAGCCCTCGGTGGCACGGCGCTTGGCTGCCGGCGCGTCGGTCGGCATCACGACCGTCGCCTTCGAGCCGAGCAGGCGCGCGGCGAGCGCGATCGCCTGGGCGTGGTTGCCCGAGGAGAAGGCGAGCACGCCGCGCTCGCGGGTGGCGGGGTCGAGCTGCAGCAGGGCGTTGGCCGCGCCGCGGAACTTGAACGCGCCGGCGCGCTGCAGGTTCTCGCACTTGAGGAACACGCGGGCCCCGAGCCGCTCGTCCAGCGTGCGCGAACTGGCGACCGGGGTGTGGTGGGCGAGGCCCTTCAGTCGGGTCGCGGCGGCCTCGACGTCGGCGAAGGTGGGCAGGGCTGGCGCTTCGGACATCACGGCTCAGCGACCCTTGCGGGTGTAAGCGCCGGCGGTCGCGGCGGCCTCGAGCACGGCCTTGACCTGAGCCGGCGTCACAGTCCCGTAGTACCAGGCGCCGGCCGAAAGCGCCTGGGCGGCGACGACGTCGTGCACCTCGAGCGTCGTGCGCCGGCCGTCGGCCAGGTTGAGGATCTCGAAGCGCACGATCGGGTGAAGGCCCGAGGGCAGCTTGGCCTTGTCCATCGCCGACTCCCAGGCGACCGGGTCCTTGAGCGGGGCGTAGACCTCCTCGGCCATCTTGCGCTCCTCGGCGGAGAGCGCGACGTTCGGCGGCTGCTGACCGGTGAAGGCGGTGAAGGCGCGCTCCAGCGCCTCGAAGTCGGCGGCGCGGGCGCCCTCGAAGCGCTGCGAGAAGGCGGCGACCAGTTCGGCGGCGCGGCCCTTGCCGGCGAAGCGGCGCACGGAACCGAGCGCCTTCAACTCCTTCGCGTACGCCTGGCTGACCAGGTTGCGCGCCGCCCGAAATGCGGCCGCACGCTCCTCCGGCTTCGCCTGGGCCAGGTGGGCCTGCGCGGTGCGCAAGTCGAGCGCGGCACGCGCCCGGGCGCCCGCGGCGACCTGGGTGGCCAGCAGCGGCGCGTCGGCCTCGCCGACGTTGGCGAAGTACCAGGCCACGGCGGCGATCACCACCGCGTTGCGCTCGAGCTGGGTGGCGTCGATGTTGTCGAGCTCGTCGCCCGTCGAGTGGATGAACTCGTCGGGCCAGTTGGTGAGCGTCGTGGCCGGCACCCCGATACGGGCGGGCGTGAACGCGTGGTGGTCGGTGTTGCCGAAGTAGGGAACCATCCGCGCGTGGAACGGCTCGCGCGAGCCCTTGACCGCGACGATCTCCTTCGAGAACGGCTGTGGGATCTTCTGCCCGCGCATGGTCAGCAGCTCGTTGTTGCCGTCGCGGACCGCGGTCAGCACGCTCTCCATCACGTCGTCGAGGGCGTGGGGCAGGCTCCACGGCAGCCGCGAGGCGTACTGCACGCGGCCGCCCTGGCTCTGGCGGGCGCCGACCATGTCCTGGTTGAGCGCCACCAGCATCTTGCGCGGGGCCTCGGGGTTCTCGCGGAACCACTGCTCCTCGCTCGAGAACTCGTTGACCCACCAGAAGCGGATGTCGCGCCGCGGCCGCGGCACGCGGCCCTCCGCGATCAGCACGTCGAGCGCGCGGGCGATCTCCAGCAGGTTGCCGCAGCCCGAGCCGTCGTCGTTGGCGGAGGTCATCTCCTCCTGGATGTGAGCGGTCAGCACCACCTGCGGTTCGCCCGGCTCGCTGCCGCGGATGTAGCCCTCGACGTAGGCCTGCTCGGCGGGCTCGGCGAACGACGCCTCGATGTCGACCGCGACCTCGACCGGGCCCGCGGCGACCAGCTTCTGCAGGGTGCGCGCGCGGCGCGGCGAGATCACGACCGCGAAGGTCCCGGGGGTGCCGTCCGCCACGCCCTCGATCCCCTTCGCCTCGTACGGCACCCGCGCCCACGCGACCTGATCGGGGGCGTCGAACGCCTCCTTGCGGTTGGTGACCGATGAGACGATGCCCAGCGCGCCGCGCTTCCACACCGCCAGCTCGGTGACCTTGCCGGGTGCGCCGGAGGCCAGCACGATCTTGCCCTTCACGTCGCGGCCCTCGTAGTCCGCGTCGGTCACGCCGGCGCCGACGTCGACCAGTGCGGCCTTGACGTGGGTCGTGCGGCTGTTGTCCGCCACCGACAGGGCGATCTCGCCGTAGGACGCGAGCTTCCACTCCTCGGGGCCGCGCACCCAGGCCTCGCCCGACGTCGCGCTCCAGGCGTGCGCGCCCGGCCACTTCTGGCGCACGAGGGCCACGTCCTTCAGGCCGGCCGCGGCCGCCGCGCCGCGCAGGTACTCGGTCGCCGCGAAGAAGTCGTGGCTGCCGCCCGTGCGGTGGAAGTGGGACAGGTGGCGCACGTGCTCGAACGCGCGGTCGCCCGAGATCTCGTTGACCAGCGCGCGGTGCAGGGCGTCGGGCAGGAATGGCGACGTCTGCGCCGTGGCGACGGGGGCGAGCAGGGCGCCAAGGGCGAAGGCGGCGAGGGTGTTTCGGGTCACGGGTTCTCCTGGCGCCAGGCCGCGAACTCGAGGAGCAGGCGGCGGCGCAGTGCTACGTCGGCGAGGCCGAAGCGGAGGCCGTTGAGGTTGAGCTGCCACAGCGTGGCGGGGTCGAGGCCGAGCACGTGGTGGGCCAGCTCGTACTCGCGGTCGAGGTCGGTGCCGAAGAACGGCGGGTCGTCGGTGGACAGCGTGCAGGGCACGCCCGCCGCGAGCAGCGCGGGCAACGGGTGGGCGGCGATCTCGCGGTGGATGGTCAGCAGCGAGTTCGAGGTCAGCGCCACGTCGCAGCAGATCTCGCGCTCGGCCAGCACCTGCACCAGCGCCGGGTCTTCCAGCGCGCGGATGCCGTGCTGCACGCGGCGGACCTTCAGCAGCTCGACCACCTCGCGCACGAACGACGCGCCGGCCGTCTCGCCCGCGTGGGCGACGCACGGGTAGCCGGCCGCCCGCGCGCGCTCGAAGAACGGGGCGACCAGCGCCCGCGGGAAGCCCTCCTCGGGGCCGCCGAGGCCGATCGCGACCACCAGCGGCTCGGCGATCTGCTCGAGCAACTCGATCGTGTACGGGCCGCTCTCGGGCACCGACTCGCTGGGGATGTCGAGGATCAGCCGGGTGACCGGGCCACCCGCGGCCTCGGCCGCGCGCAGCCGGTCGCAGACGATGTCCAGCGCGCGGCGGCCGCCGAAGCCGAAGCGCTCGTGGTTGTAGGGCGTGAAGTGGGCCTCGACGTAGCGCACGTTCTGGCGCCGGCACTCGGCGAGGTAGCCGTCGACCATCTCCTCGTAGTCGCGCGGCTGACGCAACGAGCGGCACATCGCGAGCCACAGCGTGAGGAAGCGGTCGAAGCCGTCGAACGCGTAGTGGGCCTTCAGCTCCGCGAGCGACGCAGCCGGAAGTGGGACACCGTTGCGCGTCGCCAGGTCCCACAGCGTCTCGGGCGACACGGTGCCCTCGAGGTGGAGGTGGACTTCGGTCTTGGGCCAGGCGGCGAAGGGTTCGCTCATTGGCCGCCGATGGTAGCGCGGGGCGTCAGCGCGGGGGCGTGATCTCGGTCAGCCGGAACGAGAAATCGAGCCGCGACTCCCACGCGTAGCCGCGAGCTGGCTGGCCAGGAAGCCGCGGCGCGGGAGCGGGACGCTCATCCGAAAGCCTGCCGCACCTCGGCGACCGCCTTGTCCCACGAGCGGTAGATCAGCAGCCGGCCCTTGCGGCCGCTCCAGCCGGCGCGGGCCATCGCCCGCAGCGGCTGCGGCTGCACGCCGCCGAGCACGATCAGCACCTCGTGGCGGTGCAGGCGCTCGAACGCGGACTCCAGGTTGACCATCGCGGTGGCGTCCATCGCCGGCACGGCGCGCAGGTCGAGCAGCACCACCCGCACGCCGGGGTTGACGGTCTCCAGCGCGCTCATCGCCTTCTGCGCCGCGCCGAAGAACAGTGGGCCGGCCACCTCGTACAGCAGCACGCCGCGCGGCAGCGGCTCGCCGCGCGGGTGCTCGTCGGGCTCGACCAGTCGCACGCCGCTGACCTCGGCCATCCGCTTCATGAACAGCAGCGAGGCGAGCAGCACGCCGACCGTCACCGAGACCACCATGTCGAAGACCACGGTCAGCCCGAAGCAGAGCAGCAGCACGATCACGTCGGCCCGCGGCGCGGCCCGCAGCGTGTGGCCGAAGTGCTTGGCCTCGCTCATGTTCCACGCCACCACAAACAGCAGCGCGGCGAGCGCGGCCATCGGCAGCATGCCGAGCAGCGGGGCCAGCAGCACGACCGCCGCCAGCACGATCAGCGCGTGGATCATGGCGGCGACGGGGGTCTTCGCACCGGAGCGGATGTTGGTCGCGGTGCGCGCGATCGCGCCCGTGGCCGCGAAGCCGCCCAGGAACGGGCCGACCAGGTTGCCCACGCCCTGGGCGAACAGCTCGGCGTCGGGGTCGTGCTTGTGGCCGGTCATGCCGTCCGCCACGACCGCCGAGAGCAGCGACTCGATCGCGCCCAGCATCGCGATCGCGAACGCGGACGGGGCGAGGTCGCGGATCAGCGCGAAGTCGAGGCCGAGCGGCGCGCCGTCGCCGCCGGGGAAGTTCCACGGCAGGCCGGGCAGCGGCGGCAGGCGCGGGATGCCGGGCGCCATCAGGCCGCCGCCGGCGTCGTAGGCGAATCGGTCGGCGATGGTCGCCGCGTGCATGCCGGGGATCAGCTTCTGGATCAGCGCGGCGGCGACGATCGCCAGCGGCAGCGCGACCAGCGGCGCCGGCACCTGGCGGAAGGCCTGCGGCCACAGCAGCAGGATGGCCAGCGTCAGCCCGCCGATCACGACGTCCGAGAGGTGGGCGGTCGGCAGCGCGTGGAACAGGGCTGCGACCCGCTCGGGGAAGTGCTCGGGCATCTTCGCCACGTCGAGGCCCAGGAAATCGCGCACCTGCAGGGTCGCGATCACGACTGCGATGCCGGCAGTGAAGCCGGTGGTGACGGGGTACGGCACGAACTCGATCAGCTTGCCGAAGCGGGCGAGGCCCATCGCCATCAGCATCAGGCCGGCGAGCACGGTGGCCACCAGCAGGCCGCCGAGGCCGTGGCGGGTGGCGATCGGGGCCAGGATCACGACGAAGGCCGCGGTCGGGCCCGAGACCTGGACCCGCGAGCCGCCGAGCAGCGCGATCAGGAAGCCGGACACGATCGCGGTGTAGAGCCCGTGCTGGGGGGCGACGCCGGAGGCGATCGCCAGCGCCATCGACAGCGGCAGCGCCACGATACCGACCACGGCGCCGGCCATCGCGTCGGCCTTGAGTTGGGGCGCTCCGTAGCCTTCGGCCCACGATCTTCGGAGCGCCGCCGCCGGCTGCACCGGCAGGGCGGCGAGCGCGGTTTGCACTCCCCAGGCCATCGAAGGGCGCATTCTAGCCGCTCGGTCGGGGGATCGCCTTGCCCGCCGCGGCCGCGCGTTGTTAACCTGATCGCTCCATGGCTGCGACCGCTTCGGCCCCTGGGGGCGCGCCGCGCGCCGCGAGCCCCTTCATCCTCTCGCCCGTCCGCGCCAGGATCCTGCCCCGGGCCGCGGCTGGGGCGACGGCGCGGTCGTGAGCCGGAGCCCGCTCGTGCTGGTGGGCCGACCCGGCTGCCACCTCTGCGACGAGATGCGCGCCGTCGTGCTCGCTGTCGCGGGTCCGCTGGGGCTGCCGCTGCAGGAGGTCGACGTGGCCGACGACCCCGAGCTCGAGCGGCGCTACATCTTCGAGATCCCCGTGCTGATGCGGGACGGGCACGAACTCGCCCGCCACCGCGTCGACGAGGCCACGTTGCGAGCGCTGTTGGAGCCCGGCCCCGCCTGAGGCCGGCGCCTTGACCCGCGGCCGTTCCGCTCGTAGCGTTCGCCCCCGGTATGGCGATTCGGGAAGGCAAGTGGCGTTGCACGAACTGCGGGCGGGTCGAGCGCGGCTCCCAGCTCGCGTGCCTGGGCTGCGGGGCGACCCGCGACGAGAACGTCACGTTCTTCCTCGAGGAGGACGCGGCGGAGGTCACCGACGCCGAGCTGCTGCGCCGGGCCGAGGCGGGCGCGGAGTGGCTCTGCGAGTACTGCTCCACCTCCAACCCGGCGCTCGAGAAGAAGTGCAAGCAGTGCGGCGCCGAACGGGAGCAGGCGCGCGCCCGCGAGGTGAAGGAGATCCCGCTGGCAGGCCCGGTGCCCGCGATGCCGGCGCCGGCCGCTTCATCCTCGGGCTGCTTCAAGTGGGTCGTCGGGCTGCTGCTGCTCGGCCTGGCGTTCTGCGCCGGCCTCGGTTACTTCGCATTCCGCGAGAGCGACGAGCCCGTCACCGTCGAGAACCTCGAGTGGTCGCGCAGCATCGACGTCGAGGCGCTGCAGACGGTGCGCGAGGAGGGCTGGCTCGACGAGCGCCCGAGCGGCGCCCGGGTCCTGAACCGCTGGCAGGCGGTACGCTCGACCGAGCGCGTGCAGGTCGGCACCGAGCGGGTCAAGACCGGCGTCCGCGACAAGGGCAACGGCTTCTTCGAGGACGTCTACGAGGACCAGCCCGTCTACGACGAGCGCGAGGTGAAGGACACGCGCGCGGCGTGGGAGGTCGAGCGCTGGGTCACGGTGCGCACCGAGAAGGCCGACGGCCCGGGCGGCGAAGAACGCTACTGGCCGCAGCTCGACCTGGACCGGAACGAGCGCGAGGGCGCGCGCAAGGAAGAGTGCATCGCGGTGCTGAAGGGCGCCAGCCGCACCTACCGCTCCGACCTCGGCTGCGAGCGCTGGCAGCAGCTCGCGGTCGGCGAGTCGTTCACCGCTCGCGTCCAGGGCGGCTCGACGGTCAAGGAACTTCGCTAGAGGACGCGAGCGCGCGACGCCCTACTTCGCGGCCTCGCTCCAGACCGTCGCCCGCATCTGCTCCAGCGCTTCGCCGCCTTCGAGCAGCAGGCGTGGGACGCGAACCGCGTTGCCGCCGGCCGCGAGGTCGCCCTCCGCGTTGCGAGCGAACGGCAGCATCAAGAGACGGCCGGGGCCCAGGCTCAGCGCCGCGTCGAACAGCGCGCGCTTCAGGCCCATCGCATTGAGGCGGGCCGCCGCCGCCTTGCCGCAGGCGCCCAGCAGCACGAACGGGCCCAACTCGCGGGCTTCGGCCTCGGACAACGCGGCACCGACGAAGCGCGGCCGGCCACCGAGCGGCAGCTTGCCGTCGGCCACCCGCGGCGGGTCGCGGTGCAGCCACTCGGCCATCGCCTTGAACACCTCGTCGCCCGGCTCCGTGCCGAGCAGCCGCAGCGCCGGTACGTGGAGGCGGTCGCCCGCCAGCGCGGCAGGCGCGGGCAGGCCACCGGCGATCACGGCCTGGCCCCACGCGGGCAGAGTGGTGATCGGCGCGGCCTTGCCGATCCGCAGCTCGAACGGGAAGCTCCACACGGGCACGTACGTGGCGTCGAGCGAAGCCCCGGTCTGCGGCACGACGTGGTCGTAGCCGGTGACCGCGATGCCCGCGGGCCGCGGCTCCAGCGCGAGGTGGCAGTTGGGGCACACGGAAACGTGGTCGCGCGGGTCGAAGGCCTGCTCGTGGCCGCAGTCGGGACAGCGCGAGGCGGCGACGACGATCCGGCGGTACGCGGCCTCGCCCGCGCCCAGCGGGTCGTGGCGGGCCTGCTGCCGCAGCGCGCGCGCCTCGGCCGCGTCGGGATAGCCCGCGACGGTGCCGAAGCCGCCGTCGAACAGCACCCACTCCGGCCCCTTGTCGGCCTCGGCGAGCGCCACCCAGTAGGGCCGATAGACGAGCACGCGGTGCTGGAACAGGAACTGGCCGCTCTTCGCGACGGATTCGATGCCGCGCTCGAGATCGCGCCCGCGGTAGCGGTCGATCTCGCGCCACGAGCTCTCGGCGAGCGGCGCGTCCTCGACGAACGCCTTCAGGTCGGCGACGTCCTGGGCCAGCAGCGGCCTCACTCGCGAGCGGGCGAGCCGCAGCCCCTTGTCGCGCAGGTTGGCGCGGGCGACGTCGTAGCCGGGCACGGTGTGCTCCACCGCGAAGGCCCGCACCCGGGTCAACTTGGGACCGTCGCCACGGCGGCCGAGCACGGCCTGCACGATCTTCCCGGAGACGTGCCAGTAGGGCACGAAGAAGCGGTGGGCCTCGACCATCCGCGCGCGCTCGCGGAGCTTCGACTCGAAGCGGGCGAGCTGGGCGGCGATGAAGATCTCCGGGGGCGGGTTGCCGTCCTTGTCCTTGTAACGGTGGATCACTTCCGCGCGGTGGGCCCGCACGCGGTACTCGATCAGCGTCTCCAGCAGCGCCGCGGGCTCGGCGACCGTGCCTTCCGCGAGGTAGACCTCGGTGCGGTCGGGGGCCGCGACGACCAGCAGCGAGCCGCAGTGGTCGCAGCGCAGGCTGACGGTCTCGTCGTCGATCGACTCCGGTGCGCCGCACTTGGGGCAGCCGAGGCGGATCGAGAGCGAGCCGGCAGTGGACACCGGGGGCGGCGCGTCGGCTGGCGGCGGCTTGCGCATGTCGAACCCTCCGCGAAGTTCCCGATCCTAGCGCGAGGCTAGAATCGAAACGAACCATGAACGACAACCTCATCCGCCGCGACCAGACGGCCGACGGCATCTTCACCCTGACCCTCGACGACGCGCCGGCCAACACCTACTCGTACGACATGCTGCGGGCCCTGGACGCGGCGATCCTCGATGCGCGCATGGACGACTCGGTGCACGCGATCGTGCTGCGCGGGGCCGGCGAGAAGTTCTTCTGCGCGGGCGCCGACATCAAGATGCTCCAGAAGGCGACGCCCGGCTTCAAGTACGCGTTCTGCCTGCACGCCAACGAGACCCTGCAGCGGCTGGAGCAGACGCCCAAGCTGGTGGTGGCAGCGCTCAACGGCCACACCGTCGGCGGCGGCTTCGAGGTGGCCCTCGCCGCCGACCTGCGGATCGCGCGCCGCGGCGCCGGCAAGCTGGGGCTGCCCGAGGTGGCCCTCGGCGTGCTGCCCGGCACCGGCGGCACCCAGCGCCTGGTGCGGCTGCTCGGCCGCGCCCGCGCGTTCGAGCTGATGGCCCACGGCCGGCTGATGGACTTCGACGCGGCCCGCGAGGCCGGTCTCGTCCACGACGTGATCGAGGCCGGGAGCGCGGATGCGTTCCTGGCCGCCGTCCACGAGCGGGTGCGCGAGCTGATCCCGCCGAAGCGCTCGTCGAAGGCGATCGGCCTGATCAAGCGCGCCGTGATCAGCGGCGGCGAGGCGAGCTTCGCGGAGGGCCTTGCCCTCGAACGCGAGCTGCAGCAGCAGTTGTTCCTCTCGGCCGACGCCCGCGAGGGCCTCGCGGCCCACGTGGAGAAACGGGCCCCGAAGTTCGAGGGCCGCTAGGGGCCGATGCCGGGGCGCCGCCCCCACTGGAGCGATCGATGAGCCTGCTGCTGCGCAACGCCCTGCTGTGCGCCACGATGGACGACGCACAACGCGTGCTGAAGGACGCCTGGGTCCGCGTCGACGGCGACGCGATCACGGCGCTGGGCGAAGGCGAGCCGCCGCCCGACCGGCTGGCGGGCGCGCGCGTGATCGACCTGCGCGGCCGCGTGCTGCTGCCCGGCTTCGTCAACACCCACCACCACGTGCCGCAGATCCTGACCCGCAACGTGCCGCGGGTGCAGGAGGCGCCGCTGTTCCGCTGGCTGACCGAGCTGTACCAGGTCTGGCGCTACTGGGACCAGAAGGCGGTGCGGGCCGCGGCGCGGGTGGGCTGGGCCGAGTTGCTGCTGACCGGCTGCACGACGACGACCGATCACCTCTACCTGTTCCCGCGCGGCCAGGAGCGCTTCATCGACGTCGAGATCGAGGCGGCGCGCGAGGTCGGCATGCGCTTCCAGCCGACGCGCGGCTCGATGAGCCGCGGCCAGAGCCAGGGCGGCTTGCCGCCCGATGACGTCTGCCAGGACGAGGAAACGATCCTCGCCGACTGCCTGCGGCTGATCCGCGAGCACCACGACCCCAAGCCGCGGGCGATGACGCGGATCGCGCTGGCGCCGTGCGCGCCGTTCTCGGTCTCCGAGGACCTGATGAGGCGCACCCTCGACATGGCCCGCGAGCACGGCGTGCGGCTGCACACCCACATGGCCGAGACCCGGGACGAAGAGGTCTACTGCGCAGAGGTCTACGGCTGCCGCCCGGTCGAGTTCCTGCGCCGGCTGGGCTGGCTCGGCGACGACGTGTGGCTGGCTCACTGCGTGCACCTGAACGACGAGGAGATCGTGCTGTTCGCCGAGACCGGCACGGGCGTCGCCCACTGCCCGTCCTCGAACTTCCGGCTCGGCTCCGGCATCGCGCCGGTCAAGAAGATGATCCAGGCGGGGGTGCCGGTCGGCCTCGGCGTCGACGGCTCGGCTTCCAACGACGCGTCCAACATGCTGGCCGAACTGCGCCAGGCACTGCTGGCCCACCGGCTGGTCGAGGACACGGCGAAGTGGGTGACGGCCCGCGAGGTGCTGTGGATGGCGACCCGCGGAGGCGCCCGCTGCCTCGGCCGCGACGACATCGGCAGCCTCGAGCCGGGCAAGGCTGCGGACCTGATCGCCATCGACACCCGCCGGCTGTCGTACGCCGGCGCGTCCTCCGATCCGCTGGCGGCGCTCGTCTTCTCTCCCTGGCCGTCGCCCGTGGACCTGGCGATCGTCAACGGCTGTGTGCGGGTCGAAGGCGGCGAGATCCGCGGCCTCGACGTCGGCGCGCTGGTCAGCGAGGCGAACGCGATCTCGGAGTCGATGCTGCGCCGGGCGAGCGAAGCCAGCGGCTTGAACTACTTCGAGCACCCGTCGGGCGGCTCGGGCCGGGCAGAGCCCGGCGCTCGGGCCCTCGGGGGCTCCGTCGCGGACGGACGCTCCTCCGCCCCCGAACGATGATCGGGCGGCTCGGGCCGGGCAGAGCCCGGCGCTCGGGCCCTCGGGGGCTCCGTCGCGGACGGACGCTCCTCCGCCCCCGAACCCCCGTCGCAGTTGTAGCAAGACGTGAAGGGGCGCCAGCCCCTCCCTTCTAACTCTTCTCCCTCGAGCGGGTTCCGGCCTCAGGTCCGGCTCATCCCGCGATCACTCCGCTCTCATGGTGGCGGAGCTCTGCGTTGCGCAGCGTGGGTTCACCGCTGAACCGCGAACCGGAGGAGAGACGATGGCGACTGCATTCGCGCTGCGCCCCCCGTACCCGACACCCCGGGTCCCGCCCGTGCTGGCCGCCGTGCCGCCCGTGCGCCGGCCGGCATCCGCGTCGCCCCGCGCCGAGGCTCCGGCCGCGGCGGGCCGCACGCCCGTCGAGGTCGCGCTCGACGTGCTCGAGGGTCGCTACAAGCCGCTGATCGTCTGGCACCTGTTCTGGGGCGCGCGGCCGTTCTGCGAGCTGATGCGGCTGACGGCCGGCATCAGCAAGAAGACGCTGCGGCGCGAGCTGGCCGAGATGGAGCGCCTCGGGCTGGTCCGGCGCGAGGTGCGCTTCGAGGCGGGCCGAAGCACCGGCTACTCGCTGACGCCCGTCGGCGAGTCGCTCAAGCCGGTGGTCGGCGCGCTGTACCAGTGGGGCCTGTACGTGATGAAGCGCCCGCTCGCCCAGGACGCGCTGGTCGCGGTCGCGGAGGCCGAGGAGTCGTAGGCCGTGCCTGTTTTCAAGCCGTCTGTTCAGAGTCCTGGAGGACGAATGCGCAAGTCATTGCGATCCGCCGTCGTGGGCGCGCTGGCGCTCGCCGCCGTGGTCGGGCCGAGCCGGGCCCTGGCTGCGGAGCCCGCCCCCGAGCCCGTCGCCGTAACCGCAACCGCAACCCCGACCCTGGCCCACGCCGCGGGCGTGAAGGCCGCCGCGGCGCTGCCCGCCGCCGCGCTGGCGCCGGCCCAGGCCCAGGCCAGCGGCACGGAGAAGGGCTTCTTCAAGTCCGGCAAGGGCGTGGCCGTGCTGACCCTGCTGGTCGCGGCCGCCGGCTACACCGTGTACTCGGCTGACAACGACCGCGTCAAGTCGCCGATTCGCAACTGAGGAGAGAAGGAGAGCCCATGCGCAAGATGAGGACATACCTCGCGGCGCTCGCGATCCTGGCGGCGGCCTGGCCCGGACTGGCCCAGTCGCTGACCGGATCGATCGCGGGCCTGGTGAGGGACGAGCAGGGCGGAGCGCTGCCCGGCGCCACCGTCGTGCTGGTCAGCAAGACCGGCAGCCGCCAGGCCACGACGGACGGCTCCGGCGCCTACCGCTTCGTCGGCCTCGACCCGGGCAGCTACGAGGTCCGGGCCGAGCTGTCGGGCTTCACGCCGAAGGGTCGCACGGCGATCCCGGTCTCGATCGGCAAGACCTCGGAGATCGACTTCGTGCTCGGCGTCGGCCAGATGGCCGAGACGATCACCGTCACCGGCGAGGCGCCGGTGGTCGACACCAGCAGCTCGTCGAGCGACCAGAAGCTCGGCCAGGACCTGCTGTTCAACCTGCCCGTGCGCCCGACCAATGCGGCGGTCGGCCTGATGAACTTCCTGCCCGGCATCAACGGCGGCTCGGCCTTCGGCGGTGACGGCGACACGGGCAACGCGCTGCTGCTCGACGGCGTCGACACCCGCGACCCGGAGGGCGGCTCGGCCTGGACCTTCTTCAACTTCAACATCGTCGAGGAGGTGCAGGTCAGCGGCATCGGCGCACCCGCCGAGTTCGGCTCGTTCACCGGTGCGGTCGTCAACACCGTCACCCGCTCGGGCGGCAACCGCATGGGCGGCCTGTTCGACGTCATCTACAGCGAGGACAGCCTCGCGACCGACAACGTGACGCCTGCGCAGATCGCCCAGAACCCGTCGCTGGCGGCGTCGCCCAAGCTCAACAAGCTGCTCGACTTCACGGGCCAGGTCTCGGGCCCGCTGGTGAAGGACGAGCTGTTCTACTTCCTGTCCGTGCAGCGCTTCGAGCGCGACCAGGACCCGGCCAGCGCGATCACCCGGCTGAACGAGGTGTCGCCGCGCTTCAACAGCAAGCTGACCTGGCAGCCGAGCCCGAACGACACCTTCACGGGCACGTTCCAGCTCGACCACTACAACATCATCGGCCGCAACGGCCTGCCTGCCGCCGATGCGCTGCTGGCGACCGACGACCTGACCAACCGCGAGGATGCGCCCGAGATGGTGTGGGGCGTGCAGTGGCGCCACCTGTTCGGCTCGCGCACGTTCAGCGAGATCAAGTACAACGGCTGGACGGGCTACTTCGACCTGAACCCGGAAAAGAACGTCCCGGGCCACTACGACGCCTCGACGGGGCTGTACTCCGACTCGCAGGGCTGGGCGTACTACGCCGACCGCGGCCGCAACCAGGTCAACGCCTCGATCTCCCACTTCGCCGAGGGCTGGGGCAAGCACGACCTGAAGTTCGGCGTCGAGGTCGAGCGTTCGAAGGTTCGCAACCGCTACGGCTACGTCAATGATCTCTTCTACTACGACTACACGAGCGCCTACTCGAAGGGCCAGTACTACGCCTACAACTACGGCTACGACGTCGAGGGCAAGAACGAACGCGAGTCGGTGTACCTGCAGGACTCGTGGAAGGTCAGCGACCGGCTGACGCTCAACCCCGGCGTGCGCTTCGACTGGGTCCGCGGCGCGCCGTCCGGCGCTTCGGCCGTCAACAGTGACGAAAAGGTGTACGACCAGAAGAACGTGGCGCCGCGACTCGGCTTCGCGTTCGACCTCACCGGCGACAACAAGACGGTGCTCCGCGGCCACTACGGCCAGTACTACGAGGGCATCTTCTTCCTCGCCTACAGCGGCGCCCTGCCTGGTATCGAGGACTTCGTCGGCTACGACACCACCAGCGGCCGGCCGATCGAGGTCAACCGCATCCCCGCGGTGCCGTACGCGATCGATCCCGACATCAGGCACCCGCGGACCGACGAGATCACCCTCGGTCTCGAACGCGCGATCGGCAACGACTGGCGCTTCTCGGTCGTCGGCCTGATGCGCGAGGACAAGAACCTGCAGGGTTCGGTCCTGCCCTCGGCGCGCTGGGAGCCGATCAGCCTGCCCAACGCGCTGACCGGCGGCACCGTGCCCGGCTACCGCTGGGTCAACCGCGCGGCCTCCGAGACCGACCAGCTCGTCACCAACCCCGACGGCTACCCGATCCTGGCGGCCGACGGCAGCGTGCTCGGCCGGATCGACGCCAGCCGCAAGTACCGCGGGCTGATCGTCACCCTGGAGAAGCGGTTCACCAACCGCTGGTCGACCCGCATCTCGTACGTGGCGAGCAAGACCGAGGGCGGCGCCGACAACAACGGCTTCGACTCCTACGGGGCCTCGACGCTGTACGAGTCGGCCACTCGCGCGCTGACCAACAACGCCGGCCGGCCGACCAACGACCGCCCGCACGAGCTGAAGGTGTTCCTCACCTACGAGGTGCCGAAGGTCGACGTCTCCGTCACCGGCTTCTGGCGCACGATCTCGGGCACCACCTACGCGCCGTTCCAGGAGTACTCGAGCAGCCAGCTCAACTTCCCGTTCCGCACCGGCCGCCGCATCTTCCTGGAGGAGCGCGGCAGCCGCCGGCTCGACACCCAGAACCAGCTCGACCTGCGGATGGAGAAGATCTTCCGCTTCGGCGGCGGCACCGATCGCCTGGCCGTGTTCGCCGACGTGGCCAACCTGTTCAACTCCTCGCGCGTCGTCGGCGTCCAGACGCGCGCTCCCAGCGCGGCGATCGGCGGCGTCGACCAGCCGATCGTGTTCGGCGCGCCGACCGCGATCACCGCGGCGCGGCAGATCCAGCTCGGAGCGCGCTGGAGCTTCTAGCTCCAGGGCCTTCGCGATCGTCGGTACGTACCGGCGCGGTTCCGGCCCCGGTGGCCGGGGCCGCGCCGTTCGTCTGTCGGCCTTGACCGTCCCTCGGCGGCGGCGATAGCCTGCCAGGCCATGGGTGGTTTCGAGCAGGACTCCTCGCACGAGTCGAGTGCCGTGCCACGCGTTCACGCCGCTTGAAGCCCGACCATGGCGTCGACTCCGCGGTCGCGAGCCCCGACGCCGATCCCCGGATCGGCACGACGATCTCACGGTACCGGGTGGTCGGCCGGCTCGGCACCGGCGGGATGGGCGTCGTCTACGAGGCGGAGGACCAGGAACTCGGCCGCCGCGTCGCCATCAAGCTGCTCGCCGCGGAGTACGCCGGGTACCCGGTCGCGCTCGACCGCTTCAGGCGCGAGGCGCGGGCGGCCTCCGCGCTGAGCCACCCGCACATCTGCACCGTCCACGACACCGGGAGCCACGACGGCCAGCCGTACCTGGTGATGGAGCGGATGAGCGGGCAGACCTTGCGCGAGGCGATCGCCGGTACGCCGCTCGCGGTCGAGCAGGCCCTGACGCTCGGCGAGCAGATCGCGGATGCCCTCGACGCTGCGCACGGGGCGGGGATCGTCCACCGCGACCTGAAGCCGGCGAACCTGTTCGTCACGGACCGCGGCGAGGCGAAGGTCCTCGACTTCGGGACGGCCAAGCTGCTGCCCGGCGCGACCGGAGCCTCGCCGGTCGCCGGTGCTACCGACGATCACCTCACGGCCGTGGGGACGGCCGTCGGCACCGTCGCCTACATGTCGCCGGAGCAGGCGCGCGGAGAGTCCGTCGACGCGCGCAGCGACCTCTTCTCGCTCGGCGTCGTGCTGTACGAGATGCTGACGGCGCGCCTGCCCTTCGCAGGCGCCAGCACGGCCGAGCGCTTCAAGGCGATCCTGGCGGACACGCCCGAGCCGCCCAGCCGCCTCAACCCTGCGGTGACGGCCGACGTCGATCGGCTCGTGCTCGGGTTGCTCGAGAAGGACCCGGTACAGCGCCCCCAGAGCGCGGCCGCCGTGCGCGCGGACCTGCAACGGCTGCGACAGCCCGGTGCGGTCGCGGCCGGCACCGCCGAGAGTGGGGCGGTCGCAGAGGCTCCACGCCGGGGGCGGCTCCGCGCGCTGCTGGCCGTCGGCGTGCTGGTTGCGGCCGTCGTCGCCGGCGGCCTGTGGCTCGATGGGCGGCGGCCGCCCACCGTGTCGTCGATGGCCGTCCTGCCGCTGGCGAACGCCGCCGGCGACGCGAACCTCGACTACCTGGGTGAGGGCATCGCCGAGGGCGTCATCAACCGATTGGCGCAGTTGCCCCGCCTCAAGGTGATGGCGCGCAGCACGGCCTTCCGGTTCAAGGGGCGGGAAGGCGAGCCGGTCCCGGTCGGCCGCGAACTGGGCGTCGATGCGGTGCTGACGGGCCGCGTCGTGCCGCAGGGGGACACGGCCCGCGTCGAGCTGGAACTCGTGGAGGTGAGCAGCGGAGCGCTGTTGTGGGGCGACCGCTACGTCGTGCGCCCGGCCGCCGTCGTGGCCGTCGAAGACGAGGTCGCCGGCCGCGTCGCCGCCCGGCTGCGGCTCGGCGTCCTCTCCACGGCCCGGCAGGCCGCGATGGACCCCGAAGCGCACACCCTCTACCTGAAGGCTCGGCACCAGTTGAACAGGCGCACGCCGGAGGGCTTTCGCCAGGCCCAGACCCACTTCGACCGCGCGCTCGGACTCGACCCGGAGCAGGCCGTGTTGCACGCTGGCCTCGCGGAAGCGTGGGCCCTGATCGGCGCCTACAGCGTGTTGCCGCCCGCCGACGCCTTCCCTCGCGCGCTGGCGGCGGCCCGCCGCGCGCTGGAACTCGACCCGGAACTGGCCGAAGCCCGCGTCGTGCTGGCCCTGTGCGCCTTCCTCTACGAGTGGGAGTGGGACGAGGCGGAGGCGGCGTTCAGGCGCGCGACCCGGGACCGGCCGGGCCATGCCACCGGCCACCACTGGTACGCCGAGTTCCTGATGGCGCGCGGGCGCACCGACGAGGCCGTGGCCTCGCTGGCGCGCGCCCGCGAGCTCGATCCACTCTCGCTGGTGATCGCCGTCGACACCGGGCGCGCCCTGTACTTCGGCCATCGCTACGGCCAGGCCCGGGCCGAGTGCGAGCGCGCGCTGGCGGTGTCGCCCGACTTCGTGCCGGCGATCGACTGCCTGGCGCAGGTGGCGATCGAAGAAGGACGCTACGACGAGGCCGTCGCGGGATACCGGGACGTGAGCCGGCTGTGGGGCGCCGACAGCGGCCTGCCCGGCCAGGTGATGGCGCTGGCGCGGGCGGGTCGACGTGCGCAGGCCGAGGCGCTGGCGGCGCAACTGGGTGAGGCCGGCCGGCCGGGCGACACGGCCCCGGTTCCGCGCGCCCTCGTGCAGGCGGCGCTCGGGCGCAGGGACGAGGCGTTCCGGCTGCTCGAGATCGCCCGCCGGGAACGCTCCGACAAGATCGCCTACCTGAAGACCGATCCGCGCGTGGACAGCCTGCGCGGCGACCCGCGCTGGGGCGCGTTCGCGCGCCAGGTCGGGCTGTAGCGCCTTATTCTTCGGCCACCGGCGTCACGCTGTCGGGCGCCGCGATCTCCAGGTCCGTCATGTACCGATGGAAGGTGCTGCGCGGCACGTCGAGGCTCTCGCGCGCGGCGCGGACGTTCCAGCCGTGGCGCTCCAGGCGCGCCAGGATCAGCTCCCGCTCGAAGGCCCGCACCGACTCCTTCAGCGACGACTGCTCGAACAGCAGCGGCTGTGCCCGCGGGTTCGGTGGCGCCTCGGCCAGCGCCGGGTGCACGCGGCGCAGCAGTGCGTCGTCGATCCGCTGGCCCGGCCGGGCCCACGTCACGAGCAGCGAGCACACCCGATCGACCTCGCGCACGTTGCCCGGCCAGCCGTAGCCGAGCAGCAACCGCAGCGCCGGCTCCGTCAGGCCCAGCGTGCGCTTGCGCATGCGCCGCTCGTGACCTGCCAGGAAGTGGCGCACCAGCGCGGGCACGTCCCACGGCCGCTCGCGCAGCGGCAGCAACCGGATGGCGCGGGTCTGGAAGCGGTCGGCCAGGTCGGCCTTGAGGCTGCCGTCGGCGACCGCCGCGGTCACGTCGCGGTTGGTCGCGATCACGACCTGGACGTCGACACGCACCTCGACCGTGTCGCCGACGGGGACGACGGTCCGGTTCTCCAGCGCCCGCAGCAGCGTGCCCTGCGCGCGCAGGCTCAGCTCCGCGATCTCGTCGAGGAACAGCACGCCCTTGTGGGCCGCCCGGAACAGTCCCGGCTCCTCCGTCAGCGCCCCGGTGAAGGCGCCCCGCTTGTGGCCCGAGAAGCGCGCGGCGGCCATCTCGTCGGTGATCTCGGCGCAGTTGACGGCGACGAACGGCTGGTTGCGCCGCGAGCTGTAGGCCCGCAGGTAGCGGGCCACCAGGTCCTTGCCCGTCCCCTTCTCGCCCAGCAGCAGCAGCGGGTCCGGGTCCGGCGCCTCCGCGGCCGGGATGTGGACCTCGTGCAGCTCGCGGCGCAGGGCCTGGACGTGCGCGGAGTCGCCGATCAGCTCGGGGGCGTTCTCCGG
>JAMPXO010000119.1 GCA_023701125.1 Vicinamibacteria bacterium | reverse complement strand
TCGGGTCGGACCCGGGTGGCCCGCTGCCTGGGCTCGAGCAGTTGCCGGTCGCGGCGTTCCTGCTGCGCGCCGAGCCGACGGGCGCGCCCGTCCTGGAGTGGGCCAGCGCCCGCCTCCTCGAACTGCTCGGGCTGGGGTCGGATGCGACGGGGCGTGCCGTGGACGCCCTGCTGCCCGCGCCGCTCGCGACGACGCTCTCGGACGCCGCCGAGGAAGCGCTTCGCGCGCAGCGCCCGGTGCAACGACGGGCACTGGCGATCGCGGGCTGCCTGCCCCACGACCTCTCGCTGGCGCCGGCGGCGGAGCGAGGCGCGGGGCGAGTGGCCGGCTGCCTGTTGCCGGCGAGCCTCGAGGACGGCGAGGTCCAGCGTCTCCGGCTCGCACTGGAAGCCAGCCAGGACGGCCTGTGGGACTGGGAGATCGGGTCCAGCCTCCAGTACCTCTCCCCGCGCTGGAAGGCGATCCTCGGCTACGAACCGCACGAGTTCCCCGACGAGCTGGCGCCCTTCATCAAGGCCATCCACCCCGAGGACTGGCCGCGCGTGCAACAGGCCGTCGACGCGCACCTCGGCACGGATGAGCTCTACGACGTCGAGTTCCGCCTGCGCACCAAGTCCGGCGACTTCAAGTGGGTGCGCTCGCGCGGGCAGGCCCAGCGCGACGCCGACGGCCGCCCGACGCGGGTGGTCGGCACGATCACCGACATCGACCGCCGCAAGCGGGCCGAAGAAGAGCTGGCGCGCGAGCGCTCCAAGCTGGCTTCGCTGTTCGAGAACATGCCGACCCTCGCCTTCCTCAAGGACATCGAGGGCCGCTACCTCTACGTCAACCGGACGCTGTGCGAGTTTTTCGGGACCCCCTCCTCGCACTGGGTCGGGCGCACCGATGACGAGTTCCTGCCGGCCGAGATCGCTCGCGAGCTGCGCCGGGCCGACGAGGAGACGCTGCGGGCGGGGACCGCGCGCACGTTCGAGGAGTCGGTCGTGGCCGGTGGCCGGCTCCACGAGTTCGTGTCCGTCAAGTTTCCGCTGCGCGACGCGGCGGGCGTGGCCTACGCGCTGGCGGGCATCGCCACCGACGTCACCGAGGTGCGCAAGGATGCGGGCCTGGCCGCGCTCGGCCAGCTGCTCGCGGGGTTCGCCCACGAGGTGCGCAACCCGCTGTTCGCGATCTCCGCGAACGTCGACGTGCTGCGCCTGCGGCTGGGCGATCGCCCCGACATCGCGTCCGCGCTGACGGCGGTCGAGCACGAGCGGCAGCGCATGATCGACCTGGCCGAGGGCCTGCTGTTCTACGGCCAGCCGTGCACGCCGACCACGACCAGAACGGTGCAGAGCGTCGTCGAGGACGTGCTGGCGCGGCTGCTCGAGCGCGCCCGCTCGCGAGCCCAGCGCCTCGTGCTCACCGGCGAGCCGAAGCTGCGGGTGCGGATGGAACCGGAGCGGCTCAAGGTCGCGTTCGCCCACCTGATCGAGAACGCCTGCCACCACACGCCCGAGGGCGGCCTGATCGCGATCTCGATCCTGCGGCCGACCGACCTGGCCCGGGCCGAGGTCGAAGTCCAGGTCGCCGACTCCGGCCCCGGCATCGCGGAGGACGTCCTGCCGCGCGTGTTCGAGCCGTTCTTCACGTTGCGTCGCGGCGCGACGGGGCTCGGGCTCGCGACCGTGCGCCGCATCGTCGAGGACCACGGCGGCCGGGTCAGCCTGGCCAACCGGCCCGGTGGCGGGGCGGTCGCCAGCCTCGCGCTGCCGCTCGCCGACTGAAGCTCGTCGGGCGGGCCGCCGGTAGCAAGCCCTGTCCAGTCCGGGTAGGCTCACGTCGCCCGCCATGGACAAGGCCGCGCTGCTCGACTTCCGGAGCTTCCTCGACCCCAACAGCCCGGTCGTGGTGCGCCAGCCCGGCGAGCTGATCATCGACATGCTGGAGCCGGGCGACAGCATGTACGTGCTGCGCTCGGGCGAGGCGGCGATCAAGGTCGGCGACATCGTGCTGGAGACCGTGGGGCCAGGCGCGGTGGTCGGCGAGATGGCGCTGCTCGACGAGCAGATGCGCAGCGCCAACGTGGTCGCGGTGCGGCCGTGCGAGGTGGTCGCGATCGACCGCGCCTCGTGCCTGGAGCTGGTGCGCCAGCAGCCGGCCTTCGCGCTGGAGCTGATGCGGCTGATCGTGCGGCGGCTGCGCGCGATGAACTTCTACGCTCACCACGACCCCGTCACCCGCCTGCCCAACCGGGCGTCGCTGGAGGAGCACCTGCGCGGGGCCGTGTCGCGCGCGAAGCGGCAGGGCAAGCCGCTGGTGCTGCTGACCGTCGACGTCTCGGGCCTGCAGGAGATCGACGAGCTGCTCGGCTACGCGGCCGGCGACACCCTGCTCGACATCGCGGTGCGGCGGCTGCACACGGTGCTGCACGACGCGGACTTCGTGGCCCGCGTCGGCGGCCACCAGTTCGCGGTCGTGCTCGAGGAGCTCGACGAGGTGCAGAGCGCCGCCCGCGTGGCACAGCAGATCGTCGCCGAGATGGCGCGGCCGTTCCCGCTCGCCGAGCAGCACGCGGCGCTGACGGCGGCGGTCGGCATCAGCTCGTTCCCGCAGGACGGCAGCGACGGCAAGGACCTGGTGCGCGCCGCCAACTCGGCGGTCAGCCGCGCCAAGGAGCAGGGCGGCGACCCCTGCCAGTTCTTCAGCCCCGAGCTCAACGTGCGCGCGCTGGAGGCGCTGGCGATCACCAACAAGCTGAAGCTGGCGCTGGAGCGCGACGAGTTCACGCTCCACTACCAGCCGCTGGTCGAGCTGGCGACCAACCGGGTGGTCGGCGCCGAGGCGCTGATCCGCTGGCACGAACCGCTGATGGGGCTGATCGCGCCGGCGACGTTCATCCCGCTGGCCGAGCGCCGGGGCCTGATCGCGGAGATCGGCGACTGGGTGCTGATGGCCGCCTGTCGACGCGCCCGCGAGTGGCAGCTCTCGGCCGCGCCGCCGTGCCGCGTCACCGTCAACCTCTCGCTGGCGCAACTGCACCGGCCCGACCTCGCCGCCCGCATCGGCGCGATCCTGCGCGAGAGCGGCCTGCCGCCGGCGCTGCTGGAGCTGGAGCTGACCGAGACCTACGCGATGCGCGAACCGGAGGCGACGGGGCGGGTGCTCGACGAGCTGCACGAGATGGGTGTCGGCCTGGCGATCGACGACTTCGGCACCGGCTACTCGTCGCTCTCGCACCTCAAGCGCTTCCCGGTCGACCGCCTGAAGATCGACCGCTCGTTCATCCAGGGCATCCCCGGCGACGAGGACGACGCGGCGATCGCGCGCACGATCATCGCCATGGCGCGCAGCCTCGGCATCAGCGTCGTCGCCGAGGGCGTCGAGACCGCGGAGCAGCGCGCGTTCCTGATCGCGGAGGGTTGCGAAGAGGCCCAGGGCTACGCGTTCGGCCGCGCGATGCCGCCCGAGCAACTGCTGCCGCTGCTGCTCAACGGCCTGCCGAAGTAGGCGCTCAGCGCGCGGCGGCGACCAGCGCGCAGGCGTCGAAGATCGCGTCGAGGTTGGCGCGCAGGTGGTCGACGCCGCCCGGGGGGCCTGCCAGTCGCGCCTCGACCTCGCCGCGGGACGGGCGCGACGCGAGGTGGAAGAGCGCGGGCCGCGCTGCGAGCAGGGAGAGCGCGGGAAGGGCCGCGAGGCGCTCCTGCCACTCGGGCGGAGCCGAGATGCTGCCGACGCCCTCGGCGTCGCGCTGGAAGGTCCACTCGACGGGGGCCGTCGCCAGCGCGGCGCGAAGGGTGTGGCTGGGCGGCGCGTGGCGCCCCCCGCCGAAGATCTCGACGACCAGGCCCTGTCCGCGCCACTGGCCCCGCCACTCGTCGCCCAGGTCCCGGGCTGCGATCAGTTGCAGCATCTCCGCCCGGGCGAGGCGCCCCGCCGCGAGCGCGCGCATCCAGGCGCGAGCCACCAGCACCAGCGCGGGCAGGGCGGCGACGGCGCTCGCGCCCTTGTTGGTGTCGAAGAGCGTCATCGCCAACCCGAGCAGGATGCAGGAGGCCAGCGGCCACAACTCCCGCTCGAAGGCGCGGTCGACGACCAGCCGGTGAAGGAAGGCCCGCCAGCGCTGCGGCCAGTTCCACCAGGCGAGCAACTGGGTGCCCCAGGCATAGAACAAGGCGACCACGAGGGCGTGGCCCAACCACGCCCGCAACAGCCCGCCCTTGGCCAGCGAGGGGGACCCGACCGCGAAGAAGAGCCATGACACGCCGAGCACGAAGGCACTGAAGAATTTCAGGAGTTCCCGCCAGTCGTGCCGCAGGTAATTGAGCATGGTGGCGGCCATGAGTGCCGCGAAGGCCCAGGCCGGCCAGGCGGCCCAGGCGAAACCGGCCATCCGCAGCCCGAGCGACGCCACCAGGCCGGCGAGCGCCATGCCGACGCTCTCGTTCGGATGGGTGAGCCAGTACCGCCAGGCGCGAGGCAGGAATGTCATGGGCGCGATTCTACGGGCCGCAGCCCACCGAGGTGCCCGATGCCCGCTCAGTGCGCCGCGGCGCGGGTCGGGCCCAGGCTCTCGATCCACGAGCGCACCAGCGCGATCGCCTGCTCGTCGGCGACCACCGAGCCCAGCGGCGGCATCTGCGACGAGGGCCGGCGCGAGCGCAGGCGGTGCAGCAGGGCGCTGCGGTCGGGGGCGCCGGGCGCGACCCGCCGCGAGTCTTCGGGCGCGAGGCCCGGCACCACGTAACGGCCCGCGGTGTCGACCGTCGTCGCGTGGGCGGGCTCCGGCGCCGCGCGATCGTCGTCGTGGGTGACGTCGTGCAGCAACACCAGGCCGAGCCGCGCGAGCGGGCCCCTGTCGTTGTGGCAGCCGCCGCAGTTGGCGGAGAGGTAGCCGAGCGCGGCGCGGGCCACGGGATCGCGCTCGCGGATGCGCGGCGGGTTCTGCGCCAGCTCGGGCCGGCGCGGGGCCAGGCGGTCGGTCCCGACCAGCGTGCGCAGCGTCACCGCGCCCTTCGGCAGCGGCTCGGCGTGCGGCGCCAGCGGATCGCGGTCATCGGAGAGCTGCAACGCGCTGAAGCCGAGCACGGGCGAGGGGGCGAGGCCATGGCAGGTCAGGCAGTCGGCGATCGCGGGGATCGAGTGGCGCTTGCCGGGCGCGACCTCGAGCACCTGCGGCACGCCCGTCTCGGGCGCCAGCACGGCGTCGGTCTGCTCGTCGTTCCACACGTAGGTCGCGAACACCCAGCCGCTGTCGGTCGCCTTCCAGATCAGGCGCGTCTCCACCTTGCGCTCGCCCCACGCGAACTCCTTCCACAGCTTCGTCCCGGTGGGGAAGCGCCAGGCATCGACGTCCGTGACGTCGATGCGTGCGCCCTGCGGCAACTGGATCCAGCGCGACTTGCGCGCGCCGTCGGTCCACAGCGGGTACTGCGGCACGAAGGCCTCGACGCCGGGCGCCACGCTCCGGATCCCGATGGGCCCGTAGAGGCCAGTCTCGGACAGCCGCTGCGGCGCGCGCGGCGCGGGCGGTTCCGTGGCGGGGGCGGCCACGGCGCCGGCGACCGCGACGGCCGCGGTCGCCAGCGCCTGGCCCAGCCACGGAGTCCGCGCGAGGCGCACGTCAGTTCGCCTCCGGCGGGTCGATCGGCTGCGGCACGCGGTTGCGGATCTTCGGCAGCGTCTGCAGGTACACGAACACCGCGCGCAGGTCGGCGTCGGTGGCGTTGCGGTACATCGGCCACGGCATCGGCGGCAGGAGCGGGCGGCCCTGGCCCTCGTGGCGGCCGCTGCGGATCGCCGAGACGAAGGTCTCGGGCGTCCAATGGCCGAGACCGGTTTCCGGGTCGGGCGTCAGGTTGGCGGTGAAGCTCACGCCCCACGGGCCGGCGAACGCGGTGTTGGTGGCCGCAGCCGACCACACCCACGGGCCCTGTGCGGCGGGCGCTGGCGGCAGGGTCACGTCCTGCGGGTGGCCGGAGAGCTCCCGGCTCATGTCCGGCTCGGGGCCCTGCGGCCCCATCTTCCACGGCGTGTGGCAGTCGTTGCAGCCCATGATCTTGACCAGGTAGCGGCCGCGGGCGACGGGGTCCTGCGAAGCGGGTGACGACTCGGGCGGGGCGGCGGCCGAAGCCAGGGCGACGGTGCCGAGAACGGCGGCGGCGAACAACGACGGGATCGTGCGTGAGCTCATGGGATTCCTCCTCGAACCTCAGGAGCGAAGACGGTTTTCCGCCGCGGGCCGCTTGCTCAATCCTTCCTAGACATTTCCTAAGCTTTCCCTAAACATCCGGCATGCCCTCCAAGCCCTTGATCCCGGACGACTTGGTCCCCGAGTTCGAGCGCGGGCTGTCGATCGCGATCGGCACCCGCGACGGAGAGTTGCAGGCGGATGGCTGCTCCGCGTGGGCGGCCCGCGTGCACGACGACCGCGAGCAGCTCACGGTGTTCCTCTACGAGGCAGCGGCGCCCGCGATGCTCCGCAACCTCGAGCAACACCCCGAAATCGCGGTGCTGCTCGAGCGGCCGAGCCTGCAACGCGGCTGGCAGGTCAAGGGCCGCTTCGTCTCCGCACGTCCCGCGCGCGACGACGAGCGGGCGGACGTGGAGCGCCAGGCGCACGGCTTCCGCGCGGAACTGCAGGCGATCGGCATCCCGGGCGAGTTGACCGCGGCCTGGAGCCTGTGGCCGTGCGTGGCGATCACGCTGCGCGCGGAGCGGCTGTTCGAGCAGGCGCCGGGCCCCGGGTCCGGGGAGCCGCTGCGGTGATCGCGCTCGAGAGCCTGACCTCGTGTTTCCAGGGCCTGATCCCCGCCTGGCTCTGCACGTGCTCTGCCGACGGCGTGCCGAATGTCGCGATCCTCAGCCACGTCGACTACGTCGACTCGCAGCACGTCGCGCTGTCGTTCCAGTTCTTCAACAAGAGCAAGCGCAACGTGGCGGAGAACCCGAAGGCGCTGGTGCGGATCTGCGACCCCGACACGTTCCAGTTCTACGCCCTGCGCCTGCGCTTCGTGCGCACGGAGACGGAAGGTCCGCTGTTCGAGTCGATGCGGCTGCGGATCGAGGCGATCGCGTCGTACTCCGGCCTGAAGGGCATCTTCAAGCTGCTCGGCGCAGACGTGTACGAGGTGTCGTCCGTCGAGCCGATCGCCCACGAGGTGGGCCGGCGGCTGCCGTCGGTCGCCACCGAGCCCAGGGCCGGCGCGGGAGTGCCGTTCACGATGAAGGCGCTGCAGGAGCTGTCCGACCGCATTCACCGCGCGCCGACGCTGGATTGCCTGCTCGAGGTGATCCTGGAGACGCTGGAGAGCCTGTTCGGCTTCCGCCACTCGATGATCCTGCTGGCGTCGGACCAGCCCGACCGGCTGCAGACGATCGCCAGCCGCGGCTACCCCGCGGGCGGCGTCGGCTCGGAGGTGGGCTTCGGCGAAGGCATCATCGGGATGGTCGCGGAGGCCCGCAAGCCGATCCGCGTCTCCGGCCTGTTGCGCCAGTTCCTCTACGCCGACGCCGTCGGACGACGGGCGGAGGAGCGGGGCCTGTGCGGGGAGAAAGCGCGCATCCCGCTGCCCGGACTGCCCAACCCCGAGAGCCAGCTCGGCATCCCGCTGCTGGTGCGCGACGAGCTGCTCGGCGTGCTGTGCATCGAGGCCGACCGCTCGTACCGCTTCCACGAGGAGGACCGCACGTACCTCGAGGTGCTCGGCGGCTATCTCGCGATCGCGATCCAGAACGCGCTGCTGCGCGAGCGCGCGGACGACGCCGAGGCGCAGCCGCTGCCCCCGCGTCCGGAGCCCGTGCCAGCGACGGCCGCGGCCACTCCGCGGCTCGCGGTCGAGTACTACCGGGGCGAAGAGCTGATCCTGGTCGACGGCGAGTACCTCGTGCGCGGCGTGCCGGCGAAGATCCTGTGGAAGCTGCTGCACGAGCGCTCGTCCGGCGCGGCGGAGTTCACCAACCGCCGGCTGCGGCTCGACAGGTCGCTGGGCCTGCCCGACTACAAGGACAACCTCGAGAGCCGCCTGATCCTGCTGCGCCGCCGCCTCGAGGAGCGCTGCCCCGGGATCCGGCTCGTCCAATCGGGCCGCGGCCGCTTCCGCCTCGAGCTCGCGAGCGGACTGGACCTGATCGAACGCCCCTGACGCACGCTCGGCAGCGTGGTCAGGCGGTCTCGGTCGCGCCCTGTCCAGCCGGCCCCACGAAGCGCAGTACGGCCGTGCCCACCAGGATCTCCGCACCCGTCGCGAGGCGCGCCGGCGCCTGGACCCGCGCCGTGCCGAGGTAGGTGCCGTTCTTGCTCCCGAGGTCCTCGATCGTGGCCTCGCCGCCCGCGACGACGACCTTCGCGTGGTGCCGCGAGACCTTCGTGGACTCGATCCGCACCTGACAGTCGTCGCCGCGCCCGATCAGGTTCTCGCCCTCGACCAGCGGAAGCCGGTGGCCCGCCCACTCGAGTCCGCAACACGAGAGAGCTGCGACGGCATCGCCGATGAAGGCGTAGCCGCAGCCGTACACGGTGCGCACGAAGCGGGGCCGCTCGCTGGAGTCGGCGAGCGCGTGGCGGACCTCGGTGACCAGCCGCGCCAGGCTCGTGTACGCGACGACCGTGTCTGGCCACAGCCGATCGCGCAGTTCCGCCTGGGTCAGGACCCGGGGCCGCTGCTCGAGCAGGAGCTGGAGCAGGTCGAAGGCCCGCGGCGACAACGGAATCGCCACGCCGGCGCGCGACAGCGACCGGCCCGAGTCGTCGAAGCCGAACTCCCCGAAGCGGAGGCGCACGGTGGTTGCGCCGATTATCCGCCGCTGCCGCCGAAATCAAGCTTGCGAAAGGTGTCGGAATCCTGTGCGCGCGCTCCCGCCCGAGGTTGGGTCCGGGACAGGGGGCGGCGATGGCCAGGGCGCGACGTGGTGTCCGGGTGTGCGGGGCCGCAGCCGTGGCCCTCGCCGCATTCCCGGCCCTGGCTGCGGAGGGCCGGCTCCCGACCCAGGTCCGCCTGCCCCACGCCGCCGCCCGGCTGGCCGTCGAGTCGGCTCTCGACGCCGCATTCTCGAGGCTCGGCGACCCGGCGTGCCAGGCCGTCGTCGCCGACTTCGAGGATCGGGCGGGCCGCTCCCTGGTGGAGGCCCTGGCGGCGGCGCAGGTGTCGGCGCCCGGGTTCCTCTCCAGCCTGTACTTCTTCGAGGGCTCCGGCTACCGGGTCTGCAAGTCGCGCGACGTGCTCGCGTTCACCCGGCCCGGCAGCCGGGTGGTCTTCGTCTGCAGTGCCTCGTTCGAGAAAGCCGATCCCAGCGAGGCCTGGGCCACCGTCGTGCACGAGATGCTCCACGCCCTGGGCCTGGATCACGAGGCCGGCGGCCGCATCAGCCGTACCGTGCTGCAGCGATGTCAGCGTCGCTGAGCCGCTTTCGACCCCGCCAAAAAAGGCTCGCACCTCCGGGGGCCCGCGCGTATCCTGTTTCCACCAGGTCAACAGGTCCATCAGGTGACGCTCGCCGTTGGTGTGCGCCTTGGGCCGTACGAGATCCTCGCGCCGGTCGGCGCGGGGGGAATGGGCGAAGTCTACCGGGCCCGCGACACGCGCCTCGGCCGGGTGGTGGCCGTCAAGGTTCTCTCGGAGCGCCTGGCTGTCTCGCCGGAAGTGCGCAAGCGGTTCGATCGCGAAGCGCGCGCGATCTCCTCGCTCCAGCATCCGCACATCTGCGCCCTGTACGACGTCGGCCGCGAGGGTGACACCGACTACCTGGTGATGGAGCTGCTCGAGGGCGAGTCCCTGGCGCAGCGCCTGGCACGGGGCCCGCTGCCGATCTCCGAGGTGCTCGCGCTCGGCTCGCAAGTCGCCGACGCACTCGGGATGGCGCACGGCGCCGGCATCGTCCATCGCGACCTCAAGCCGGCGAACATCCTGCTGACCGGCCACGGTGCGAAGTTGTTCGATTTCGGGCTGGCCAGGCTCCACGCGGTCGAGTCACCGGTGGACGCGTCGCAGTGCACCGCCGCGGCGACCGATCAGGCCTCCGATGGCCTGACGGGAGCGGGGGCCACTCCCGGCACGGTCCATTACATGGCCCCCGAGCAGTTGGAAGGGAATCCGGCGACGACCCGCAGCGACCTGTTCGCCTTCGGAGCCGTGCTCTTCGAGATGGCCACCGGGAGGCGGGCGTTCTCCGGGGACAAGCGCGCGGGCGTGGTGCACTCGATCCTGCACGAGACGCCACCGCCGGTCTCGTCCCTGGCGCCAGCGGCGCCGCGAGCCCTCGATCGGCTGATCGCGACCTGCCTGGCCAAAGACCCGAAGGACCGTTGGCACGACGTCCATGACCTGCGACTGCAAATCGACGGGATTGCCGCCGCCGCGCCGGACGCCGGCACGACGGCCGTCCCGCCGGGCCCGGCGTTCGGCATCCGGCGTCGCGAATGGCTGGCGTGGGGGCTCGCCGCCGCGGCACTCTTCGCGCTGATCGCGACGTCCCGGGTCGGGCAGGCACCCGCTGCGCCCGAACTCGTGCGCTTCCAGGTGGCTTTACCCTCGCCGATCCAGACGGTGAGCCCGCCGAGGATCTCCCCCGACGGTCGCCTGCTCGCGTTCGCGTTGGCCGACGCGCAGGGGGTCCGCCAGATCTGGATACGGCCGCTCGACGCGGTCGAGGCGCGGCGCCTGCCAGGGACCGAGGGCGCGTTCGTTCCATTCTGGTCCCCCGACAGCCGTCGGCTCGGTTTCGTCGCCGGTGGAGAGCTCAGGCGGATCGCGGTCGCCGGGGGACCCGCGGAGACGATCTGCGATGCGAGCACCTGGGGTGGCGACGGCTCGTGGAGCGAGGAGGGGACGATCGTCTTCGTTCGCGCCGCCGAGGGCGTGATGCGCAGGGTCTCGGCGGACGGCGGCGCTCACGAGCCTGTCGACGCCGGCGCGGGTGTCGGCTGGCAGCAGTTTCTCCCCGGCGGCAGGAAGCTCCTCTACGGAGTCTTGCGCGGGCACGAGTGGAAAGTTCGGATCGCCAACGCCGACGGCAGCGAGGCAGTCGACGTGATGACCAGCGCCTCGCAGGTCGAGTACGCTCCCCCCGGCTACCTCCTCTTCGTTCGCGAGACGACGCTCATGGCGCAGCGATTCGACGCTGCGGCCGGCAGACTCGCCGGCGATCCGGTCCCCGTCGCCGAGGGGCTGGCCGTCGACGCCCTCGGCAACGCCGAGTTCTCGGCCTCCCGCAACGGAGTGCTCGCGTATCGAACCGGTCGCGCCGAGGTTCAGCAGTACGTGTGGCTCGATCGCCAGGGCCGTCCCGGCCCGCCCGTCGTCGAGTTGGAGAAGTCGAACAACTTCGACCTCTCCCCCGACGGCCGCTGGATGGCCCATGACGCTCCGGGCCTGGCCAGTCGCGAAACGGGCGTGGAGGGCTTCAGGATCTGGCTGCACGACATGAAGCGCGGTGTGACCTCGCAGTTCACGTTCGACGCGGGCGACTCGATGTGCCCGCTCTTCACCCCCGATGGCCGCGAGCTGCTGTTCGTCCACAGCCGCCCGACCAGGCCCTCGCGGGTCGTCGCCCGCGCGCTCGACGGTTCGAGCGGCGAGCGGGTGCTGCACGAGGACGCGACCTGGCCCTGCATGGAGACGTTCACTCCCGACGGCCGGACCGTGCTCTTCGATCGGGGCAAAGGCCGAGACACGTACGACCTCTGGAAACTGGACATCCGTCGCCCTGCGTCGGCAGCTCCGCTGATCGCGTCGAGATCTTCCAGTTCACGCCCGTCGGTTTCGCCCGACGGCCGCTGGCTCGCCTTCCAGGGGAACGAGTCGGGGCGGGACGAGGTCTACGTGACGTCCCTCGCGGGTCGCGGCGCGCGCTGGCAGATCTCGACGCGCGGCGGGCGGGAGCCGCAGTGGGGGCCGGACGGAACGGAGCTCTTCTATGTCTCGCCGGAGGGCCAACTGATGCGGGTCGTCGTCCGGACCGGCGAGAGTTTCGACGCCGAAGAATCCCAGGCGTTGTTCGCGATGAGGGTGGGCCCGACGTTGGGCCGCAACCGCTTCCTGATGGCGCCCGACGGCCAGCGCTTCCTGATCCAGTCGCCGAAGCTGAGTGGCGCCCCGGTGACCGTGGTCCTCAACTGGACTCAGGCCCTCGAGCGCTGACGTCAGTCCGACGTCGGCCTCCGGGCACGCTTCCAGTCGCCGGTCCTCGTCGAGGATGCGCTCGAACAGCCGCCCCACGGCAGGTTGAGCAGCGTCACCAGTTGCTCGTCCAGGGTGTCGATCCGAGCTCGCAGCTCGTCGAGCGTCATTCGTGCCTCCGATCCCCGATGTCGACCCCGTCGGTGCGCCAGGAATGTAAACCCGCCAGGGCCCCGCTGGAGTCCTCGAATTTGACGGGCGCCCGAGCGGAGCCCAGCATCGTCGAGGGCTCTCGTGTTTTCGGTCGCCAGCAATTTCGACGACACGCTCCCCGGCCAACTGGCCGGGCTCGAGGTCGACGAGCTCTTCGGAGCCTGCGACGAGTCCCCGCTCGGGCACGGCCGGCCGCGCGCTGTCACTCCTCCCGTCTCGTGGCGGGACCTCGCCCGCCACGTGCGGCGCTGTCGAGACGCGGGCCTCGGCTTCAACCTGCTGCAGAACCCGGTGTGCCTCGAAGCACGCGAGGAGAGCAGGCGCCTGGAGCGCGACCTCCGCCGGACGTTGGCGCGGGCGCTGGATCTCGGCGTCACCGCCACCACCGTCGCTCATCCGTGGCTGGTTCAGCTCGCCCGAGACACGCCGTTGCGGATTCGGGTCAGCGTGTTCGTGGGAGTCACGACCGTCGAACAGGCGCGCTATTGGGAGGCGCTCGGCGCCGACGTGCTGGCCCTGGACACTCACGTGGTGAGCCGCGACCTGCCTCGGATCGGCCGCATCTGCCAGGCGGTCCGCGCCGCCGTGGAGGTGCCCGTCAACATCGGGTGCCTGCTGCGCTGCCCGCTGGCGCGACCTCATGCTGCCCGGCTCTCCCACTCGTCGCGACCGGGCGCGCAGCCTGCGGACTCGTGCGTCCGCTGGTGCCGGGAGCAGAAGCTGCTCGATCCCGTCAACCTGATCCGGGCCGATTTCATCCGGCCCGAGGACCTGGATCGCTACCGCGCCGCGGGAGTGGCGCACTTCAAGATCGTCGACCGGTCCTGCTCCAGCCAGGCCCTCGTCGAGCGGGTCCGCGCCTACCACACACGCCGCTGGGACGGCGACTTGCTGGAGTTGCTCGGACCCCGAGGGGCGGCGCCGCGGACCCGCCGGCTGCCCGTGCTGGACGCGTTGCGCCACCTCGGCCTGCGGCGGGCGCTGGCGTTGGTGCGGGACGCCCCGCGGCTCATCGACCCCAGCTTGCCGTGGATCGTCGACAACAACGCGCTCGGCGACCTGCTGCTCCCCGATGGCTGTCGCGGCACCGACTGCGATGGGTGCGGGCACTGCGCTCGAGTCGCCACCCGGGCCGTGCGCCCCCGGCCCGTCGCTGTCGCGTAGTCAGCCGCGGCGGGCGCCACCCCTGGCGAGCGGGTTCTCGTGACGCAGACCTGGAAAGCGGCGGAAGTCGTTGTCGGCGGAGCACAGCGTGGCGCCGCGCTCGATCGCGAGGGCGGCCAGGTGCGCGTCCGAGGTCAGGTTGCCCGCGCTGCCCGCGGCGTGCAGCAGGTTCCGGAATACCGACCAGTGGGTCTCCCCGGGCTGCACGATCTCGACGTTGGGCAAGGCCAGCCACTCGTCGACGTAGGCGATCGCCTGGTCCGCGGACATCGGCCGCTGCAGAATCCCCGGCCGCGTCGTCAGTCGCAGGAAGGCGAGGATCACGCCCCAGGCGAGGCCGACCGTGTCGGAGCCCGAGAGCGCGGCTTCGATCCACTTTCGTGCAGGCTTGTGCTGGGGGGAGTCCTTGTCGATCGCGTAGATGAGCAGGTTCGCGTCGACCAGAATCACTTGCGCAGTTCCAGCTTCCGCGCGTGGGCATCGTCCTCGAGCGCGTCGGCCAGGCGCAATGAGCGGTCGAGGTCGACGCCGGGCGCGGCGCCGCCCAGGGACAGCGGCTTGATCCGGTAGGCGCGCGCCGGGCGCGTCTTCTCGGCTTGCAGGCCGAGGCGAAGCACCTCGTTGACGTTACGGCGGAAGGGCTGGCCGGTCCGCTGCGCGCGGCGCTCGAGCGCCTCCGCGACATCGGGCTCGAGCGTCATCGTGGTGCGGATCATCGTGGCATCATAGCATCAAACGGGAGATGGTCCCGCTACGGCTTCTCCATCCGCCGCTGCCAGCCTGTGACCAGCGTGTAGGGCTTGCCGAGGCTGCCCTCGGAGATGCTGGAGACCACGAAGCGCTGGCCGTCGGGGGCGACGTCGAAGGACTCGGCCGGGAAGCGGAACAGCTCGCGCGGCTGCGAGAAGCGCGGCGTCGGGCCCGGCGTGACGTCGACCGACATGATGCGGTCGGGCGGCGCCAGGAAGAACAGCTCGCGGCCGTCGCCGCGCCAGCGCGGCCGCCGCCCGCGCTCGCTGGAGACCTGCCAGCGGCCGCTCTCGCCGTCGACCGTCTGCACGTAGACCTCCCAGCGCCCTGACTGCTCCGAGGCGTAGGCCAGCAGGCGGTCGTCGGGCGACAGCACGGCGTCGTCGTCGAGGAACGCCGTCTCCACCAGCGGCGTGATCGCCTTCGACGCGAGGTCGAAGCGGAGGATGTCCCGGGTGGTCCTGGCGCCGTCGCCGCCGATCACCAGGAAGCGGCCGTCGCGCGACGCGGCGTGCGGCCAGATCCCGGCCTGGGTGGTACCGATCTCCTCGGGCGCGCCGCTGCCGTCGGCCCGGCGGCGGAAGATCACGCCGTCGTTCTTGCGGTCGCTGGAGTAGTAGAGGAAGCGGCCGTCGCCCGACCACGCGGGATAGCTCTCGCTGCCCTCCTCGAACGTCAGCCGGCTGACGGCACCGCCCGCAAAGTCCTGGCTGGCGGGGTGGCTCGTGAAGTCGCGGATCCAGATGTCGGCGCCGCCCTGGCCGATGCCGTGGCCGGAGATGGCGAGGCGCTGGCCGTCGGGCGCGAGGGCGAGTGCCACCTGCGTCTCGCGATCGCTGATCGGCTCCACGCCGAGCCCCTTGCGGTCGACCCAGAGCACCCGGGAGAGCGCGCCGTAGCTGCCTTCGCGGTAGACGAGCGTGCCCTCGGCGGAAACGCTCGCCAGCACCTGCTCGTTCTGGTTGTAGGCGACCGCGGTGGCCACGGGTGTCGGCTCGCCGCTCACGGCCCGCGCGTCCGGGTCGAAGCGCTGCGCGAACAGCGTGCCGTCGCGCCAGAACAACAGCTCGCCGGGTGGCGCGAACAGCGGCGACGAGTTGGCCGTGACGAGCGCGGTTCGCTTCCCGCTGGCGAGGTCGAGGACGTCGATCCGGCTCGGGTCGTTGCGCGTCCCGCCCTCCGCGGACTGGGACAGGAACAGGAGTGCCTCGCCACCGGGCAGGAAGACGGGGAAGCGGTGACTCTTCTCGTCGCGCGTGGCGTCGAGCGTGGTCAGCCGCTGCGGCGCGCCGCCGCCCGCGGGCACCACCGACAATCCCTCGCGGAACGAGGCGGCGAACACGATCCGTCCATCGGGACCCCAGGCGCCGCCGCGGGCGTTGGGGGCCTCCGCGATGTCCTGCGCGGGGCCGCCGCGCGGGTCGATCTTCTTCAGCTTGCCGTCCGCGAAGAAGCCGAGCCGGGTGCCATCGGGCGACCAGAACGGCAGCTCGCCACCCTCGGTCTGCTCGAGCTGCCGGGCCTTGCCCGTGTCCAGCTCGCGCAGCCACAGCGCGCGCGAGCCGAGCTTGCTGTCCCAGGCCTCGAACACGAGCCAGCGGCCGTCGGGCGAGAGCGCGCAGGAGTCGCCGAGCACCGTGTTCTCGGGCGCGAGGAGCGAGGCCTGCAGGGTGCGCGCGGGCGGCGCGTTGCGAGCCGCGGCGAGCCCGTACGCCACGGCGAAGCCGGCGGCCAGCAGGCCGAGCCCGGCCACGAGCGGCAAGCGCCACGCCCGCGACGTCGACGCAACGGGCGCCGAGCCCGTGGCCGAGGCGGCCGGGATCGCCTGCGTGCGCAGTTCGTCGATCGCCACTCGCGTCTCGCCGATCGCCTGCAGCCGCTGTTTCGGGTCGCGCTCGAGGCAGCGCTTCAGCAGGCGCAGCACCGCGGGTGGGAGGTCGGCTGGCAGCCGCGCCCAATCGGGGTCGGTCTTGAGCACCGCCGCCAGCGTGTCGCTGACGGTCTCGCCCTGGAACAACCGGTCGCCGGTCAGCATCTCGAACAGCACGACGCCGAAGGCCCAGATGTCGGCGCGGCGGTCGACGGCCTTGCCGCGGGCCTGCTCCGGCGACATGTACGCGGCGGTGCCGAGGATGATCCCGGCCTGGGTGCCGGCCACGCCCGCGAGCGTCGGCGACTGCGACAGGTCGTGGCTGCCGGACTGGGACATCGGGTCGCCGGCGAAGGCCTTGGCCAGGCCGAAGTCGAGCACCTTGACTTTGCCGTCGGCAGTGAGCTTCACGTTGGCGGGCTTGAGGTCGCGGTGGACGATGCCCTTCTCGTGCGCCTCTTCGAGCGCCTCCGCGATCTGCTTCGCGACCTGGAGCGCCTCGTCGACGGGGATCGCGCCGCGCTTCACGCGCTGCGACAGGTCCTCGCC
>JAMPXO010000008.1 GCA_023701125.1 Vicinamibacteria bacterium | reverse complement strand
GGCGAGCACGCGGCGCACCAGCTCGGGGAAGACGAGGTCGGCCTCGCCGGAGACCACCGCATCGACGAACGGGAACTGGCGCACCGTCTCGGCGCCCATCGGCCCCTCGCAGTTGGCGCCGCCGAACACCACGAAGGTGGCGGGCGACGCCTGCTTGAGTCGGCGCGCCAGCGCCAGCGAGGCCACGTGCTGCTGGAAGATGCTGGTGAAGCCGACCAGGCGCGGGCCGGCAGCCAGGATCTCGGCGAGGCAGGCGTCGAGGAAGCCGGGCACGTGGTCGCGGGCGGCGACGATGCGCCGCACCAGCGCCTCGCTCGCCGGCGGCTCCAGCCGCACTTCCGGCGCCGTGGAGCGGCGGCGCAGGACGTCGTCGAGGTAGCGTGCGTCGCGCTCCGGGTCGGGCGGGAAGAGCGTGCCGCCGAAGATCCACTCGCCGGCCAGGTCGCGGTTGGTCGGACGGCCCTCGGAGGCGAGGCCGGAGTAGAAGTGCTGGCCGATCCGCTCGGCGAACGGCAGCGTGAAGTAGCGGACGCGGCAGCCGATGCCCGCCCGCGCCAGCCCGGCCTTGAGCAGGCTGAGGCCGAGCGACGGCGCGAACAGCGGCCCGAACGGCATGCAGACGAGAAGAACGTCGTCGCGGATACCCCGATCCTCGCCTGGTTGCCGCTCGGGCCGTGCCTCCAATCAGCGCTCGACGGGCAACAGCTTCTTGCGCTTGGCCGGCTTCTTGGTGGACTTCTTCGTCGCCATCGGCTCTCTCCTTCTCGATGTCGGCACCTGAATGGCCCGCTTCTCACGCGGGGCACGGCCCGGTGCCCAGTTCGAGCCGTGAATCTCGGGACGATAGGGGGCCCGGTATTTCCGTGTCACCGGTCGCCTTGACCGAACGGCGAACCGGGCGGGCGCTGCGCGGGCCCTCAGCGGTCCACAGCCGCAGGCTTCTTCCGCTTCGGCGCCTTCTTCTTCGCGGGGACCTTCTTCTTCGCCGGTTTCCCGGCGGCCTTCTTCTTCGCTGCCATCGAGTTCCTCCTCGTGATCAAGGTCGGGCCGATGCGATCTTCCGCGTTCACTCCCGCGCCGCGCGCAAGTGGCCGGCGTGTCGTTCCAGCAGCAACAGGCCACGCTGCCGGGCCTCGGACTCGAGGTCGCGAAGGCGCTGGGCCCGCGCGGAGCCCGCTCCGGCCGCCACTTCTTCGATCCGGGCCTCGAGCGCGAGCACGGCGAAGCCGTGGCGTTCGGCGGTGGCCCGCGCGGCGCCGGCTGCCGCGCGAGCCTCCTGCAAGCGGCCGGCGCCGCGCGCGACTCGGCTCGCGGACAGGCTGACGAGGATCTGGGCCCTCGGAACCTCCGATCGCCGCGCGAGGTCGAGGGCGCGTTCCAGGGCCGACCGCGCCTTCGCCTCGCGCTCCTGTTGCAGCAGTGCCTCGGCGAGCAGGGCCTGGACCTGGGCTTCGCCATCGCTCAGTCGCTCTTCGGCGTAGTAGGCCTGGGCGGGCTCGAGCAGGGGGGCGACCGCGGCGGGCTGCTGCTCGTCGAGCGCCAGCCGCGCCAGCGCCAGCCGGCACTCGGACTCCCACAGCCTGTCCCCGCTGCGCTTCCGCGCGGCCAACGCCTGCTGGTAGAGGACCCGGGCCGTCTCGTGGTCGCCTCGCAGCCGTGACAGCCCGCCCTTCCCGACCAGGGCCAGCATCGCGTTGTGCGTGTTGCCGCTGTCGCGCAGGGCCGCCAGCGCGTGGTCGTAGCGGACTCCGGCATCCTCGAGCCGCCCCAGCGCCGCCTGGGTGTCGGCGGCACGCAGTTCGAACACGGCGGCTACGCCAGTTTCGCGGATCTTCTCGACCAGGTTCAGGGCCTCCCGCTGGGCTCGAGCAGCGGCCTGCAGCTCACCAGCCTCGTGCAGCAGCAGCGACCGATTGCCGAGGTCGAAGGCGATTCCGCGCTGGTTCCAGGTCTCGCGATCTATGCGCTCGGCCATGTCGAGGTAGCGCCTGGACTCGGCCAGTTCGCCGCGATAGAGCAAGGTCAGGTGCACGTTGCTGGCAGCGGCGGCGGCGCCGCCGCGGAACCCGATGCGCTCGAACAACGTCAGCGCGTCGGCGTACTGGCGCCGAGCTTCGAGGGTTCGGCCGGCCTGCAGGAAGAAGTTGCCGCCGCGGTTTCTGGCCCAGGCGAGCCCGCCGACGTCGCCCGCGGCTTCGAAGATGCTCCGTGCTTCCTCGACGGCGACGCGGGAGCGGTCGAACTGGCCCAGGCGGCTGGCCCCATGGGCTTCGAGCAGGCGTGCTCGCGCCGTCAGCAGTCGTTCTCCGCGAGCCGACGCGCGCTCCGCCGCCCGCCGTGCGGCCGCCCACTGGCCGCGGTAGTCGCCGCGGGCCTCGGCGAGCTGTGCCTCGGCCAGGTCGATCCGCGGGTCGCTCGCGGCGGGGGCAGGCAACCGTCGCAGGAGCGCGAGCGAACGGCTGGCATCGTCGACGCGACCGGCCGCGATCTGCGCCGCGGCCAGCCGCAGGCCGTGCTCGAGGTTGTCCGGAAAGAAGCTGAACAACACGTCGTAGATGCGGACCGCCTCGGGCCAGTCGCTCAGCGCCTCGCGGTGGCGCGCCTCGATGCTGAGCCGGGACTCGCGCGGCAAGTCGGAGGAGAGCTCCAGCGCGCGCTGGATCGCGGCCCGCGCCTCGTCGTCGTGGCCGAGCAGCGTCCAGGCCTCGGCCAGCGCCGCGTGGCCGAGCGGGTGGTCGGGCGCGGCGGCCACCGCGACCTCCAGCCGCTCGCGCGCCCCGGCGGCGTCGAAGGCGCGCAGGCGGGCGAGCCCTTCTGCCAGCGGCTTCAGCGCTGCCGGCGACGTCGGCAGCGAGGCGCGCAGCCCCAGCGCGTCCGCCGTCGAGAGGCCGGCCGTGCCGAGCGCCTCGCGCAATCGACGGCCGCCGCGCGCGACGAGGTCGAGCAGCGCCTCCTGCGTGCCCTCCTCGGTCACGACCGCCACGATCTCGGCCGAACGCCCGTCCTGTACCCTCACGTCGAGGCGCACGCGGCCGTCCGCCCCCACGAAGTACGCGCCCAGCACGACCACGTCCGCGCCGAGCATGTTGCGGACCTGGGCGAGGGTCTCGGCGGCCAGCGAGTCCACGGGCGGCAGCCGCAGGTCGGCGCGCAGTCGGGCGACGTTCTCGCCGGGCACGATCCGCAGCGCCCCGCCCGCCGCCAGCTCGGCGGCCAGCATCTCCGAAAGAGCCGTCTGCAGCCACGCGTTCTCGGCGCGGCCCACGAGGTCCTTGAACGGCAGCACCGCGAGACTCGGCCGCACCTTGAGCGAAGGCGGCGGCACGGGCGCGGGCCGGGTGGAGCGCAACCCGGGCACGAGCAGCACGGTGGCCAACACCGCCAGCAGGCCGGCGACGGCGAGCGGGCCGCGCGACGGGCGCGATCGCAGCGCGCGCAGGACCTCCTGCGGGCTCGCGTAGCGCGCCTCCGGCGAGGGCGCCAGGCACCTCGTGATCACGCTCTGCCAGGTTGGTTCGAGCCCGGAGCGGTGCAGACCGGAGGGTGGCGACGGGCGAGCCAGGCGCTGCAGCGCGCCCGACGTGCCGCCGTCGAACAGGCGGCGGCCAAGCCGCATCTCGTACAGCACGAGGCCGAGCGCATAGACGTCCGTCGCCGGCGTCGCCTCGCGGCCCGCGATCTGCTCGGGCGCCATGTAGTCGGGCGTGCCGATCACGCCTCCGGCGTCGCGGGCGAGCGGGCCCTCGCCCGCGCGATCGTGGGCGAGGCCGAAGTCGGTCACGACCACCCGCTGCCCGCGTCCTTCGCCCTCGAGCACGATGTTCCCGGTCTTGAAGTCGCGGTGGACGACGCCGGCGTGGTGAGCGGCCGCCAGGCCCGCGACCACCTGCTCGACGAGCGGCAGCGCCTCGGCCTCCGTCATCGGGCCCGCGCGCGCCAGCCGGTCGGCCAGCGTCTCCCCCGTCAGCAACTCCATCGTCAGGAACGCCACCGGTCGGCGGCCGGTGGCGTCCAGCTCGTGGGTGCCAAACTCGAACAGGCGACACACGTTGCGGTGGGTGACCCGGCGCGCGAGCTGGATCTCGCGCTTGAGCCGCTCCAGGCCCTGGGCCTCGGCCTGCGGGCCGCGCACGACCTTCAGCGCGACCCGGCCGCCGAGCTGCAGGTCCTCGGCCTCGTGGACTTCGCCCATGCCCCCACCCGCGATGAAGCGGACGATGCGGTAGCGCGAGGCGAGCACCTGCCCCTCCGTCAGCCGCGGCGCGGCGGTACCGGCGTCGGCGTCGAGCAGGCCGAGGGTGGGGGCGTCGTCTCCAGGCGGCGGCAAGGCGCGGGCATCGTGCCACACGCGGCCCGGGCCGGCCAGCCGCGCCCGCCGCCGCGGATCAGGGCTGGCGCACGCGGGTCGTCGTGATCGGTTCCTCGCGCACGCCGTCCGCGTAACGCAGGCGGAGCAGGAAGTCGAGGCGGTCGCCGGCGCGGCCGGGGACGACAGCCACGGGCCGGAAAGATAATGTCCTCGGTTGTCGTCCGGAAGCGGGCTCGCGCGTTCTAGTTCCCGAGCAGGCGGGAACAACCCGCCGAGGAGGTGTTCCGTGGCCCAGTTCATGTTGTTGCTGCACGAGAACCCGGCGAGCTTCGCCGGCGTCACGCCGGAGCAGATGGAGCAGGTGATCGGCGAGTACGTCGCCTGGCGGGTGGCGCTCGAGAAGCAGGGCCGCTTCGTGGGCGCGGAGAAGCTGCGCGACGAAGGTGGCCGCCACCTGACGGGGACCGGCGAAGCATTCAGGGTGGTCGACGGCCCGTTCGCCGAGGCGGCGGAAGTGATCGGCGGCTACTTCACCGTCGAGGCGAAGGACTACGACGAGGCGGTCGGGATCGCGAAGGACTGCCCCCACCTCAAGTACGGCGGCCGCATCGAGCTGCGCCAGGTGGAGCCGACGGGAGCGGAGTGAAGGAACCGCCGGCCGCTCACGCGACGCGGGAGGATGTCGACCATCTGTTCCGCCGCCACGCGGGACAGATGGTCGCCACGCTCTGTCGCATCTTCGGCTTCGATCAGCTCGACGCCGTCGAAGACGCGGTCCAGGACGCGCTGCTGCTGGCGCTGCGGCGCTGGCCGTTCCAGGGCCGGCCCGACAACCCGCGGGCGTGGCTGATCCAGGTCGCGAAGAACCGGCTGCTCGACCGGCTGCGCCGCGCGACGCGCTGGGAGCGGCGCGGCGCGGACCTGGAGCGGGCGGCGGCGGCGGTGCCCGGGTTCGACACGGGAGCCGCGAGCTTCGGCGGCGAGTTGCGCGACGACGCTCTCGCGCTGGTCTTCGCCTGCTGCCACCCCGCCCTGCCCGCGCCGGCGCAGGTCGCGCTGACCTTGAAGACCGCCTGCGGCTTCGGCGTACCCGAGGTCGCGCGCGCCTTCCTCGTCGGCGAGGAGGCGATGGCGCAACGCCTCGTGCGCGCGCGCCAGCGGCTGCGCGAGGCGGGCGTGGCGTTGAGCATTCCCGCGGCGGCCGAGCTGCCGCCACGACTGGACGCCGCGCTGGCCGCGCTCTACCTGATGTTCAACGAGGGCTACGCGCCGCACGCGGGCGAAGACCTCGTGCGCGAGGACGTGTGCCGGGAGGCGATCCGGCTCGCGGAGCTGGTCGCGGACCACCCCGCGACCGGCGCACCGCTGGTCCACGCGTTGTGCGCCCTGCTGCTGTTCCAGGCGTCGCGACTGCGCGCGCGGCGCGATGCCGCGGGCGAGCTGCTGCTGCTCGCGGAGCAGGACCGCGGGCTGTGGGACCAGGCGCTGGTCGCCCGCGGCCTCGGCCACCTGCGGGCGTCGGCCCGCGGCGACCTGCTGTCCACGTATCACCTCGAGGCCGAGATCGCCGCCTGCCACGCGATGGCCGCGGACACCACCGACTGGGCGCGCGTCGTCCACCTCTACGACCTGCTGCTCGCGCGCCACCCGTCCCCGGTGGCCGCCCTCAACCGCGCGATCGCGCTCGGCCAGCGCGACGGCGCGCGGGCGGGTCTCGACGCCGTGGACGCGCTGGCAGGGCAGCGCCCGCTGCGCGCCTACGCGTCGCGCCACGCGGCGCGCGGCTTCTTCCTGGCCCGCCTCGGCCACTCCGCCGAGGCCGCCGCCGCGTGGGACGAGGCGCTGGCGCTCACCTCGAACGAGCCGCTGCGCCGCTTCCTCGCCCGCCAGCGCGACGAGGCCCGGCGCGCCCGTCAGTCCTGATCGTCGTCGAGGGTGCGGGTCAGCTCGCCCGCTTGTGGCACTCCGCGCACTTGAGCGGTGCCTTGCGCCCGGCGGCCACCGCTTCCTTGTGGCAGCCGATGCAGGTGCCGGTGGCCGCCCGCGGATCGTGGAATGCGGCCTGGCGGCTGGTCCGGACCGGCGGGGCCGCGGGCATGGCGTGGCAGTCGCGGCACGCCTGGTTCGCCGTCGCGAGCGGCTTCTCGGCGCGGCTCGGGTGGTGGCAGGTCTCGCACGCGGCTCCGATCGCGCCCGTGTGGCGACCGTGGTCGAAGTGCACCGTGCCTGGCTTGGCGGGCAACGTGATCACGCCTGCGGGCGCCGCCGGCGAAGAGCGCGGAGCCGGCGCGGCAGCGACCGCCGCTGGGGCGGGCGTGGCCGCGGGCGCGGCGGGCGTGGAGGGCGTGGAGGAAACTTTCGCGGGCAGCGTCGAATCGGGCGCCGCGGGCGGACGGGTCGGAGCCGCGGGGGCCACCGCCGCGGGCGATGCGGCGGGCGCCGTCGGGACCGCGGCGACGGACGGCGATGGCGACGCCACCACCGTCGAGGCGGGCGGCGGGGCGCTCGCGGGCGGCGCTCCGGTCTGTCCACCACCGCAGGCCACCACCAACGCGCCACCCAGCAGCAGCGCGCACCGCCCGACGCTTCGGCTCATGGGCCCCTCCCCTGACTCGATGCTGGACCCTTCGCGCCCGCTTGTCACGGTCCTCGCGGCCCGGTTCCCTGCGTGACGCCCGGGATTGACCCTCCGACGAGCGAGGCGTAGCGTCGCCCGCCATGGAGTTCCTCAACTTCGCGCTCATCTTCACGACCGGATTCCTCGTGCTGCGGCGGCCCGAGAAGGAGTCGCTGGCATTCCGCCTGCTGCTGCTGAGCGCGGCGCTGACGGCCTTCCTCTTCTTCGTCGGCTCGCGCGGCTCCGTGCTGCCGCCCTTCAACTACTAGCCGATGCGCAACGAGAGCCTGTATCGACTGCTCGCGGTGCTGCTGCTCGCCGTGTCGATCGCGCCGATCGGGGTCGCGGCGTGGTGGCTCGGCTTCGTCCACGGCGAGTCGCCCTGCGTGCTGTGCTGGCAGCAGCGGACGGCGATGGCGCTGGTCGGGCTGGTGTGCGCGTTCATCCTCCGCTTCGGGCCGCGGCCGCGCTACATCGGCCTCGGCCTGCTGATCGCCGCCCACGGCCTGTACATGGGCGTGCGCCACTCCGCCCTGCACTGGGTGCGCGACGTCGGCCAGGGCTTCGCCGGCCTGTTCTTCGGCGCCCACACCTACACCTGGTCGGCGTTCATCTTCTGGGTGTTCGTGGTGGCGATCGCGCTGCTGCTGCTGGCGATGCGCGACGGCGCAGCGACGGCCGAGCCGCGCGACCCTGGCCCGCTCGGGCGGCTGGCGATCGGCGTGTTCCTGTTCGCCATCGCGGGCAACGTGATCCAGGCCTTCGCCTCGACCGGCCCGCCGCCCTACATGGGCCAGAGCGACCCGGTCCGCTTCTCGTTCGACCCCGCCACCTGGGTCTGGTCGCTCGAGGAGTGGGAGCCGTCGCCCGTCTCGCTGCGCGGTCGCTACGACGTCGAGAAGCCGTCGCTCGCGGGCCTCGAGGCGGATCCCGCGCGCGGCCCGCTGCGCGACCTGCCGCGGCTCGCCCCGAAGTCGCGGACGCAGATCGCGGCCGCCCTCGACGGGGCGCCGGCCGACCTCGCCTGGGAGGGCTCGACGGGCCGCTTCCTGGTCACCACCGACCGCCACCAGGTCGCGATCCTCGACGCCTCGCTGGCCCGCGTCCTCAACCAGGTGCGCGTCGACCCGGGCTTCTCGGTCAGCCTCGGCGATGGCCTGCCGGGCGTCGCCTGGCTCGACCCGACCACGGTCGCCGCGCTCGGCGAGAACAAGAGCTACGTCGTGCTGGCGGAGAACGAGGGCGCCGATCGCGCGAAGAACTGGCGCTTCTTCCTGGCAGGCGGTGAGCGCTTCGAGGAGAGGAGCCGCGGCCGCTTCGCCACGGTGCGGGCGCGGATGAACTACGTCGGCGCGCTGGCCTTCGACGCGGCGGGCCGGTCGCTCTACACGGTCACCGTCCCCAGCCGCCGCTACAAGAAGCTGGTCGTGTCCCGCTTCGACCGCCGCGACATGACGCTGTCGGAGGAGTTCCTGCCTGCGCTCGGCGCCGGTCTCGCGCTGGCGGCTGAAGGCCGCGCGCTCGACGAGTACTTCGTCACCGGCATCGCGGTCGAGGCCGGCCGGCTGCACGCGCTGAGCGCGGCTTTCTCGACGCTGCTCGAGATCGACCTGGCGACGCACGAGGTGGTCGCGGCCCACGCCCTCGACGGCGTGACGCGTCCCACGGGCCTCGCCCTGCGCGACGGCGAGTGGCTCGTGCTCGGCGAAGACGGCACGGTCACCACCTTCGCCCGGTAGCCTGATCAGCGCGGGTCGCGGGCGCCTTCGCCCAGCACCCAGTACTCGTAGGGCCGCTTCAGGCTGCCCTCGGAGCGGGCGAACACCAGCAAAGCCGTCGAGCGTCGGCAGCCGCCCCGCGAAGTAGTCGGCGGCCGACAGGAACTCCGCGGCGGCGTCCCCGAAGTAGCGCCGGCGCTTCAGGCTCTCAGCAGGACCCGTCCGCGCACAGCGCGCGGTTCCGACGCACCAGCGCCACGGCCAGCGCCAGCCAGAGGACGATGAAGCCGAGGTTGACGATGGCGAAGCCGCTGGCGCCGAGCGCGACCCAGGCGGTGCCCGCGAAGACGACGAAGGCGGCGGCCAGGTCGCCCAGCCGCACGAAGAAGCTGTCGACCGCCTGCTTGGCCTTGTACTTCTCCTCGCGGGTCGTCGGCAGCCACAGCAGCTGCCGCGCGGTGTTCATCACCGAGTAGTCGGTCGAGTTCTCGGCCGTCTTGGCCCAGCGCACGATCGCCATGGTGGCGCCCACGGCCACGAAGCCGTACGCCGCCAGCGCCGTCAGCGGCAGCGCGAACAGGACGCCGGCCAGGCCGAAGCGCTTGACCAGGCGCGAGGTGACGAAGGCCTGCAGCAACACGGCCGCGACGTTGACCCAGAAGAAATAGCTGCCGTAGAAGGCGCCGATGTAGCCGTTCTTGTCGAACGCCGCGTCCGACGCGGCCAGCGCCTTCGCCTCTTCGACCACGAGGTCGCTGAGGATGTACTCGCCGGTGGTGTTGACGATGTTGAGCACGACCAGCAGCAGCGCGATCAGGCCGATGTAGCGATTGCGGAGCACCAGCGAGAAGCCGTCCCCCGTCGCCATCGCAGCGCCCGCGGAGCCGCCCGGGTCGGCGTGGTGCGCGCCGCGGTTGACCACGACGTAGAGGGCGAGGCTGCCGAACAGGAGCGCAGCCGAGACGTACAGCAGCGTCTGCACGGGCACGTGGGCCTTGAAGAGCTGGGCCGCGATCCAGGCCCCGACCGGCGTGCCCGCGGTCATGCCGATGCCGATGATGGGGAACAGCCGGTTCCCGGCGTCCTTGCTGTAGATGTCGTTCGCGTAGGACCAGAACTGCGCGATCACCGACAGGCTGAAGAAACCCACCCACACGTAGAAGGCGACGCCGACGAACGGCACCCCCAGCGTCACCGCCAGCGCGAAGGCGACGATGTTGGCGACGAAGAACAGCGTGACGCCCACGATCAGCCGCATGCGGTCGACCCGGGAGGCGAACCAGCTGTAGGCCGGGATGAACAGCATCAGCACCAGGGCCTGGCCGGCGGCGGCGTAGGTCTTGACCTCGGCGGGCCCGCGGATGCCCAACGCCTGCAGGAACTCGGGCACCTCGGTGTTGAGAATCAGCGGCTCGCGGACCGTCTTGATGATGTAGTACGAGACCAGGATCAGGAAGATGTTGGCGAGCATCATCAGCGCTCGCGCGCCCTCGCCCGGCCGCACGTCGGAGAACGCCCCGAGCAGGCGGTCGAGCGGGCCGCATCGGTCCCGGTCGTCGCTCGCCGAGGAGGCCATGGCCGGGCTCAGAACGCCGGGCCGAACAGCACCGCGTTCATGAACAGCAGCGAGGTCGCCTCCGCGTAGCCGCGATAGTTCGGGTCCTCGGCGAAGGCGATCACGTGGCCGTCGCCCGACGGCTGGTGGATCAGGTACGACTTGCGGGCGAGCCGGGACTTCGCCTCGTCCCAGGCCAGGCCGCTCGTCACCAGCTTGTCGGCCTCGGCGTAGGTGGCGACGTTGCGGCCCTTGTCGAGCTTGATCGGCGTGAACACGCGCTGGCTCTCGACGATCGCGGCCAGCTCGCCGTCGCTGCCCGCGGACAGCCAGTGCTCCGTTTCCACCTTCACCCGCAGCAGCGCGCCCGGCGTCAGGTCGGGGCGCTCCTTCTCGGGCGTGATCGCCTTGTCGTAGTCGAAGGGCTTTCCGGCCTCGTCCTTCGCCGCCGGCTTCTTGCCCTTGTCCGCGGCGGTGCCCTCCTCCTCTTCGACCTCGGGGCTGCCGTCCTTCAGCTCGGTGCGGGTCGCGAGCAGGCCGACCTTCTCCTTCGCGGCCCAGCGCGAGGCCTCGCCGAGGGTGACCAGCGTGCCGCCCGTGCGCACCCAGTCCTTGAGCCGGCGCACGGCCTCGCCGCCGAGCGCGTCCGAGTAGTCGCCCGAGGGCATCACGATCACGTCGTAGCGGCGCAGGTCGACCCGCCGCAGCGTGGCCGTGCGCACGGCACTGGCCGGCTGGCCGAAGCGGCGCTCCAGCACCCAGCGCGTCCAGCCGGCGGACAGCGAGGAGGTTGGCGTGTCCCACACCAGCAGCACGCGCGGCGCGCGCAGCGCGTGGACGTCACCGCTGCCGAGCGAGATGCCGTCGTCGACGTAGCCGCTGTCGACCGCCACCACCTCCGCGCCGTGACGGCCGGCGAAGGCACCCAGCGTCGCGGCCAGCCCGGGCCCGTTGTCGGAGGTGCGGAACAGCACGGTGCCGATCGCGTGGTCGCGGCCCGCGAGCTTGAATCCCTCGCCGGCGACACGGCCCTTCAGACCCGCGCGCAGCGCCTCGGCAACCGTCTCCGCGGCGGCCGCGCCCCACGGCACGAGGTAGCCGACGCGGGCTGCGGGCAGCGCCTTGGCGGCGGTCGCCGACGCGGCGGAGCCGAAGTCGTCGAGCACGCCGGCGACGGCGCTCGTCTTCACGCTCAAGGGCCGGTCCGCGGTCACCGCCTCGACGTCGAACAGCAGCGGCAGGCTCCACGCGGTCACGTCGTAGATCTCGTCGCGCATCCGCTTCGCGCGCCGCTCGAGCTGGCGCTTGACGAACTCCTCGGGCAGCGGCACGTGGTGCTCGAGCAGGTTGCGGACCATGCGCCCGGACGGCTGCGCCGCCGAGACGAGGTACGAGCCCGCGGGCAGCGTGCGGGTGGCGAGCTTCACCGGCTCTTCGGCGCGGCGCACGTCGATGCCCTGGAAGGCCAGCAGCTCGGCGAGCCGCGTGGCCCGCGACGGGTCGGCGCCCGGCACCAGCACGTACTCCTTCGGGCCGGGAGCGGTGGCGGCGCTGCGCCGGTACTCGAGGTAGTCGCGCAGCAGCGGCTCGCGATTCTTCGCCGCGGTCACGGCGGTCTGCAGCGCGGCGGTCGCGTGCTGCAGCACGGCCTGGGCGTAGGTCAACACGCTGTCGTCGCGGCGGCGGTAGACGAGCCCGCGCGGCGAGGCCTGCTCGTAGGTCATGCCGATCGCGCCCTGGAAGATCGGCCAGCTCTCCCCGTAGCCCGGGTAGAACGAGTCGTACACCTCGCGCACGAAGTACGCGAAGCCGCGGGCATCGAAGCGGTCGCCGTTGGCGCGCCCGAAGCGGTCGAACCAGCGGCGCTGGGCCTCGGTGATGTACGGGTTCTCGGGGTCGGCCGGCGGCGCGAAGTAGTAGGTGGCGTCGCCGCCCATCTCGTGCAGGTCGACCGTGACGTGCGGGAACCACTCGAGCGCCAGCTTGACCCGGCTGCGGGTCTCGGGCTGGGTCAGCGCGAACCAGTCGCGGTTCATGTCGAACAGGTAGTGGTTGGAGCGGCCGCCGGGCCACGGCTCGTCGTGCTCGGCCGAGGCCGGCTCGGGGTCGGGTGTCGCGGCCTGGCCCAGCGCGTTCTGGGCGAGGTAGCGGGCGCGGCCGTCCGGGTTCTCGAGCGGGTCGATCAGCACGATCGACTCGCGCAGCACCGCGTCGACGTCGGCGTCGCCCTGCGCCGCCAGCAGGTGACGGGCCACCACCAGCGCCGCGTCGGACGAGCTGATCTCGTTGCCGTGCACGGCGTGCAGCAGCCAGGTCACCGCCGGCAGCTCCTTGACCAGCGCCTCGGCTTCACCCGCCGCGTGGGTGCGCGGGTCGGCGAAGCGGCGCAGCTTCGCCTTGACCGCGTCGAGCGCGGCGATCCGCTCCGGCGCCCCGATCGCCAGCACGTGCAGCGGCCGGCCCTCCCACGAGCGGCCGTACTCGACGAGCCTTGTGCGCTCCGGCGCGGCGGCGGCCAGCGCCTTCAGGTAGAGCGCAATGCCCTCGGGCGGGGTGATCACCTCGCCGAAGTCGTGGCCGAGCACCGCCTCCGGCGCCGGGATGCGGGCGTCGTGGCGAGTCCCGGGCACGAGCTCGAAGGGCGCTGCGGCCGGGGCGGCAGCGAGGAGCAGGGCAAGCGTGGTCGTGAGCATGGAGTTCTCCAGGAGCGAGCCCGAAGCGGCGCGCCGGGCGATGGCCGCTGTGTTGTAGCACACAGGTGCCCGGTGCCCCACGCGCCTGCGCGCCAACCCTGGCGGGGCGTCCCGGTCCAACCCGGGCAACAGGAGAAGGCGATGCCCAAGGTTCTGCGGGGAGTGTCGGTGGCGGCGCTGGTCGCCCTGGTCGGCGCGGGGGCGGGCGTGGGCAGCGGGGACGCGGCGGCCCAGGGCGCACCACCCGCTCGCGTCTACGCCACGTTCGTCTCCCACAACGAGGAGGCGATCAGCAACCCGCCGTGCGCGCCCGTGGTGACGCAGCGCGAGCGCTATCTCGCCAACCGCGCGGCCGTGCTCGACACCGCACGGCTGGTGCTCGAGCGCGGCGGCGCGTGGGACTTCCAGTCCGAGTGGCAGTACCTGCAGGCCGTCGCGGCGTGGGACGACGCGGCGGCGATCGCCACCACCGACGGCAAGAACGTCGTGCGCTGGCTGGCCGAGATCGCACCCGATCGGATCGCGGTCGACGCCCACTCCCACGAGCACAGCGGCTGGAACTACGCCGACGTGGCGTACTCCCTGCAGCAACTGGGCGTGCCGCCCAACGGCATCGTCGGCGGCTTCATCGCCAGCCCGGCCAGCCTGGAGGTGTGGACCCGGCTGCGGGCACCGCTCGTCGGCCGCCGAGCGCCGTATCCCGTGTGGCAGGCGCAGGCGCTGTGGGGCGCGGCCTCGCCCGGCCATCGCGACGACCCGGACGCCACGGGCGTGTGGCGGCCGCGCGATCCGGAGCGCTTCTTCGAGGACGACCCCGCGCAGTCGCTGCCCCACATCGGCGGCTGGACCTCGGACGAGGCCGCGGGCGACGGCCTCGCCGACCTGCTCGACCGGCTGCGCACGAACCGCCTCGAGCCCGGCCGCATGTACACCGCGACGATCATGATCCAGCAGTGCAACCTCGACTCCGACGCGGCGCTGCAACCGGCGATCGCGGCGATCCTCGACCGCTTCGCGCCGGACGTGGCGACCGGGGACCTGGTGTGGGCGACGCTGCCGACGGTGCTGCGGACGTGGCGCGAGGAGTACGGCCAGGCGCCCGTGGTGGTGCGCCCGTGACCACTCGCCGCCGCTTCCTCGCGACCTCGCTCGGCGCCCTGGCCGCCGCGAGCTGGCCGGCGCGCCGCGCCCACGCCGCCGCGGACACGTCCCTGCTCTTCTCGCTCAACGTGCAGGACTTCGCCTGGCCGGATCTGTCGGCACAACTGGTCTTCCGCGCCCTCGACCTGCACGAGGCGCTCGGCATACCCGTCGACATCTCGCTGACCACGACCCAGTCCGACCTGTTCTGGCGCGACTTCCCCGAGCTGTTCGAGCGCTTGCGGGTGTCGACGCTGGCGACGGTCTGCTACCACGTGCGTCCGCCGGCGCCGTACCACGCGCTCTGCGACTGGCTCGACGTGGCCGCGATGAGCGCGGGCGACCAGCAGGCGCTCGTGCGCCGTTACGAGACCCACGGCCTCGATCTCGTCAGCGGCCAGCCGAGCGCGGCCGACGGCGGCTACGCGGCGCTGGTCGACCGCCTCGGCTACGCCCCGCCGTGCGTGGGCATCGCCTGCGACGCCGCGGTCCAGGCGGCGGCCGACACGGTGTTCCACGATCTCGGCGCGACGTTCGGCGTCGTCCACGGCCGCGCCGCCAACCTCGGCGAGCGGCGCAACAGCCTCTACGTGCGGCCCGAGCACGTCGACCTCAAGCTGTTCGAGCACGTCGGCGCCGACCCCGCCGCGCTGATCGAGGCCGCGGCGGCCGAAGCGCCCGCGGTGCGGGGCGGGCGAGCGCCGTTCGTGGTCGGCGTCAAGATGCACGACAACGACTTCTTCGCGCAGGACTCGGCGTGGCTCACGGTCTACGCGAGCGGCAACGGCCGCCGCCCGCCTTGGGACCTCTCGCGGCGCTCGCCGCTGCTGGACGCGGCGGCGCAGGCGGCGATGTGGTCGCTGTACGAGGGCGCCGTGACCCACGCCGCCCGCAACGCGGCGCGGCTGCCCGCAACCAGTTGCCGGACCCTGCTCGCGGCGGTCTGAACGCGGCGTCTCGGGGCGGGTGTCTTACGATGTAGCGATGCGTGTCTGGATCGCACTCGTCCTCGGGCTCCTCGCCCCATCGGCCCTCGCGCTCGACGGGGTCGTGCTGCTGCCCGAGGGCTCGCCCGCGGCCGACGCGACGATCTCGGTCCTCGGCCGCGCGGGCTCGACCCGCAGCGGCGCCGCGGGCGAGTTCCGACTGGTCCCCGACCCGGTGCCGCCGTTCGAGGTGCTGGTCGTGCTGCAGGGCGGGCTGGTGGCGGCACCCGTGCTGGTCGAGGTGCTGCCCACCAGCGGGCCGCTGACGATCAAGCTGCGCAGCCTGGTCAGCGAGTCGGTGACCGTCGACTCCGGCAGCACGCCGTTCACCGAGGCGCCGCCGGCCAACGCGGGGACGATGGTCGGCCGCCAGGACCTGGAGCAACGCCGGCCCGAGACGCTGGCCGAGGCGGTCGAGGCGCTGCCCGGCGTCAGCCGCATCGACGAGGGCCACACCTCGGTGCCGGCGATCCGCGGCCTGGCCCGCGGCCGCACGCTGATCCTGATCGACGGCCAGCGCGTCACGGCCGAGCGCCGCGCCGGGCCCTCGGCCACCTTCCTCGACCCGTTCTTCCTCGAGGGCATCGAGGTCAGCCGCGGCCCCGGCGCCGTCGCCTACGGATCGGACGCGTTCGGGGGCGTGATCCACGCCCGCACCCGCCAGGCCGCGCCGGGCACGCCGCTCGAGGGCCGGCTCGAGGCCGCGGCCGGCGCCGGTGTACCCGAGCGCGGCCTCGCCGGCCAGCTCTCGCGCGGCTTCGAGCAGGGCGGCGCCATCCTGCAGGCGCGCTGGCGGCAGTCCGGCGACTACCGCACGCCGGAGGGCGACGCGGTCAACTCCTCGTTCGAGGACTACGGGGCGCGGCTACGGCTCGACCACGAAGTCGGGCCCGGCCGGCTGGGCGTCGCGCTCCAGTTCGACCGCGGCCGCGACACGGGCAAGCCGGGCCTCGACGCGCTGACCCAGCCCACGTCCTACCCGGTCGAGGACTCCGACCGCTTCACGCTCGTCTACGAGGGCGACCCGCGCGGCGTCTTCTCGCGCTGGGGAGCCAGCGCTTTCTTCGGCCGCTATCGGTTGCTGACCGAGCGCGAGCGCCTGCCCACGGCGACCGCCGCCCGCGAGGTCGCGGCCTCCGACGTCGACGCCAGGGACTGGGGGCTGCGCGCCTCGGGCTCATCGGCGATCGGCGGCTTCCGGGTCGAAGGCGGGCTCGATTTCTCCGGCCGCTTCGACCTGCAGGCGACGGGCTCGGTGCAGCACTATTCGCTGGCGGACGAACCGACCACGGTCACGGAGGAACAGGCGATCGAAGAGGCCGGGCGCCGCGACCTCGGCGCATTCGTGGCCATCGACGGCCGCCTCGCCCGCTTCGCCGGGGTGACCGCCGGCGGCCGACTCGACTTCGTCGACGCCCACAACTCGGGCGGCTTCTACGGCGACGACCAGCAGTCGCACGAGGCCGCCTCGGGCTTCGCCTCGCTGCTGCTGGGCCCGTGGTTCGGCACCACCGCGACCGTGCAGGCCGCCACCGGCTTCCGCGACCCGACCCTTTCCGACCGCTACTTCCGCGGCATCGGCGGCCGCGGCTTCGTGATCGGCAATCCGGCGCTCGAGCCCGAGCGCGCACGCCAGTTCGACCTCGCGCTGCGCCACACGGGGCGCGTGCGCGCCTCGCTCTACCTCTATCACTACACGATCGAGGACCTGGTCGAGCGCTACCGCGTGGGCTCCGACTTCCGCTTCCGCAACCGCGGCGAGGCGATCCTGCGCGGCGCCGAACTGGAGTTGCAGGCGGACCTCGGCGAGACCACCACGCTGGAGCTCGCCGCCCAGGCCGCGCGCGGCGAGACGGAGGACGGCGCGCCGGTCGCCGACACGCCGGCCGAGAGCCTGAGCGCGACCTTGCGCCAGCGCCTCGGTGAACGCGGCGACGTCTACGCGCGGGCGACCTGGCGGGCCGACGACCCGGACTTCGGGCCGACCGAGATCTCGCTCGACGGCGCCTTCACGCTGGAGGCCGGCGGCTCGTGGCGATTCGCCGAGCAGCTGCAGGCGCGGCTCACCCTCAAGAACCTGCTCGACCAGGCGTACCGCCAGACGGCCGACGAGAACGCGGCGCTGGCGCCCGGTTTCACCGCCCTGCTGTCCTTGTCCGCTCGCTTCTGAACGCGGGCGTCCTTATGCTGACGGCGCCCATGCGCGTCATCCCCCTGCTCCGTCGCGCCGCGCTGCCGCTGGCCCTGGCGTCGGTGCTCGGCCTGGCCGCCTGCGCGAGCTCGTACCAGTGGAAGCCCGTCGAGGCGCCGTCCACGGGTCGCGTCACGGAGGGCATCGCCTCCTGGTACGGCCCCGGCTACCACGGCAAGAAGACCGCGAGCGGCGAGAAGTTCGACCAGGACGCGCTGACCGCGGCGCACCCCAACTGGGCGTTCGGCACGAAGGTGAAGGTGACGCTGCTGAGCACCGGCAAGAGCGTGGTCGTGCGCATCAACGACCGCTTCCCCGAGCACAAGAAGCGCGCCATCGACCTCTCGCGCGGCGCGGCGAAGGTGATCGGGTTGATCGGCCCCGGCACCGGCCGGGTCCGCCTCGAGGTGATCGGCTGAGCGCTGCGGCCACCGCCACGAGGACCCCGGGGCTGCGGCGGCTGGCGTTGGCCGTGTTCGTCCAGACCCTGCCCGCGACGCTGGTGGCGCCGGCGCTGCGGCCGCTGGTGGTGGCGCAGCACGGCGGCCACGAGCCGACGATGCACGCGCTGGCCGCGCTCAACATGCTGGGCGGCCTGGTCGCGGCGCCGTGGCTCGGCCGCCACGCCGACGCCTTCGGCATCCGCCGGCTGCTGGCCGGCCTGCTGCTGATCGACGCGGTACTGCTGTTCGCGGTCGCGATGCCGCTGCCGACGGGCCTCGTGCTCGGGCTGCGGATCCTCGAGGGCGCCGCCCACGTCGGCGGCACGACGCTGCTGATGGCGGCGGCGGCGCGACTGCAGCGCGAGGGCCACGGCGCAGCGCTCGGCCTCGCCGGCGGCGGCCTGATCTTCGCGATCGCCATCGGCTCCGCGCTGGGTGGTCTCGCCCTGGCCTGGGGGCCGCGCGGGCCGTTCGCCCTGGGCGCCGCGCTGCTCGCCGCCTCGGCCCTGCTGGTGCCCGCGCTGCCGCTGCCGCCGCGACCGGCGGGCGACGTACCCACGGCGCCCGACACCGCGCGGCTGCGCGTCCCGCTGCTGTTCGCGTTCGTCGAGCGCTACACGGTCGGGCTGTTCGTCGTCACCTTCGCGCTGTTCGCGCGCGGGGTCCACGGCCTGTCCGACACGGCGATCGGCTTCCTCTACTCCGCGATGACGTTGCCGTTCGCGCTGGCGATGGCGCCGGTGGGCCGGCTGTCGGACCGGCTGTCACGGGCCCAGGTGCTGGCGGCGGGTGCCCTGCTCTACGCCGCGGGCTTCGCGCTGCTCGGCTTCGCGCCGACCGCGCTGCTGGCGCCGGTGCTCGGCCTCGCCGGCCTGGCCTCGGCGCTGCTCTACGCGCCGACCCTCGCCTACGCGGCGGCGCTGTCGGAGCCGCACGCCCGCGGCCGCGCGATGGGGCTCGTCAATGCGGCCGGCTGCCTCGGCATGCTGACGGGCCCGCCCTCGGCCGCGCTGCTGATGGCGCTGACTCGCGATCCCGCGGCCCCCGCCCACGCCCCGCGCCTCGTGTTCCTGGCCGCGGCCGCGGCCACGCTGCTGGCCCTCAGCGCGGCAGTGCCGTGGCTGCGCGAGCGCCTGACGGAGGAGCGCCAGGCGGCACGCCCGTAGAATCGCGACCCGGAGCGAGTCAACTACGGCTGGTGACGTTGCGGCCGCTCGCCGCTGCGGGCGGGCCTGAACGACAGGAACACGACGGCGCCGAAGCGGCCGTCGGCGTCGAGCAGGCCGCGGCGCAGCGCAGCGCTCCACGTCGCGCGCCCGCGCGGCAGGCGCAGTCCGGCCCGCAACTCGCCGCGAGCGTCGGTGCCCGGCATGCCGTCCCCGAAGCGGCCGGCCAGTTCGACCACGAACCACGGCGCCCGCGCGTCGTCGCGCAGCGGGACCTCGAACTGCACGCCCCAGGCCACCAGGTCGCGCTGCTCGTGGGGCCGGAACGCCTCGTCGAGGATCGAGACGCCCGTGTTCAGGTGGACCCGGCCGACGCCCACCGGCGCGGAGAACAGCAACTGCGCGGCGAAGCGCAGCGTGTTCGGCCCGAGCCCCTCGTCCTCGCGGGTCTGCGGCAGCGTGGTCGCGAACAGGACCGCGAGCTGCGGCTCGTCGCGAACGTCGCCCAGCAGCCGCAGCTTGCCGCGCACCACGGCGTCGCCGAAGTCCGAGACGGCCCCCTTCGTGTAGTCCCCGAACACGCCGACCCGGGCGGTCCACTCCAGCTCGAACTCCGCTCGGCCGTCGAGGCAGGTGCTGGCGCGGAGCACGGGCCCGTCCCAGCGCGTGCGCTCGTCGAGGTTCAGGAAATTGGGCTCGGCGGTGAGCACCTGGGCGCCGGCTTCGACCCGGGTGCCGGGGACACAGCCCGCGGGCTCGGCCTGGAACGCCCCTTCCTGCGCCGCCAGCGGAACCGCGGCGAGCCACAGCAGCGCAGCGCAGCGGCCTCGAAACATCGCGCGGCAAGTTAACACGGGGCCGAGGCACCCCCGCGCTATGATCGCGGACGCACGATGACATCGCCTCCCGCCGCCCCCCGCGGGCGCACCTATTCGCCGCGGCGGTTGCGGCTGGTCGTGATCCTGCTGACGCTGATCACGCTGCCGCTGGTCGTCGGCACCTCGACCCTCATCTACTACTACCTGCGCTACAGCGTGCAGGTGGAGCAGCGGCTGCAGGGCGAGCGCTGGCTGGCGCCGTCGCGGCTGTTCTCGCGGCCGGTCACGGTGCGGGCGGGGATGACGCTGCAGGAGGTCGACCTGCAGCGCTTCTTCAACGCGCTGCACTACGAGGAGAAGGCCGACGGCACGCCCGGCCCGGGCCAGTACGTGCCGCCGGCCGCGGGTCGCCTGCGCTTCATGCCGCGCCCGGTCGGCGACGTGCCCGGCGAGCCGCTGGTCGCCGTCTTCGACAAGGGCCGACTGAAGGAGATCCGCGGCGAGAAGACCCGGGCGGCCTACCGCGAGCTGACCCTCGAGCGGGCCCTGCTGACCGCGCTGTTCGACGAGAACCGCGAGAAGCGACGGCGGGTCCAGTTCGAGCAGTTGCCCGAGCACCTCGTGCAGGCGGTGCTGGCGATCGAGGACCGGCGCTTCTTCAGCCACGCCGGGCTCGACCCGTTCCGCATCATCGGCGCGGCGGTGCGCAACATGCGCAACGAGGGGCGCCCGCACGGCGGTTCGACGATCACCCAGCAGCTCGCCAAGAACTTCTTCCTGACCCCGGAAGTCACGCTGACGCGCAAGCTGCACGAGGCGCTGTTCGCCTTCGTGCTGGAGCGGCGCGCGACCAAGCAGGAGATCCTGGAGCTCTACCTCAACGAGATCTACCTCGGACAGGTCGGCTCGTTCTCGATCAACGGCGTCGGCGAGGCTTCGCGGCTGTACTTCGACAAGGACATTGGCAACGTCAACCTGGTCGAGGCAGCGCTGCTCGCCGGCATGATCCAGTCGCCCAACCCGTACAACCCGTTCCGTCACCCCGAGCGCGCGCAGAAGCGGCGTAACCAGGTCCTCGATGCGATGGTCGAGGCCGGCTACCTGAAAGCGGAGGCGGCGGACGTCGCGAAGAAGGAGCCGGTCAAGGCGGAGCGCAGCAAGGCCCGCACCGACGCGCCCTACTACGTCGACCTGGTCCGCTCCCAGCTCGGCGAGCGCTACGCGAACCAGGACCTGCTGGGCGGCAACCTCGAGGTCCAGACCTCGCTCGACCTGCACCTGCAGACGCTGGCGGAGCAGTCGCTGGCGCGCGGGCTGGAGAATGTCGAGAAGCTGTTCAAGAAGCCGCGGTCGCAGCCGGTGCAGGGGGCGATCCTGGTCATCGAGCCGCGCACCGGCTCGATCCTGGCCCTGGTCGGTGGCCGCTCCTACGGGGCCAGCCAGTACAACCGCGCGCTGAAGGCGAAGCGCCAGCCCGGCTCGACCTTCAAGCCGTTCGTGTACCTGGCCGCGTTCGAGGCCACGTTCGACGACCCCTCGCTGCCGCCGGTGACCCCGGCGACGGTGGTCGAGGACACGCCGTGGGTGTTCTTCTACGAGGACAAGGAGTACATCCCGCAGAACTACGAGGACGAGTACCTCGGCCACGTCACCCTGCGCCGCGCGCTGGCCAAGAGCCTCAACGTGGCGACCGTGAAGGTGGCGGAGATGGTCGGCTATTCGCGGGTGGCAGACCTGTGGAACAAGCGGGTGAAGGTGGGCGGCGACGTCAAGCCCTACCCCGCGCTGGCGCTGGGCTCGTTCGAGGTCACGCCGCTGCAGATGGCCTCGGCCTACACCGTGTTCGCCAACAACGGCCTCAAGGTCGACCCGGTCACGATCCTGAAGGTCGCCGACGCCAGCGGCCAGGTGGTCGAGCAGTACAACCCGCCGCCGCCGCGGCGCGTGGTCCACGAGGAGTCGGCGTTCCTCGTCACCCACATGTTGCGCAGCGTCGTCAACGAGGGCTCGGCGGCGGCCATCCGGGCCCAGGGCCTGCAGGGCGACATCGCGGGCAAGACCGGCACGACCAACGACATGCGCGACGCCTGGTTCATCGGCTACACGGGCGACCTGCTGGCCGTCGTGTGGGTCGGCTTCGACGACAACACCGCGCTGAACCTGCCCGGCTCGCGGGCAGCGCTGCCGATCTGGATCGACTTCATGAAGTCGGCGCTGTCGGGGACCACGCCGGCCGAGCTGCGGCCGCCGCCGGAGAACGTGGTCTTCGTCGAGATCGACAAGGAGACCGGCTTCCGCGCCAACTCGCGCTGCCCCCACCGCTTCGCCGAGGCCTTCATCGCTGGCACCGAGCCGATGGAGATCTGCCAGCTCCACTGACGTCGCGGGCTTGACCCCCGGGCCGGGCTCGCCCTATATTCTTCGTCCCCGCGTCGCGGGCGCTTAACTCAGCGGTAGAGTGCCACCTTCACACGGTGGAAGTCATAGGTTCGAATCCTATAGCGCCCACCACTTCCCGCCTCTCGCGCGAGGGCCCTTGTTCGACACCAACCGGTGGAACCGCCTGCGCTACTCGTTGTGGGCGCCGCTCTACCACCCGTTCGTGCGCGTGTTCGACGGCGCACGGCGGACGGCGATCGCGGCGCTCGACCTGAAGCCGGGCCAGCGGCTGCTGATCGTGGGCGCCGGCACCGGTGCGGACCTGCCGTTCGTGCCCGACGGGGTTGCGGTGCTGGCGACCGACCTGACGCCCGCGATGCTCGAGCGCGCCCGGCCACGGCTGCGCCCCGGCATCGAGCTGCGGGTGATGGACGGCCACGCGCTGGAGCTGCCCGACGCCTGCTTCGACGCGGCGCTGCTGCACCTGATCGTCGCCGTGATCCCCGACCCCGCCGCCTGCGTGCGCGAGGCCGCCCGCGTGCTCAAGCCCGGCGGGGTGCTCTCGGTGTTCGACAAGTTCGTGGCCGACGACCGTCAGCCGAGCCTTTTCCGCCGCGCCGCGAGCCGCGTCGCGGCCGTCTTCTTCACCCACCTCGACCGCCGCTTCGGCGACATCCTGACCGCGAGCGGGGCGTCGCTGGTCGTCGAGAGCGACGAGCCTGTCGCCGGCGGTCTGTTCCGCCGCATCCGCCTGCGCAAGCCCGCGGCCTGAGCGGACGCGGGCCGCGCGCGGTCAGCGGGCGAGGGTCTCGAAGCCGCGCCGGCCGAGGTCGCGGTAGATGACGAACGCCGCGGCCGCCGCCAGCGCCGCGAAGCCGAGCCCCTCGGCGGTGTGCCCGAACAGCAGCCGGCCGCTGGCGAACAGCGTCGCGTAGACGAGCACCACGCCGGCGGCCCAGTCGACGAACAGGCCGCCGAAGTCCGTGTCGGACTTCACGTGCGGCAGCTCGGCGGCGATCGCCTTCCAGCCCGGGCCGCCCGGGTGCACCCGCTCGTAGAACGCGCGCAGCGTTGCACGCTCCGTCGGCGGGGTGAGGAAAGTCGCCGCCAGCCAGGCGACGGTGGTGAGGGCCACGATCACGAACAGGTTCTCCGGGAACGCGAGCCCGGGCCACCACGCCTTGAGGCCCACGAGCGCGACGATCGGCGCCACCATCGCCGCGATCTCGCTCCACGCGTTCACCCGCCACCAGAACCAGCGCAGGATCAGCACCAGGCCGAGGCCGGCCGAGGCTTCGAGGATGAATGCCCACGCGCCGGAGATGGTCTCGATCAGCCGCGTCACCACCAGCGACAGGCCCATCACCAGGATCGTCACCAGCCGCGAGACCTTGACCAGGTCGCGCTCGGTCGATCCCGGGCGCACGAAGCGGCGCCAGAAGTCGTTGATCACGTAGGAGGCGCCCCAGTTGAGCTGGGTCGCGATCGTCGACATGTAGGCCGCGAAGAACGAGGCCACCAGCATGCCCTTGAGTCCGGTCGGCAAGTGGTCGCGCATGGCGTAAACGTAGCCGAGCCGCTTCTGGTCGGCGGGCAGTTCCGGGTACAGCACGAGGGTCGCGAGACCGACCAGGATCCACGGCCACGGTCGCACGCAGTAGTGGGCGATCGTGAACCACAGCGTCGCGAACAGCGAGTGCTTCTCGTCCTTCGCGGACATCATCCGCTGCGCGATGTAGCCGCCGCCGCCCGGCTCGGCCCCCGGGTACCACGACGACCACCACTGCACGCCGACGTAGGCCAGGAACGCGGTCAGCGACAGCGCGAAGCCCTGGGCGGCCGTGCCCGCGTCGCCGAACGTCGGCGTCATCCGCAGCGACCACTCCGGCAGCTTCGCCTGCAAGCCGGACAGGCCGCCGATCTCGGGCAGGCCGAGCACGACCACGGCGAGCACGACGGTGCCGGTCATCGCCAGCAGGAACTGGAAGGCGTCGGTGACGGCCACGCCCCACATCCCGGACACCGCCGAGTAGACCGCAGTGATGGCGAGCGCCACGGCCACGTACATCCAGACGTCCTCGCGCGCGATGCCGAACATGCCCTCGAGCACCGAGGCCATCGCCAGGTTGACCCACGCCATCACGACGCAGTTCATGAACAGGCCGAGGTACAGCGCGCGGAAGCCGCGCAGGAACGCCGCGGGACGGCCCGCGTAGCGCAACTCCACCAGCTCGACGTCGGTCATGATCCCGGCCCGCCGCCACAGCCGGGCGAAGAAGAACACGGTCAGCATGCCGCCGCAGACCGCGTTCCACCACAGCCAGTTGCCGGCCACGCCGCTCTGCGCGACCAGCTCGGTCACCGCCAGCGGGGTGTCGGCCGCGAACGTCGTCGCCACCATCGACGTCCCCGCCAGCCACCACGGCAGGTTGCGGCCGGAGAGGAAGAACTCCTCGGTCGAGCCGCCCGCGCGTTTCGCGTAACGCAGCCCGATCCAGGCCGAGAAGACGAAGTAGGCGGCGACGACGGACCAGTCGAGCGCGGTCATGCGGGGTTCTCCGAGGGGCTAATCGATCGGCTGACCGGGGTCGAGACGGCCGAAGCCCTCGTCGAGGAGCTGGCGGTTCAGCTCGGCCAGGGTCTTCGAGATCGCGTTGGCGCCGGCCACGGCAGCGTCGACCTGCTTCGCCACCTGCTCGGCAACGCGGGCCTGCTGGGCCGTCGGTGGCGCGGTGTACGACGACAACGCGAAGTAGAGGCCGCGGGCGCGTGGCAGCAGCGGCTCGGGTTCGCTGGCCAGCGGCGCGCCCGCGAAGCCCAGCGGCACGTCGCGGCGCAGCGCACGGGCCTGCGGCTCGACCATCGCCAGCGCGGCCTTGACCGCCTCCTTCAGCTTGTCGGAGGCCTTCGGCGCCTTGCCCAGCGCGGTCTGCAGCTCCTTCAACTGCTTTTCGGCGGCCGCCACGCGCTTGTCCGCCGCGTCGACCCGGGCCCACACCTTTGCCGCGGCGCGCACGGCCTGCGACCACACCGCACGCTCGGCCGCGGAAATCGTCAGCCGCGGGTCCTCTTCGACCGCGACGCTCACCGACGCTTTCGCGGCGCCAGCGGTGATGTCGACGGTGTACTTGCCGGGATCGACCAGCGGGCCGCGCGGCGGGCCACCGAAGCCTCCGCCAGCGCCGGGCTCCGGCGTCACCGGCGCCTCGGTGCGCAGGTCCCAGGCGACGCGGTTGAGGCCGAGCGCCTTCGGGCCCTCGAGCTTGCGCACGACGGCGCCCGCGGCGTCCTTGACCACGACCTCGACCTTGTCCTTGTCGCCGGGCTTCGTCTTCAGGAAGTAGCTGACCAGCGCGCCGTCGGGCGGGTTCTGGGCGACGAAGAAGCGGGCGCCGTTGTCGCCCTTGTGGTTGGCGAGGCGCCAGGCCACGGCGGGCCTCGGCTCGAACGCCGTCAGCTCGGCCTGCGCCAGCGCCGGCTCGACGCGGGCCAGCAGCGACGCGTCGTCGAGCACGTACACGCCGCGGCCGTGGGTGCCGACGACGAGGTCGCCCTCGGTCGGGTGGAAGACGAGATCGTCGACCGGCACCATCGGCAGCTTGCCGGTCATCCGCACGGCGGAGGCACCCCGGTCGAAGCTGATCCACAACCCGCGCTCCGTGCCGGCCAGCAGCACCTGCGGGTTCTGCGGGTGCTCGCGCACGACGCTGACGGTCGAGCCCTCGGGCAGCGCCGTGAAGATGCGGACCCAGGTCTTGCCGAAGTCGTCGGTGCGGAACACCCACGGCGTGAAGTCGTTGCCGCGGTGGCCGTCGAACGCGACCGTCGCGGTGCCGGCGGCGGCGCGCCCGGCCTCGACGCGGCTGACGTACGTGCCCTTCGGCACGCCGGGGGCCAGGAGCTCGGTCCAGGTCGCGCCGAGGTCGCGCGTCACGTGCAGGCGCCCGTCGTCGGTGCCCGCCCACAGCACGTTCGCGTCCTTCGGCGACTCGGCGAAGGTGGTGATCGTGCCCCAGTGCACGACGCCGTCGTTGCGCGACAGGAAGTCCTTGGCGGCCTTGCCGAAGATGGTCAGGTCGTCGCGCTTCTCGCCGCGGGTCAGGTCGGGGCTGATCGGCGTCCAGTCGTCGCCGCGGTTGGTCGAGCGGAACAGGCGGTTGCCGCCGTAGTAGACGACCTTCGCATCGTGGGCCGAGATCTCGACCGGCGAGTTCCAGTTGAAGCGGTACTTCTCGCCCGCGGGCGGCTCCGGCTTCAGCGTGCGCCGCTCGCCCGTGCGCAGGTCGACGCGGCCGAGGCTGCCGTCCTGGCTCTCCTGGTAGACCGTGTCGGGGTCCGTCGGATCGACGCGCACGAAGAACCCGTCGCCACCGCCGACCCGGAACCAGTCCTCGTTGCTGACGCCCTGGCGGGTGAACGTGCGGCTCGGCCCGCACCAGCTCCCGTTGTCCTGCAGGCCGCCGCACACGCGGTACGGCCGCCGGTTGTCGACGGAGACCTCGTAGAACTGGGCCAGCGGAATGGTGTTGACGAAGTCCCAGTTGCGGCCGGCGTCGCGGCTCACGTGGATGCCGCCGTCGGTGCCGACCAGCATGTGGTCGGAATCCGCCGGGTCGATCCACAGCCCGTGGTAGTCGCCGTGGATCTTCTCGCCGCGGTCGGTCTTGAACGTCTTGCCGCCGTCCTCGGAGAAGAAGATCGGCGCGCCCAGCACCCAGATCCGCAGGTCGTTGTTGGGGTCGACGTGGAGCTTGCTGTAGTAGCTCGGGCGCGGGTTGGTGTTCGACATCTTGACGAACGTCTCGCCGCGATCCTCCGAGCGGAAGATGCCCTGCTCCTTCGCGTGTTCCACGAGCGCGTAGACGATGCGCGGGTCGCGGCGGTAGACCGCGAGGCCGATGCGGCCCACGTCGCCGTCGGTCGGCAGCCCCTTCGTCAGCTTCTTCCACGAGCGGCCGCCGTCGGTGGTCTTCCAGATCCCGCTGCCGGGGCCGCCGCCGTTGTAGCCGAACGGCGTGCGACGGCGCTGGTAGGACGCGGCGTAGATCGTGTCGGGGCTGTGCGGGTCGATCGCCACGTCGACGAAGCCGGTGTCGGCGTCGACGAACTTCGACAGCGTCCAGGTGCGGCCGCCGTCGCTGGTCTTGTACAGGCCGCGCTCCGGGTTCGGCCCCCACAGCCGCCCCAGTGCCGCGACGTACGCGACCTCGGGGTTCGTCGGGTGCACGACGATGCGCCCGATGTGGTGGGTTTCGGCCAGCCCTGCGTGGGTCCAGGTCGCGCCGCCATCGGCACTGCGGTACACGCCGTTGCCCCACGACGAGGACTGGCGGTTGTTGGGCTCGCCCGTGCCGACCCACACGATCTGCGGGTCGGACGGCGCCAGCGTCACGTCGCCGATCGACGACGTCGCCTGGTCGTCGAAGACCGGCACGAACGTGGTGCCGCCGTTGGTCGTCTTGAACACCCCGCCTGACGCGGTCGCCACGTAGAACGTGGCGGGGTCGCTCTCGACGACGGCGAAGTCGTCGATCCGCCCGCCCATCAGCGCGGGCCCGATCGAGCGGAACTCGAGGCCCGCGAGCTGTTCGGCGCCGAGCGCCGCGACGGGCGGGGCGGCCTTGCTCGGCGGAGCGGCGCCGGCGGCGAGGGCTGCGGCCACCAGGGTGGGAGCGAAGAGGAAGAAGCGAGCGAAACGGCGAGCCACGCGCATGAAGACCTCCGCGCGCGGAACGTATCACGGCTGGCCCGTGGGGGCCCGGCCCTGCGGCGCGCCCCCTATACTTTCCACTCTTGCGCCAGCCCCTCGTGTCCGTCCTGCTGCCCGCCTGGAACGCGGCCTCGACGTTGCGACCGTGCCTGGCGAGCCTTGGCCGTCAGACCCTGGTCGACTGGGAGTGCGTCCTCCTCGACGACGACTCGACGGACGACACCGCGGCGATCGCCGCCGACCACGCGCGGCGGGACGCCCGGTTGCGCGTCGTCAGCCGGCCCCACGGCGGCATCGTGGCGGCCCTGAACGAGGGGTTGCTCCACTGCCGCGCTCCGCTGGTGGCGCGCATGGACGCGGACGACCTGATGCACCACGACCGGCTCGCCGCCCAGGTGGCCGCGCTGGAGCAGGACGCGACGCTGGCGGCGGTCGGCTGCCACGTGCGGCTGTTCCCACGTGCGAGCGTGTCGCCGCGGCTGCGCGAGTACGAGGCCTGGATCAACGGCCTGGGCTCCGCCGACAGCGTGGCGCGCGACGCGTTCGTGGAGTGCCCCGTCGCCCATCCGACGCTGATGATGCGGCGCGAGATGGCCGACCTCGGGTATCGCGACGTGGGCTGGCCGGAGGACTACGACCTCGTGCTGCGGGCGCTGGCCGCGGGCCTCCGGATCGGCGTGGTGCGCCGACGCCTGCTCGCCTGGCGGCACCGGCCCGACAGCCTCAGCCGCCGCGACGAGCGCTACGCCGTGGCCCGCTTCACCGACTGCAAGGCGCACCACCTGGCCACGGGTTTCCTGGCGGACGACGCCCGCTACGTGCTGTGGGGATACGGCCGCACGGGCCGCGAACTGCGTCGGGCCCTGGCCGCACTCGGCAAGACCCCCTCCCACATCGTCGAGGTGATGCCGACCCGGATCGGCAACACGATCCACGGCGCGCCGGTCGTGCCGATCCACGCGCTGCCTGCGCTGGCGCCCCACCGCATCGTCGTCTCGGTCGCCCGCGCCGGTCCGCGCACCGAGATCCGCGCCGCCCTCGCCGCGATGGGCTTCGTCGACGGCGCCGACTACGTCTGCGCCGCCTGACCGCGACCCGTTAGCATGAGCACCATGGCAGATGAACTCCGACTGGCCTGCGTGCTGGCACACCCCGACGACGAGACGCTCGGCGTCGGCGGAGCGCTGGCGCGGGCGGCCGCGGAGGGCATCGCCACCTTCGTGATCACCGCCACCCGCGGCCAGGCCGGCCGCTATCGCGACAACTCGGCGCACCCCGGACCGGAGGCGCTGGGCCGGATCCGCGAGGCGGAACTGCGCGCCGCGGCGGCGGTACTCGGCGTGCGCGAGGTGCGGCTGCTCGACTACCGGGACGGCGCCCTCGACCAGGCCGACCCGCAGCGCGTGATCGGTGAGATCGCGCTCCACCTGCGGGAGATCCGCCCTCACGTGGTCCTCACCTTCGCGCCCGACGGGGCCTACGGCCACCCCGACCACGTGGCGATCAGCCAGTTCGCCACCGCCGCCGTCGTCGCCGCCGCCGATCCTCGCTCCCAGCCCGCCACTCCGGCCCACGTGGTGTCGAAGCTCTACTACATGGCGTGGTCGGCGGCGAAGTGGGCGGCCTACCAGGCGGCCTTCAAGAAGCTGGTCTCCAGGGTCGATGGCGTCGAGCGGCAGGCTTCGCCCTGGCCCGACTGGCTGATCACGACGGTGGTCGACACCGCCGCCCACTGGCCCACCGTGTGGCGCGCCGTGCAGTGCCACGAGTCACAGATGATGATCTACGGACCGCTGGCGACGTTGTCCGATGAAGACCATCGCGGGCTGTGGGGCGTGGTGGAGTTCTATCGCGCGATGAGCCTGGTGAACGGCGGACGGGCTCGGGAGCAGGACCTGTTCGAGGGCCTGCGTTGACAGGATCGGAGGTCGTCGCATGAGAGAGCGCCCTACCCCCCTCGACATCGACGCCCAGCGCTTCCGCGAGCTGGGGCATGCCCTCGTGGACCGCGTCGCCGAGTTGCTGGCCACGTTGCCGGCGCGACCCGTGACCCGCGGCGAACGCCCGTCCGAGGTCCGACACGCGCTCGGCGCGGACGCGCCGCTGCCGGCCGCGGGCAGCGAGCCCGGCGCCCTGCTCGACGAAGCGCATCGACTGCTGGCCGAGCACTCGCTGTTCAACGGCCACCCGCGCTTCTTCGGCTACATCACCGCCGGCCCGGCCCCGATCGGCGTGCTGGCCGACCTGCTGGCCTCCGCGGCCAACCCCAACGTCGGCGCCTGGACGCTGTCGCCGATGGCGACGGAGATCGAGGTGCAGACCGTGCGCTGGATCGCCGAGCTGATCGGGTTCCCGGGCACTTGCGGCGGCGTGCTGGTCAGCGGCGGCAACATGGCCAACTTCGTCGCCTTCCTGGCGGCGCGGCAGGCGCAGGCGGGCTGGGACGTGCGGGCGAAGGGCCTGCGCGCTGCCGGGGCCCGGCCACTGACCGCCTACGTGTCGGCCGAGACCCACACCTGGATCCAGAAGGCCGCGGACCTGTTCGGGCTCGGCACCGACGCCGTGCGCTGGGTCGCGACGGACGACGAACTGCGGATGGACGTGGGCGCACTCCGCGACCACATCGCGCGCGACCGCGCCGCTGGCCTGCAGCCCTTCCTCGTCGTCGGCACCGCCGGTTCGGTCAGCACCGGCGCCGTCGACCCGCTGCCGGCGATCGCCCTTCTGTGCCGCGAGCAGGGGCTGTGGTTCCACGTCGACGGCGCGTACGGCGGCTTCGCGGCCGCCGCCCGCGACGTGCCCGCGGACCTGCGCGGCCTGGCGCTGGCCGACTCGGTCGCGGTCGACCCGCACAAGTGGCTCTATGCGCCGCTCGAGGCGGGCTGCACGCTGGTGCGCGACCCGCAGCGCCTGTCGGCGGCGTTCTCGTACCACCCGCCCTACTACTTCTTCGGCGAGGAGGCGCAGAACTTCGTGGACGCGGGGATGCAGAACTCGCGCGGTTTCCGCGCGCTGAAGGTGTGGCTGCAGCTCCGCCACGCCGGCCGCGACGGGTACGCCCGCATGATCGACGAGGACATCGCCCTGGCCCGCGAGCTGCACGGCCACGTCGCGGCCGCGGCCGACCTGGAGGCGGCGACGCTCGGGCTCAGCATCTCGACCTTCCGCTACCGGCCCGCCGACCTGGCGGGGCGCACCGACGAAGCCGAGGTCGCGACCTACCTCGACGAACTGAACCGGGAGCTGCTGGCCAGGATCCAGGGCGGGGGCGAGGCGTTCGTGTCGAACGCCGTGGTCGGCGGTCGCTTTCTGTTGCGCGCCTGCATCGTCAACTTCCGGACGACGAGCGCGGACGTGGCGGCGCTGCCCGGCATCGTGTCCCGCCTCGGCCGCGAACTCGACCGGGCGCTACGGCCCGCGTCACTGCGTTCCTAGCCGGCGCGCGGCTCGGCCCCTCGCGCCTTCGGCGCACTCTTCCGGTCAGGCGAAGAGGCGGTCTCCCGCTGTCTCGAGGATCGCGCGGGCGCCGTCGACCACGGCGTGAAGCGGGTCCGGGGCGAGCGACAGGTCGAGGCCGGTGACCTCGGCCAGCGCCGGGGGCAGCCCCGACAGCAGTGCCCCGCCGCCGGTCAGCAGCACGCGGCGCTCGATCACCTCGACCGCGTCGCGGTCGGGCAGGCCGAGGAAGGCCGCGTTGACGGCGGCGTACAGCCGCGCCAGCAGCGGCCGCAGCGCATCACGCAGGAACGCCGCGCGCAGCGTGCGCCCGCCCGCACCAGGCACCGCCAACTCCGGGTTTCCGCCCGCGCGCGTCGCGCCGACCTGGCCCACGAGGAACTCCGCCGCCTGCGCGCTGACCGGCGAGCGCAGGGCCACCAGCGCTGCGCCGAGCGCGGTCTCGCGCAGGTCCGCGATGCCGATTCGCACCGCGTGCGAGCGCACCACTTCCCTGTCGCGGATCAGGGCGATGTCCGTGACGCCGTCGCCGACATCGACGACCAGCAGCGCCCGTGGGTCGGCCAGGTCGCGCCCCGACCCGACCGCGGCAGCGATCGGCTCGGCGACCAGCGCAATCGGCTCCGCGCCCGCGGCGCGCGCGGCCGAGCACAATGCCTCGCGCTCGGCAGCGGTGGCGTCCGAGGGCACGCCGCACAACGCGCGCGGCGGCAGCGGCCTGAGGCCGCGCTGCGACTGGACCAGCGGTCGCAGCACGCGGGCCGCCGCCTCGATGCTGCAGACGACCCCGTTGCGCAGCGCATGAACGCCCGACAGCGGGTCGCACGAGGGCGCCGCAAACACCCGCCCGCTCCCCGCCACCGCCAGCCGGGTGGTGGCGGTGCCGACGTCGAGGGCGACATCGGGGGCGGCGAGCAGGCGGCGGAGCATTACTTGATCTTGCGGTACTTGATGCGGTGGGGCTGGTCCGCGTCGGTGCCCAGGCGGCGGTGGCGGTCGGCCTCGTAGTCCTGGAAGTTGCCCTCGAACCAGACCACCTCGGAGTCGCCCTCGAAGGCCAGCATGTGGGTGGCGATGCGGTCGAGGAACCAGCGGTCGTGGCTGATCACCACCGCGCAGCCGGCGAAGTTGAGCAGCGCCTCTTCCAGCGCGCGCAGGGTGTCGACGTCGAGGTCGTTGGTCGGCTCGTCGAGCAGCAGCAGGTTGCCGCCGCTCTTCAGCAGCTTGGCCAGGTGCAGCCGGTTGCGCTCGCCGCCCGACAGGTCCTTGACCTTCTTCTGCTGGTCGGCGCCCTTGAAGTTGAAGGACGCGCAGTAGGCCCGCGAGTTCACCTCGCGCTTGCCGACCATCACGATGTCCTTGCCGCCGTCCGACAGCTCCTCCCACACGTTGTGGTTGCCCTGCAGCGTGTCGCGCGACTGGTCGACGTAGGAGAGCTGGACCGTGGGCCCGATCTTGAGCTCGCCCGAGTCCGGCTGCTCCTGGCCGACGATCATCCGGAACAGCGTGGTCTTGCCCGCACCGTTGGGGCCGATCACGCCGACGATACCGCCGCGCGGCAGGATGAACTCGACGCCGTCCATCAGCAGGTTGTCGCCGTACGCCTTCTTGACGTTCTTCGCCTCGATCACGAGGTCGCCGAGGCGCGGGCCCGGCGGGATCTGGATCTCGCGGCCGGTGTCGCGTTTCTCGTTGGCCTGCTCGGCGGCCAGCATCTCCTCGTACGCGTTGAGGCGGGCCTTGCCCTTGGCCTGCCGAGCGCGGGGCGCCATCCGCACCCACTCCAGCTCGCGCTCGAGCGACTTCTGGCGCTTGCTCTCTTCCTTCTCCTCCTGGGCCAGCTTGTTCTTCTTCTGGTCCAGCCACGAGGAGTAGTTGCCCTCCCACGGCGTGCCCATGCCGCGGTCGAGCTCGAGGATCCAGCCGGCGACGTTGTCGAGGAAGTAGCGGTCGTGGGTGATCGCGACGACCGTGCCCTGGAACTCCTTGAGGAAGCGCTCGAGCCAGGCCACCGACTCGGCGTCGAGGTGGTTGGTCGGCTCGTCGAGCAGCAGCATGTCGTGGTGCTGCAGCAGCAGCCGGCACAGCGCCACGCGGCGCTTCTCGCCACCCGAGAGCTTGGTCACGTCGGCGTCGCCCGGCGGCAGCCGCAGCGCGTCCATCGCCATCTCGACGTGGCGGTCGAGCTCCCACAGGTTCTGCGAGTCGATCTGGTCCTGCAGCCTGGAGAACTCGTCCGCGGTGTCGTCCGAGTAGTTGGCGGCCAGCTCCTCGTAGCGGTGCAGGATCTTGCGCTGGACCGCGACGGCCTCCTCGACGTGCTCCTGCACGTTCTTGCCGGGGTCGAGCTGGGGTTCCTGCGGCAGGTAGCCGATGCGCGTGCCGGCGGCCGGGAAGGCCTCGCCGGCGAAGTCCGTCTCGAGCCCGGCCATCACCCGCAACAGGGTCGACTTGCCGGCGCCGTTGCCGCCGATGACGCCGATCTTGGCGCCCGGATAGAACGACAGCCAGATGCCCTTGAGGATCTCCTTCCCCTGCGGGGTGACCTTGCGGAGATCCTTCATGGTGAAGATGAACTGCGGAGCCATGCCCGTCCTTTCGAAAAACGCCGGCGGTACTGCGGCGGGATTGCGATTCTCTCACGCCCCGCCGGTGCCGGGCCGGCGGGGGCCTTCTCGGGTGAAGATACGGCATGCCAGACGTCGCACGGCCGCTGGACCCGACTGCCGCGCTCGGCGACTGGGCGCTCGAGCGCGGGCAGGGCGTGCGGGCGCGGCTCGCGTTCCTGGGCGACACGGTGCTCGGCGTGCTGCGGCTGCTGCAGCGACGGAACCGGCACCCGGCGGTGGACCTGGCCGTCGACCTGGATCGCGCGGGCGTGGGCTCGCTGCCCGTCGTCGCGGTGTTCGCCGTGGCCACCGGGGTCGCGCTCAGCCTGCTCGCGACCCAGCAACTCGAGCGGGTCGGGCTGCCCGGGCTGGCGCCGCGCCTGGTCGGGATCGTGATCCTGCGCGAGTTCGCGGCGCTGATGACGGGGATCGCGCTCGCGGGCCGGGTGGGCTCGGGCTTCGCGGTGGAGATCGCGCACGCGGTCGCCAGCGGCCAGGCCGCCGAGTTGCGGGCCGCGGGCCACTCGCCGCACGACGTGCTGGTGGCGCCCCGGGTGCTCGCGCTGACGCTCGTGGGGCCACTGCTCGTCGCCTATGCCGATGCCTTCGCCCTGCTGGCGGCGACGATCACCGGCGTGATCGTCACCGACCTCACCTGGCTGTCCGAGCTGACGGTCCGCGCCCACCTCGAGACCACGACCTCGGCCCTGGCGATCGACCACGCGCTGGCCGGTCTGATCAAGGGCGCCGCGTTCGGGTTCGTCGTCGGCGTGGCCTCGGCCTGGCACGGCATGGGCGCGGAGGCGGGGCCGTGGGGCCTGGGACGAGCCGTGCGACGCGCGGTCGTGGCCGCGGCCGCGTCGGTCGCGGTGGCCGACCTGGTGCTGACGTTCGTGTTCAAGTGGGTTCGGCTGTAGGCGGGCCAGGAGGAGTGGTGGACGAGGCGAACCCGGTGGGTCGTGACCCGCGCTCGACGCGAGTCGGCGTGTTCACCCTGGTCGGGCTGCTGCTGATCGTGCTGGTGCTGGGCACCGTGACGGGAGTCTCCTGGTTCGAGGACCGGCGTCGCTTCGTCGTCTACTTCCCCAACCCGGTCGGACTGCGGCAGGGAGCGCCGGTCACGTTTCGGCAGACGCCGCTCGGCGAGGTCAGCGACGTCGAGCTGGTGTTCACGGGGCGCGGCGTGAAGTCCGAGGTCCAGGTCGTGATCTCGGTGCGGCGCCGGGTGCTGCGCGGCCTTGGCGGGGCGTCGATGTCGGCGATGGACGACGCCGAGCTGGCCGCCGAGCTCTCACGCGCCGGCCTGCGGGCGACGGTGCGCTCGACCAGCCCGCTGGCGGGGCAGAAGTACCTCGACCTCGACTTCGACCCGGCGGTCACGGCGCGGTACTCGGGCCTGGCCGAGCTCCCCTACCCCGAGATCCCGACCGCGCCGACCGATCTCGAGATCATTCGCGAGAAGGTGGAGGCCGCGATCGCCAAGATCGTGGACGTGCCGATCGACGAGGTCCTGCTGCAACTGCAGGCGACGCTGGCCAGCACCCAGCGCCTGCTCGACAAGGGCGACGTCGAGGCCTCGATGAAGCAGCTCCGCAGCAGTCTCGTCGCCGCCGAGAGGCTGCTGGGGCGCGCGGAGCGTTCGCTCGACAGGCTCGACGGCGTCGCCGACCAGGTCGCCGCAACTCTGGCCGGCGCCGACGACACGTTCAGGAGGCTCGACGCGACGCTGGCGAAGGTCGAAGCCACGCTGACGACCGCCGACCGCAGCCTCGAACGCACCGGCGAGGCCCAGCACGAGGCGATGCGCAACCTGGACGAGATGAACGAGCTGCTGCGCTCGCTGCGCCGCGTGACCGAGACGCTCCACCGCAACCCCGAGTCCGTGCTGCTGGGCAAGCCCGAGCCGAAGGAGAAGCCGTGATGCGCGCGCGCACCCTCGCCGTCCTCGCCGTCTCGCTGCCGGGGCTGGCCGCGGGCGGCTGCCTGCTCGGTCGCACGAAGGCGGCCCGCACCTACGTGCTCGACCCGCTCGCGGTCCAGCGCGCGGCCGAGCCCGCACCCGCGCCGCTGTCCGCCATCTCCGTGGACAAGGTGATCGTGCCCGACTGGCTCGACCGCCCGCAGGTCACGGGCCGCGGCGCCGCGGGCGAGATCGTGACCGACGAGTACTCGTTGTGGGGCGAGCCGTTCGCCAAGGGCGTGCAGCGGGTGGTGGCCGAGAACCTCGCCGCGCTGTGCCCCGACCGCCGCATCCTGGCGGCACCGGTGGCGCCGCGCGAGGCCGTCGACCAGCGGCTCGCGCTGACGGTGGTCGACGCCAGCCGCCAGCCGGACGGCGCGATTCTCGTCGAGGCGCGCTGGGACGTGGTCGGCAAGGGCGGCGCCGTGTTGGCGCGGCGCCGCACGTCCCATCGGGCGGCGGCGCCCGCGGGCCCGAAGGGCGCGGTCGCAGGCGTCAGCGAGGCGCTCGCCGCGCTCAGCCAGGAGATCGCCGACGCGCTGAAGGCGCTGCCCGCACCGGAGCCGTCAAGGTGAGCGCCGCCTGGCGGATCGCCGGGCGAGGCGACGTCGTTGGGGAAACATCCTTGGAAGTCCGATCGTGAACCGCAGAGTCTTCTTCGCCGTCGCCGTCGGAGAAGAAGTAGGCCCGCCCGGGAGTCCCCGGGCCGACCGCCGCTCGGTGGCCCGGCTCGAGTTCTTTGCAAAATCTATTCAATAACTTGACGTGCGGGCGGGTTGCGCCTAACCTGCCTGCATGGCCGGTGAGCTCGTCTTCCTGACGCATCCTGACCCCGCCGTGACCGCGCGCCTGGGGTCGGCCCTGGACGCCGCCGGCTACAAGGTCCTGGCGGCGACCTCGCAGGAGGGGCTGCTGACCCACTTGCGGGGCGGTCGCGCCCTGTTGCCGGATGTCGTGCTGCTGGGACTCGGCGCCGATGGCGGGGCCCCGCTGTTGCGGCGGCTGCGCGACAACCCGCTGACCCGCGACATCCCCGTGCTGCTGCTGGCCGGCGTCGGAGCGGGCGACCCGGCCCGCGCCCTGCACCTGGGCCTGACCCGCAAGGTCGAGGCGCCGTGGCCGGCTGACGCCGTGCTGGCCGCGGTGGCCGAGGCCGCGCAGCGCGCCGCCGAGACCCGACGCGGCGCGTCGGTGCTCGCCGGCTCGCTCGCACTGCTGGCGCTGCCCGACCTGCTGCAGACGCTGGAGGGCTCGCGGCGGACCGGCGTGCTGTTGCTGCGCGACGGCGAGCGGCGCGCGGTGGTGTGGATCAGCGCCGGCCAGGTGATCGACGCCGAGACCCACGAGGGCCTGCGCGGGGAAGACGCCGTCGTCGACCTGTTCGGCTGGCGCGACGCTTCGTTCGAGATGAGCTTCGGCGCGGTCGACGTGCCGCGCCGGATCGAGACCTCCACGACCGGCCTGCTGCTGGAGGCCGCGCGCCGCCAGGACGAGGCGGAACGCGACGGGCGACGCCCCACCTTCGCGGCGCTCGAGGACCCGCCGCCCGCGCCACCGCTCGCGCTGCTGGCGGCTCACCGCGCGCTGACGCTGCTCAACGTCGCGACCGCGTACGCAGCCAACCACGCGTCCCCGTCGCTGCTCGAGGCCGCGCTCGTGGAGGCCCGCACGGCGCTGCTGGCCGAACACCCGGCGCTGGGCGAGTTCATCGTGGCGCCCGGCGGCCAGGTCGCGCTGGGCGGCGCCACCCGCGAGGTTCACGAGCCCCTGGTCGCTGCCACCGCCGCCTGGCTCAAGCGGCTGTTCGCGCGACTCGAGCGCGCGTTCCCCGGCCGCTTCGCGCTGTCCCGCCTCGCCCTCCTCTCCGAGGCCGTCCACGGCGACCTCGAGTCGCTCGGTTTCTACAAGGAGCTGGGACTGCACCCGGCCTCGACGGAGCACGCCTGATGACCGACCTTTCGCGCCTTACCGCCGCCGAGATCGACGCCCTGCCGTTCGGCTTCATCGGCCTCGACCGCGAGGGCCAGATCCGCAAGTACAACCGCTACGAGGCGGACCTCGCCCGCACCGACCCGACCCGCGTGCTCGGCCGCAACTTCTTCAAGGAAGTGGCGCCGTGCACCCAGGTCCAGGAGTTCGAGGGCCGCTTCCGCGACTTCGCGTCGGGCCGCATCGCCGAGCCCACGCTCGCGTTCGACTTCGAGTTCCGCTTCCGCCACGGCGCGCAGAAGGTCCGCATCGGCCTGGTCCGCTCGCCACTGGAGGACGAGATCATCGTCACCGTCAACCGCGTCCACGACCTGAAGCTGGCGGCGACGCCCGGCGTGACGCCGGACCTCGAGCGCCGGCTGCTGGCCGACGGCGCGGACGAGCGGGTGCTGGCGCTCGGCGCCGACTTCCTGCGCGCGATGGACGTGGCGCTCGGCGGCCGCGGCTCCTCGCTGCGGGAGCAGACGCTGCAGCGCATGGGCGTCGAGTGGGGCCAGCGCCACGCACTGCGGCTGGAGGCGATGATCCAGCGCGATCATCAGCGGGCGATGCGCGAGGTCGAGTTGCACGTCGCGCTCGAGTACGTCACGGGCTCGCTGGCGTTGATCGGCCTGGGGCGGGCCGAGGTCGATCTCGCCTGGCGTCGCCGCGGCCTGTTGGTCGTCACCCACACGGACAGCCCGCAGGCGATCGCCGGTGAAGCGGGCGAGCGCTGCTGCGCGCTGCTGGCCGGCTTCCACGCGGGCGTGCTCGGCCACCTCTCGGGCCGGCCGCTGGCAGGGCTCGAACTGCAGTGCGGAACCGTGCCGCCCGCGCCGTGCCGCTTCGCGATCGGCACCGAGGCCCGCCTGGAACGGCTGCTCGACCCGGTCGCCGGCTCGGCCGACGCCGACCTGCTGGTGGCGCTCGGCGTGCGGCCACGGGTGGAGGTCGGGGCGTGAAGCCGGCGCCGCAGCCGGCCGACGCGCCCGCGGCCGACGTGCTCGACCAGGTCGCCTGGGACTATGACCCCGAGGACGAGTTGCTGTCGCCGCTGTGCAGCACGGAGCGCTATTTCCGCGACTTCCCGTGGGAGCCCGAGGAGGAGGCTTGAGCCTGGAGGGCAGCGCTCACCTGGTGCTGGGCGGCGCCGGCGGGATCGGCTCTGCACTCGCGCGGCAGCTCACCGCGGGCGGCGCCCGGGTGCTGCTGGCGGGCCGCCGCGCGGAGCCGCTGCAGTCGCTCGCGGACGAGTTGGGCGCGGCCTTCGCCCTCGTCGACGCGGCGAGCTTCGCCGAGGTGGAGGCCGTCGCGGCGCGCGCGGCCGCGGAGCTGGGCCGGCTCGACGGCATCGCCTGCTGCGTCGGCTCGCTGTTGCTCAAGCCCGCCCACCTTACCCGCGACGACGAGTTCGAGCAGACCGTCACCGCCAACCTGAAGACGGCCTTTGCCGCGGTCCGCGCCGGCGCCCGCTCGCTGTCGCCCGCCGGCAGCATCGCGCTGTGTTCTTCGGCCGCCGCCCGTATCGGTTTGCCCAACCACGAGGCTATCGCGGCGGCCAAGGCCGCAGTCGAGGGCCTGGTGCGCTCCGCTGCCGCGACCTACGCACCGAAGCTGCGCGTCAACGCGGTGGCGCCCGGCCTCGTGCGAACGCCGCTGGCCGGGCGCATCACGCAGTCGGAGCCGGCACTCGCGGCCTCGACGGCGCTGCACGCGATGGGCCGCGTCGGCGAGCCCGACGAGGTCGCGCGCGCGCTCGCCTTCCTGCTCGACCCGGCCCAGTCGTGGGTCACGGGCCAGGTGCTGGCCGTCGACGGCGGGCTTTCGTCCGTGCGCTCGCGGGGCTGACAATCGGACCGATGCCGGTCTTCGAGCGCTGGGTCGACCTCGCCGCCGCGCCCGAGGAGGTGCTGCGCTGGCACCAGGCGCCGGGGGCCTTCGAGCGCCTCGCGCCACCCTGGGACGACGTGCGCGTGATCTCCCGCACGGGCGGGATCGAGCCCGGGGCCCGGGTCGTACTGTCGATGCCGACGGGGGTTTGGGGGCGGAGGAGCGTCCGTTCGCGACATAGCCCCCATGGGACCGGCGACGGGCTCCGCCCGGCGTCGGAACCCGATGGCCCCCTGCGCCAGCGCTGGGTGGCCGAGCACCGCGCGCTCGACGTCGCGGGCGTACTCGGCTTCCGCGACGTCCAGGTCTCGGGCCCGTTCGCGGCCTGGGACCACCGCCACCTGATCGAAGCGCGCCCGGGCGGCGGGGCGAGGCTGGTCGACCGCATCGAGTACGCTTTACCTCTGGGCGCCCTGGGTGCCGCGGCAGGCGGCCGCTTCGCGCGCGGCCAGCTGGAGCGGGTGTTCCGCTACCGGCACCGCGTGCTGGCGGACGACCTCGCCGCGCACGCGGCGACGCGGGGGAGGCCAGCCATGCGGATCGCGATCACGGGCGCCAGCGGGATGATCGGGCAGGCGCTCGCGCCGCTGCTGGAGACGGGCGGCCACCAGGTGGTGCGCCTCGTCCGCGGACGGGCCGCCCGCGAGAACGAGATCGCCTGGGACCCCGCGCGCGGCACGCTCGACGCGTCCGCTCTGCGCGGCATCGATGCCGTCGTCCACCTCGCCGGCGAGAACGTCGCCGCGGGCCGCTGGACCGAGGCCCGCAAGCGCGCGCTGCGCGACAGCCGCACGCTGCCGACGGCGACGCTGGCCGGCGCCCTGGCCTCCGTCGAGGGCGGCCCGCGCACGCTGGTCTGCGCGTCGGCGATCGGCGTCTACGGTGATCGCGGCGACGAGGAACTCGTGGAGACGAGCCCGCTCGGCGCCGACTTCCTCGCCGACCTCGGCCGCGCGTGGGAGGACTCGACGGCGGCGGCCGCCCGGGCCGGCGTGCGCGTCGTCCACCTGCGCTTCGGGATCGTGCTGAGCCCGCGCGGCGGCGCGCTCGCGAAGATGCTGACGCCGTTCTCGCTCGGCCTCGGCGGGCCGCTCGGCTCGGGCCGACAGTGGATGAGCTGGGTCGCGATCGACGACACGATCGGCGCGATCCAACATGCACTCGTCACGGACTCGCTGGCCGGCGCCGTCAACGTCACGGCCCCGAGCCCCGTGCGCAATTCCGAGTTCACCGGCGGGCTCGGCCGCGTGCTGGGACGGCCGACGCCGTTCCCGGCTCCGGCATTCGCCCTGAAGCTGGCCTTCGGCGAGATGGCCGGGGCGCTGCTGCTCGGCAGCCAGCGGGTGCTGCCCGCGAAGCTGCTGGCCAGCGGCTATCGTTTCCGCTTCGCGGAGCTGGAGCCGGCGCTGCGCCACGTGCTCGGGCGGGCTTGACGCCCCAGGCGAGGAGGGTCCGATGGCCGAGGTGATCGTCGTCGGGGCCGGGCTCGCCGGCCTGGCTTGCGCGCGGACGCTGCATCGGGCGGGCGTCGCCGTCCAGGTGCTCGAGGCCTCCGACGACGTGGGCGGCCGGGTGCGCACCGACATCGTCGACGGCTTCCGCCTCGACCGCGGCTTCCAGGTGCTGCTGACCGCCTACCCGGAGGCGCGGGCCGCGTTCGACTACGCGGCGCTCGACCTGCGCCGCTTCCAGCCCGGCTCGATCGTGCGTCGCGGCGGTCGCTTCCACCGCCTCGGCGACCCCTGGCGCGACCCGGCCTCGGCGCTCGGCACGCTGTTCGCCGGCGTCGGCTCGCTGGCGGACAAGCTGCGGATCGCGAAGCTGCGGGCGGAGCTGTCCGGCATCCCGCTGGAGACCGTGCTGGGGCGACCGGAGACGTCGACCTTCGACGACCTGCGCCGCCGCGGCTTCTCGGACGCGATGATCGACGCCTTCTTCCGGCCGCTGCTGGGCGGCGTGATGCTCGACCGCGGGCTGGGCGCGTCGAGCCGCATGTTCGAGTTCGTGTTCCAGATGATGGGCGCGGGCGACGTCGCGGTGCCGGCGTGGGGCATGGGCGAGCTGCCGCGCCAGCTCGCGGCCGGGCTCCCCGCTGGCGCGCTGCGACTGGAGACGGCCGTCGCTGGCGTCGAGCGCGGCCGAGTCGGCCTGCGCGACGGCGAGACGCTGGGTGCCCCCGCCATCGTGGTCGCCACGGAGGGCCATGCCGCCCACCGCCTGCTCGGCACGGCCGTCAAGGACCCGGGCGAACGCTCCGTGTTCGCGCTGCACTTCGCGGCGCGGCGTCCGCCGGTCGATGAGCCGCTGCTGGTGCTCGACGGCGACGGCCGCGGCCCGGTCAACAACGTCGCGCCGATGAGCCTCGTGGCGCCCACGTATGCGCCACCGGGCCAGCACCTGGTGACGGCCTCGGTGCTGTCGGAAGCGGCCGCGGCCCTCGGGCTCGACGCAGGACTCGAACCGGCCTTCGTCGCGGGGGCTGCGCACCAGGGCCCGGCCGCGCGACTGGTCGACGCCGCCCGCGAGCAGATGCGGGAGTGGTTCGGCTCGCCCGTGCGCGACTGGCGCCTGCTGCGACTCGACCGCATCCCCGCGGCCCAGCCCCGCCAGGACCCCGGCGCGCTGGAGCCCGCGGAGCGGCCGGTCGCGCTCGGCGACGGGCTGTTCGTCTGCGGCGATCACCGCGAGACCGCGTCGATCCAGGGCGCGCTGCACTCCGGCCGGCGCGCGGCCGACGCCGTGCTGGGTCACCTCGGCCGCACGCCGTAGGCCCGGGCTAGCATCCCGGCGTCCGGCCAGGAGGACGCATGAAGAAGCTCGCCCTCTCCGATTCCGACACCGCCCAGCTCGACCGGATGACCCGCGACCGGGTGGGCCTGGGCACCCTCGAGCGCTACACCGGCAGCGAGGCGGCGGAGTTCCAGCCCTACATCCTGCTGACCAACTTCGAACGCTACGTGCACGCCTTCGCCGGGCGCTTCGGGGTGGAGTTGCGCAGGGGCTCCGTGATGCAGGCCTGCCACGCGCCGCGGCGGCGGCTGTCGATCGTCGACGTCGGCGTGGGCTCGCCCACCGCCGCGCTGATCGTGGAGCTGCTGTCGTTCGTGCGGCCCAACGCGGTGCTGCTGCTCGGCATGTGCGGCGGCCTGCGCGACAGCTACCGGGTCGGCGATTTCTTCAACCCCGTGGCCGCCATCCGCGACGAGGGCACGTCGGATTTCTTCCTGCCCCCGGCCTGCCCGGCGCTGGCTTCGTTCCCGATCCAGCGCTACGTCTGCCGCGAGCTGGAGCGCCGCGAGCTCGTCTACCACAGCGGCGTGATCCACACGACGAACGTCCGCTTCTGGGAGTTCGACGAGGCGTTCCGCGCCCGCCTGCACGAGGAGCGGGCGCAGGCCATCGACATGGAGTGCGCGACGCTGTTCACGGCGGCCTACGCCCGCCAGATCGCCCTCGGCGCGCTGATGCTGATCTCGGACCTGCCGCTGAGTGTGGGCGGGGTCAAGACCAAGGAGAGCGCCCGCTCGGTGTTCGAGAAGCACACGGCGATCCACGTGGACACCGGCATCGCGATCCTGGACGAGCTGCAGGAGAAGAACGTCAACGTCTTCGGCCTCAGGCCCTGACCCCCCGGTCCGGGGAACTCCCCGCCCCCTCCCCGCGTATTCGCTTGTGAAGGAACGTGACGGAAGTCACGGGGGGAGGATCGAATGCTGGAGCTGCTGGTCGGGCTCGTGCTGGGGGTGGGCCTGCTGGTGCTGCTGCCGCTGCTGCTGCTGAAGCTGGTGTTCGGCGTGGTGGCGTTCGCGGTCTGGCTCCCGTTCAAGATCCTCGGCCTCGCCTTCGGCCTGGTCTGGAACCTGTTCGCCGCGATCGCCAAGCTGGCGTTCTCGATCTTCGGGGTGCTGGCGCTGGCGGTGCTGGCCGTGTTCGCCCTGGTGATGATCCCGCTGCTGCCGTTCCTCTTCGTGGGCGCCCTGGTGTGGGCAGCGGTCAAGCTGGTCGGCGGCGCGGGCACGGCGCCCGCGGCCGCCTGAAGACCCGCTACCTCCGGGCGGCGAGGGCCTCCTCGATCAGTTCCTTGAACTGCTCCTCCGTCAACGTCTCGCTGAACACGAAGCGGCCGTCGATCACGAACGTCGGCGTGCCGCGCACGCCGAGCTTGTTGGCGTCGTAGACGTCGCGCTGGACGACGCCGAGGGTGGCCTTCGCGTCGTAGCAGGCGAGCACCTTCGCGCGATCGGCGCCGGCCTTCGCGGCCACCTCCGCCACCACGTCACGCACGTTGCGGACGTTGACGTCGGCCTGCTTCTCGAAGAAGTGATCGTGCAGCGCCCAGAACGCCTCGGGCTTCTGCTCGTAGGCGCAGCGAGCGCCGATCGCGGCGGACTCCGCCCACGGGTGGGCGTGGTTGAGCGGGTAGTTCTTGAAGACCAGGCGCGCGCGACCCTCGTACGCCGGCAGCACGGCCTTCAGCTTGCCCATCGCCGCGGCGCAGTCGGGGCACTGCAGGTCGCAGAAGGCGACGATCGCGACCGGTGCTGCTGCGGCGCCGCGCACCGGCGCGCCTTCGAGCGAGACCTTTGCGCGGTTTTCCGCACGGATGTCGCGGAACGAAAACAGCCGGCTGAGCGCGAACACCTTGAAGTCGGCGGTGGCCGCGTACACCGCTTCCTCCGCCTTGCCGCCGCGGGTCAGTCGCACCAGGAAGCGCCACTGCTCCGGCGGCTCGGCCGTCCACGCCGACAGCACCTCGGCCTTGTCGGGCGGCGCCAGCCGGAAGTGGTCGACGAGGAAGCGCTCGACCCGCGCCTTCAGCTCGGCGGACGGCTCGGCGGCGAAGGCGGGCGACGCGGCGAGCGCGGCGCACAGGACGAGGGCTGCGGCGATCCAGCGAGTCTGTCTCATCGGGGCTCCTTGGAGTCCCGGAGCATAACCCTCAGCGCGGCGTCGTGATCTCCCACAGCACGTTCACGATCTTCCACTTCCCGTCGAGCCGGGCGATGTGCAGGTAGTCGACCCAGCCCGCCATCACCAGCTTGACCGTGGCCGCGTTGCCCGTGACATCGAGGATCGTCACGTCCTTCGACTGCTTGTCCGCGGGCGTGTTCTTGCCGTAGCCCGCGCGCACGCCCTGGACGAGCTGCAGGGCCCCCATGTGCTCGAGCCGGGCGCGGCCGCCGTCCTTGCCCGGCTGCGCGATGCGCTTGGCGAGGTCGGGGTGCAGCGCCCGCTCCATCTGCGCAGGATCGCCCGCGTACCAGCCCTCGGCGTAATCGAGCGCGGCGCGGCGGATGCCCTCCGCGTCCTCGGGTGCGACGCTCGACTGCGCGGCGGCGGGCAGGCTGAGAGCCAGCGCCAGGGCCAACGTGGACAGCGAAGCCGTGTTCATCGGGTTCCTCCGGGGATCTCGGTCTTCGTCGAGGTTAACGCCGCTCGGTCCCCAGTGGCAGCTCCTGACGTCGTCGGAAGCCCGCCTGGGCCCCGCGGGCCGCCGTGATCAGGGAGCGCAGCTTCGTCCCGTCCAGGCGGCCGTCCGTGCGGACTCCCGAGCAGATGTCCAGGCCGAACGGGCCGACCTCGCGCACCGCCGCCGCGACGTTGTCGGGGCGCAGGCCGCCGGCGAGGAACAGCGGGACGTCCACCGCCTCGCGGATGCGGGCGCTGGTCACCCAGTCGTGCACGCGACCCGTGCCGCCCAACTCCTTGACGGCCAGGTCCGCGTTGCCGGAGTCGAGCAGCAACGCGTCGCTCGCCTCCTGCGCCGCCAGCGCTTCGTCGAGCGACGGCGCGCCGACGACGTGGACCACCTGCACGATGCGCACGCCGGGCAGCGCCGCGCGCAGCGCGCGCCGGGTGGCGACCGTGGTGCGATCGACGAGCTGCAGGGTCGTCGCGCCGAGCCGGCGCTGCTGGGCGAGGATCGCGTCGGCCTCGACCAGGCTGGTGAGCAGGAAGGTCGCCACCGGCGGCGGGACCCGCGACACCACGTCCGCGATCACGTCCTCGGCGACCACGCCGGGACCCGACGGCATCGCGGAGACCAGGCCCAGCGCGTCGGCACCGAGGGCGATCGCCAGCTCTGCCTCTTCGCGGCTCGCGATGCAGCAGACCTTGATCCGCGGGCGCGCGGCGGACTTCACATCACCTCTCCCGGCCCGGGTGCCAGCACTTCCAGCCGCAGCCGCCGCGCGGGCAGCGACTCGACGTGGGCGGCGAACGCGTCGTTGAAGAGCGCCCCGGCCCGCGCCTGGCGGGCCCGGTGCAGTGCCCGCCGCCCGGTCCAGCCGAGGTAGGTGAGCGCCGTGGTGGCGACCAGCATCGAGCGGTTGAAACCCATCCGGCAGTGGACGAGCACGACGTGGCCCGCTTCGAGCAGGTCCGCGACCATCCGTCCCAGCGCATCCAGCTTGCGCAGGTTCGGCAGCTCCTCGTCGCGGATCGGATAGTAGATGTAGAGCAGCTCGTTGGGCGCCTCGGGCACGCCCTCGTCGACGTCGCCGTCCATGTCGATGATGGTGTCGACCCGCAGCTCGCGGACCAGCGTCCAGTCGTCGATTTCGCCCGAGACGAGCAGCGTGCCCTCGTCGTTGATCGCCACCGCTTCCATGAATCGTCCTCCGCCGCGAGTCGCCGAGTTTGCCACGAAGGCCGCGAAGCCCGCCCGTAGAATGGGGCGGTGACCCTCGAACAGGAACTGCGCGACCACGCGGCCGCCGACCCGGCGGAGGCCCGCGACCTCGAGACCATTCGCGCCTTCGTCGCCCGCCATCCCGACCCCTTCGACCGCCGGATCGCCGAGGGCCACCTGACGGGCAGCGCCGTCGTGCTGTGCGAGAGCGGGGACCGCGTGCTGCTGCTGCACCATCGCAAGCTCGAGCGCTGGCTGCAGCCAGGCGGCCACGCGGAACCGGGCGAGCGCTCCGGGCCCGAGGTCGCGCTGCGCGAGGCGCTCGAAGAGACGGGCATCGCCGGGCTGCGCCTGCACCCGGGGCCACCGCTGCTGCTCGACGTCGACGTCCACCCGATCCCGGCCCGCCGCGACGAGCCGGCGCACGCCCACCTCGACCTGCGCTACCTCGTGCTGGCCCCACGCGACGCGCAGCCCCGCCGCCAGGAGGAGGAGTCCGCCGACCTGCGCTACTTCGGCTGGGACGAGCTGGCGGCGCTCGGCCTCGACCCCGGCCTGCGGCGGGCGCTGGCCAAGGCCCGCACCCGGCTCGGCTGCTGATGCCGTCCCGACTGCTCGCCGCCCTGGTCGACAACGTCGAGCGCGTGATCCTCGGCAAGCACGAGGTCGTCGAGGTCGTGGTCGCGGCGCTGCTCGCTCGCGGCCACGTGCTGCTGGAGGACGTGCCCGGCGTCGGCAAGACCGTGCTGGCGCGCGCGCTGGCCCGCTCGCTGCACGCCGACTTCCGCCGCGTGCAGTGCACGCCGGACCTGCTGCCGTCGGACATCACGGGCGTGTCGGTCTACGACCCCCGCGCGCTGGCGTTCGAGTTCCGGCCGGGACCCGTGTTCACCCACGTGCTGCTGGCCGACGAGATCAACCGCGCCACGCCGCGCACGCAGTCGGCACTGCTGGAGGCGATGGAGGAGCGGCAGGTGTCGTCGGACGGCACGACCCGACCGCTGCCCGACCCCTTCTTCCTGATTGCGACCGAGAACCCGATCGAGATGGCCGGCACGTTCCCGCTGCCCGAGGCCCAGCTCGACCGCTTCCTGGCCCGGGTGTCGCTGGGCTATCCGGACGACGCGACCGAGGTACGGCTGCTGCTCGCGCAACGCGCCGAGTCGCCGCTCGCCTCGCTGCAGCCGGTGGCGACGCTCGACGAGCTGCGCGCGGCGCAGGCCGTGGCCGCGCGCACGTTTGCCCACGAGGTGCTCGTGCGCTACGTGCAACGGCTGGTGGCGGAGACCCGCCGCCACCCGCAGGCGACGCTCGGCGCCAGCCCCCGCGGCGCGCTGTCCCTGCTGCGGGCAGCGCAGGCCCTGGCCGCGCTGCAGGGCGCCTCGTTCGTGACCCCGGACCACGTCAAGCGCCTCGCGCTGCCAGTGCTCGCCCACCGCATCGTGGTCGAGCCGCGGGCGCGGGTGCAGGGCGTGGACGGCCGCCGCATCGTGGAGGACGTGCTCGGCCGGGTCGCGGTGCCGGTGCTGCCCGAGTCGTGAGCCCCTCGCGCCACCGCGGCTTCCTGCTCTTCGCCGCGGGGCTGCTGTTCGTGCTCGGCCTGCAGCTGCGGATCTTCGCGCTCGCGGCGCTGGGTCTTGCATTCGCCGGCTGGACGCTCGCCGGCGCGCTCTGGACCCGGCGCCAGATGGCGCTGCTGTCGCTCTCGCGCGAAGCGGCGGATTCGGCCTTCGAGGACGACACCGCGCCGGTCACGCTGGTGGTCGACAACCGCGGCCGCGATGCCCTGCACCTGCTGCTGCTGGGCGACACGTTCGGGCCCGGCGTCGCCTTCCGCCACCGGCTGCTGGAGCCGGGGCCGCTGCCGGGGCGGCGGCGACGGCGCCTGCGCTACCGCGCCCACTGCGGCCGCGGCTTCGGCGCCTTCACGCTGGGTCCGCTGACGCTCGAGCTCGCGGACCCACTCGGCCTCGTCCACCACCAGCGCCCCTTCGGCGCCATCGCCCCCTTCGTCGTCTACCCGCGGGCGCCCGCGGTCGCAGGCCTGGAGCGGCTCGGCAGCCGCCGCAGCTTCGCGCTCGAGGACCGCAGCGCGGCCCGGCCCGGCGCCAGCCTGGCCTACCTCGGCACCCGCGAGTACCGCGCTGGCGACGACGTGCGGCGCATCCACTGGCCGGCGACGGCGCGCCGCGGCGTGCCGGTGGTCCGCGAGCACGAGCTGGACCTGACGCCGCAGTTGAGCCTGTTCGTGGACCTCGCCCGCGCCCACCGCGCCGGCACCGGCCGCCGCTCGACCCGCGAGTACGTGCTGCGTGCCGCCTGCGGCGTGGTGGAGGCGGCGGCGCGGCGTGGCGACCTGGTCGAGCTGGTCGCCTCGAGCGCGCGGCTGCTGCAGGTGCCACCGGGACGCGGCGCAGCCCACGTCGCGTTGTGCTGGGAGGCACTGGTGCGCGCGGGCCAGGACGGCACCCGCGAGTTGCTCGAGGTCGCGGACGCCCACGCCTCGCGAATTCCCCGCGGCTCCGTCGCCGCCCTGCTGTTCGCCACGATCCGGGTCGAGCCCGCGGCGCTGCACGCGGCGTTCGCCGCGTTGCGCGCACGCGAGGTCGCGCCGCTGGCCGTGTTCGTCGACTCCGAGAGCTTCGCCCCGATGTCGCGGCTGGCGCTGCACCCGGAGCTGGCGGCCGCCCGGCGCGACGAGCTGCGGGCGCTGTTGCGAGCGTGGGGCGTCGCCGGCGCGGTGATCGGAGCGGACGACGACCTCGGCGGCGTGCTCGGCCGCGCCGAGGCCTGGACCGGCTTCGCATGACACGGCCGGGGCCGCGGCTCTCCCTCGGCGAAGCTCTCGCGCCGCTCGAGCTGGGGCGCACGGCCGCGCTGTTCCTGCTCGCGGTGCACGCGGGCGGCGGCGCATGCATCGCCTGGGCCGGCGCCTCGGGTGCTTCCCTGGTCGCGCTCGCGGCGGGCCTCGCGCTCTTCGCCGTGCTCGGGCTGTTGGCGGCCCCCGCCTTCGACCGCATCGAGCGGCGGGAGCGGGAGCGCGGCGCACTGCTGGGCGCGCTGCTCTACGGCCTCGTCGCCGGGCTGGCGCTGGGCCTGGCCGTTGTCAGCCCGCAGCCCAACCTGCTGCGTCGCATCGCGCTGGCGGCGACGGCGGCCCAGGGCGTGCTGCTGTTGCTGGCCGGCCTCGACCGGCGCGGGCTGGTGGGACTCGCCAACGTGCTGCTGCTGGTCGTGATCACCTCGCTGCGCGGCGGCAGCGCCGCGGCCTGGGCCGTGACCGGGGCCGGCCTGCTGATCCCGTACCTGCTCGCCTTCGACCACGCCGCCGCGCGGCTGCTCGCCTACCCCGCGCGGGTCGCGCCACTGTTCGGCGCCGCCTTCCGCGGCGCGAGCCGGTACGCGCTGCCGACCGCGCTGCTGCTGGCCGTGGCGGCGGTGGCCGTGCCGGCCGCGCCCTACGCGGTCGAGGCGCTGCCGCTCGAACAGTTGCGGGCGATGCGGGCGGAGATCGAGGCCGCCTACCGGCGACTGGTGCTGCTGGCGCTGTTCGGCGCCGGTGCCACCCTCGGCCTGGCGCGCCTGCTGCGCCGCGGCGACGGTGCGCGCGAGGCAGTGCTCGAAGGCCTCGAGTCGGCGGCCGTCGAGGACGAAGCGCTGCCAGAGGCCACGACCGGTGACGAGTCCGGGCTCGCCGGGACCCGCGGTCGGGTCGTCCGGGCGTACGCACGCCTGCTGGCCGCGGCCGAGGCGCTCGGCCACCGTCGGCGACCGGCCGACACCGCTCGCGAGCTCGAGCCGCGGTTGGGGGCGGCGCGAGCCGCCGTCCAGACCTTGACCGGGCTGTTCGAGGCAGCGCGCTACGGTCCGCTCGACCCCGCCGAAGGCGAGGCGCTCGCCGCCGAGCGGGCGGCTGTCGAAGCCCGCGGCGGGCTCGCCCCCGCCCGCGGGGCGAAGCGGAGGCGCGCGCTATGATGCACCGCATCCCGTGAGTACCCCGTCCTCCACCGGCACCGGCGTCCTGAGCGCCGGCCTTGGCGCGCTCGTGGCCTTCACGCTGGCTGCGGGGGCCCAGACCCCGGCGCCCAGCGTCGAGGTCGTCGCGATCGTGCAGGCGACCCCCACGCCGACGCCCACCCCGACTCCCGCTCTCGACATCTGGCTGCTGAAGCTGCAGCCGCGGCGAGAGGGCTTCGCGCTCGGCAGCCCGGTGCGACTGACCGACCGCGAGGCCTACCAGAACCAGCCCGCCTTCTCGCCGGACGGCAAGGTCCTGTACTGGACCGCCCACAACGCCGGCCAGACGGATGTCGTCGGCTACGAGATCGAGACCCGGCAGGCGAAGGTGGTGCGCGAGACGCCGGAGTCGGAGTACTCGCCGCAGGTGCTGCCCGACGGCTCGGGCCTCTCGGTGGTGCGGGTGGAGCCGGACGGGACGCAGCGCCTGTGGGCGCTGCCGTGGAGCGGTGCTCCCTACCCGATCTTCGAGCGCGTCAAGCCGGTCGGCTACTACGCCTGGGGCGACGCGGACCGCGCGGCGCTGTTCGTGCTGCCGGGAGAAGGCGACGCGGACCAGCCGACGTTGCGCCTGGCCTCGCGCAAGAGCGGCAAGGCGGAGATCGTGTTCCGCGGTGCGGGGCGCTCGATCCAGCGCTCGCCCGGCCGCGAGGCGATCGCGTTCACGGGCTTCAACGGCTCCGAGTGCTGGATCCGCGAGGTCGACCTCGGGCGCGGCCACGTGACCTCGTTCGCCCGCTGCCTCGAAAAGTCGATGGACTTCGCGTGGACGCCCGACGGCACGCTGCTGATGGCCAGCGGAAACCGCCTGTTCCGCCACCAGCCGGGCGCCGACGACGGCTGGCTGCTGGTCAAGGCCTTTGCCGAGCCCGGCCTGCAGGCGATCACCCGCCTCGCCGTGAGCCCGAAGGGCGATCGGCTGGCGCTGGTCTCCGAGCGCAAGCGCTAGCACTCAAAATACTGAAGCTTGACAGCCGGGCCTGCGGCGCCGACCTTCCCATAGACACTCTATGGGAAAGACCGATCCCGACCTCCTCCCCGGCACGCTCGAGGTGCTCGTCCTGCGCGTGCTCGCCCGCGGGCGGGCCCACGGCTTCGGCATCGCCCAGTCCATCCACCTGCTGTCGCGCGAGGTGCTCCGCGTCGAGGAGGGCTCGCTCTACCCCGCCCTGCACCGGCTCGAGGCGCGTGGCCTGGTTGCCGCCGAGTGGGGGCTGTCCGAGAACAAGCGGCGCGCCCGCTACTACACGCTGACGGCCGGCGGGCGCCGCGAGCTGGCGCGTGGCGAAGCCCAGTTCCGGCGCGTGGCCGGCGCGGTGCTGGACGTCCTGGGGCCGTCATGAGCGGGCCCTGGGCGGGCTGGCGGGCGCGGCTGCGGGTGTACCTCCAGCGCGACCGCGTGCGCGCCGAGCACGAAGAGGAGTTGCGCTTCCACCTCGAGATGCAGGCGGAGCAGCACGAGCGGTCCGGGCTGCCGCCGGACGCCGCACGTCGCGCCGCCCGGCTGGCCTTCGGCAATCCGGAGGCGCTGCGCGAGGCCAGCACCGACGCCCTGGTCTTCGCCCGGCTGGAGGACTGGGGCCGCGACCTGCGGCTGGCGGGGCGTCGGCTGCGGCGGGCTCCGGTCTTCTGCCTCGTGGCGCTGTCCACGCTGGCGCTGGGCGTCGGCGCCAACACGGCGTTGTTCGCCGCGCTCGACGCGATGTTGTTCCGGCCGCTGCCCTGGTCGCAGTCCGAGGCCCTGGTTTCGCTCGACGAGGTGCGCCGCGCCACGGGCGAGTCGATGGCGGTGTCGCCCGCCAACCTTCGCGATTGGCAGGTGCCGGCGTTCGAGGCGGTCGGCGCGTGGGCAGCGGACCACTTCGACCTCGCGGGAGCGGGCGAGCCCGAGACCCTCGCGGGCCAGGTCGTCGGTCCGGGCTACTTCGAGGTGCTGCGGGCACGGCCCGCGCGGGGTCGCGCCTTCGTGGCCGCGGACTTCGATCCCACCGGCCCCGCGGTGGTGATCGTCTCGGACGGGCTCTGGCGACGACGCTTCGGCGCCGACCCCGGCCTCGTCGGCCACCAGATCCGCCTCGGCGGCCAGCTCCACGAGGTGATCGGCATCCTGGCGCCCGACCTGCGTACCCCGGGAGACCTGCGGCGCGCGCGCGCATTCGACGTCCACCTGCCCGCGCGGCTGCCGCGCGACATGATGGAACGCCGCAGCGAGCACCTGCTCGACGCCTTCGCACGGCTCGCACCAGGCGCGACGCTGGATCAGGCCCGGGCACAACTGGACGCGGCCTCCACGCGGCTCGCAGCGCAGTTCCCCGAGAACCGCGAGGTGCGGTCGGTCGCCCTTCCGCTGCGCGACGCGCTGGTCGGGGATGCGCGAGGTGTGATGCTGCTGCTGCAGGTCGCGGCAGGTGCGGTGTTGTTGATCGGCTGCTCCAACATTTCCGGGCTGATGGTCGTCCGCGGCCTGGCCCGGGCCCGCGAGCTGGCGCTGCGCAGCGCGCTCGGCGCGCGCCGGGGGGCGCTCGTTCGCGAGTCGCTGGCCGAGGCCCTGTTGCTGACCGCGGCGGGGAGTGCTCTCGGTGCGGCGCTCGCCCCCGCCCTGCTCGGGCTGCTGCGCGGCGCCGCCCCGGCGGGGACGCCCCTGCTCGGCGCGGCCACGATCGACGCGCGCGCGCTGCTGGCAGCGGCGATGCTCGGCGCGTTCTGCGCGCTGGCGACCGGTCTGCTGCCCGCGCTGCGGGTGCTGCGCCACGCCCCGGCGGACGTGCTGCGCGTCGACGACCGCCGGGCAGTGCCCGGGCGGAGCTGGGGCGCACGACTGGTCGCAGCCCAGGCCGCGATCGCGCTGGCGCTGCTGAGCGGCGGCGTGCTGCTGGTGCGCAGCCTGGCCGCAGTCGAGGCGGTGCCGCTCGGCTACGACACGGCTCGCGTCTTGTGCGTCACGATCGACCTGCCGGCCTCGCGCTACCCCGACGCCCGGCGCCGCCTCGAGTTCTTCGCGACGCTCCAGCAGCGGGTGGCGGCCCTGCCGGGCGTGGAGGGGGCCGGGTTCGCCAACCGCTTCCCGTTGCGCGGCGGCTGGGGCACGGGCGTGTTCGTCGACGGCATGCCCGAGCGCTCGCGGCCGCGGGAAGCCGACGCCCAGGCCGTGAGCCCGTCCTACTTCGAGACCCTCGGCGTGCCGGTGCTCGCCGGCCGCGGTCTGTTGCCGACCGACGACGGCCTCGGCGAGCCCGTCGTCGTCGTCAACGAGGCGTTCGTGCGCGAGCACCTGGCCGGTCGCGACCCGCTCGGCCGCCGCCTGCGGCGTCACAGCGAGGCGCCGTGGACGCGGATCGTCGGCGTCGTGCGCGACCTGCGCCGCGACGGGCCCGGGTTGCCGGCCGCGCCCCAGGTCTACTACTCGGCCGCGCAGACGGCGCTCTACCCGGTGCGGCTCTCCGAGCTCGCGGTGCGCAGCGCGGAGGGCCAGTCGCTGGTGGCCGCGATCCAGCGCGAGGTGTGGGCCCTCGACCCGCAGCAGCCGCTCAACCGCATCGCCACCCTGGCCGAGGCTCTCGACCGCGACCTGGCCCCGCGCCGCTTCTCGGCCCGCGGCCTGGCGGGGCTGGCGCTCGTCGCGCTCTTTCTGGCCCTGCTGGGCGTCTACGGGACGGCGGCCTACGCGGTGTCGCGGCGCGTTCCCGAGCTCGGGGTGCGGCTCGCCCTGGGCGCGGAGCCACGCCGCCTGGCCCGACTCGTGCTGTCGGAGTCGGGACGCCAGGTCCTGGTCGGCGCGGGGCTGGGGCTGCCGCTGGCCCTGCTGCTGGCGCGGACGCTGGAGGCGCAACTGGTCGGGCTGACGCCCCTCGACCTGCCGTCGCTGGCCGTGGCGGCGGCGCTGCTGGTCGCCGGCGGCACGTTGGCGGCGCTGCCGACGGCGCGGCGCGCGGCGCGGACCGACCCGGCGACGGCCCTGCGCGCCGATTAGCGGGGCTACGCGAGCCGCAGCGGGTAGGCGCCGAACTCCGTCGCTGCCTCGCGCAGCGCGAGCAGGTTCGCGGGCGGCGTGCGCGGCGGCACCGAGCAGGCACTGCTGAGGACGTAACCGCCGCCGGGCCCGGCCTGCGCGATGCGCTCGGCCACCGCGGCGCGGATCGAGGCCCGGTCGCCCCTCAACAGGGTGTGGACGGGGTCGAGGTTGCCCTTCAGGAAGGCGCGCCCCGTGGTGCGCGCCTTGGCCTCGCCCAGTTCGACGGTGCCGAGCGGCGGCGGGTCCAGCGTGTCGATGCCGCAGGTCCCGGTTTCGAGCATCAGCTCGAGCCGGTCGCCGATCGCGCCGCAGGTGTGGGTGTACACGGGCACGTCGTGACGGGCCCGCAGGCCGGCGACGACCGCGCGCTCGAAGGGCAACACGAACTCGCGGTAGTGGTCGGGCGACAGGAAGCCGGCGCCCGCGAAGGCCGACGAGATCAGCACCGCGTGAGCCCCGGCCTCGACCTGGCGGCAGGCGAGGTCGACGGTGCCCGCGCACAGCGCCTGCAGGCAGGCCTTCACCTTTTCGGGGGCGTCCATCAGGGCCAGCAGCGCGGGCTCGTAGTCGAGCAGCTCGAGGAACTGGGAGAAGGGCGAGAAGACCTCGGAGTGGATCGAGACCGTGGCGCCGACGCGCGCCGACACGCGGCGCAGCGTCTCGAAGTGCCAGGGCGGGAAGAAGTCGCGATCACCGGGCCGCGGCTGCCACGCGCCGAAGTCCCACGCCTGGGGCCAGGTCAGGCCCGCCGCGTCGTGGGGCTCGACGTAGTAGAGGCGGTCCGGGTCGACCTGCTCGAACGCGGGGTGGTAGCGGCGACCGTCGCGGAAGACGTGGGGGTTGTCGTCGGCCGGGCACTCCGTGACCCAGCCGTTGCGCCAGCGGATCGTGCGCTCGCCGTCGGCGCCGGCGGCGACGGCGAGCACGTGGCGTCGCCAGCCCGGATCGCGACCCGGCAGGTTCACCAGCAGGCCATCGAACCCGTAGCGCGCCTGCAGCCGGACGAGCGCCTCGGCGAAGGCCTCCGAGTCGTGCCAGACCTCGATCGCGTCGAGCCCCGCGTCGAGGAAGTAGTGGCCGAGCGAGAGCTGGCACATCAGGGGCACGCGATCCGGCGTCCCCAGGCGCATGGCGACGTCCATCCGTTCGCGGCCGTTCATGGCAGGGGATCGTCGCACGAGCGGGACGTGAAGAGGCACGCACCAAAAACGAACGGGCCGGGGCGTGAGCCCCGGCCCGTGCGCGAACCGGTCCGGCGCCGCGTGGCGCCGGGCCTTGGTCCAGCGGGAAGAACTAGAAGCGGAAGCCGACCGAGGCCTGGAACGTGCGCGGCGTCGCGTAGTTCGCGTTGCCGGTCGCCTTGCCGAAGTTGGCACCCTTCACGTAGGTGGTCGCCAGGCCGAGGTTGTCGACCGGGGCGCCCGCCGTGCGGACCGCCGTGATGGTGGTGTTCCAGGTGGCCAGCTTGTCGTTGTTCAGGACGTTGCGGACTTCCGCCTTGAACCACGGACGGAACGTCCTCCACACCTTGACCTCGTAGTTCATCGCGAAGTCGAACAGGTGGAGCGAGGCGAACTCCTCGGAGCCGCGGCCGCCGAAGAAGATCGTCTGCGCGCCGGGCATCGACGCGTAGCCCGGGTTGAGCGCGCGCTGGATGCTCGTCGCGCCGCCGCCCGCAGCCGCGAGGCTGTAGGCCAGACCCGAGTTGAAGCGCCACAGCGCCGACAGGGACAGGTCTCCGCCCTTGCCCAGGTCGAGGTTGTAGGTCGTCCAGGCGCGGGCCTTGTGCTGCTGGTAGTCGTTGGTCTTGCCGTAGGGGAAGTGACGAGCCTCGCTGTAGATCTCCGGGCGGTCGCCGATGATCGAGGGGCTGCCAGGCGTGTTGGCGCCCTCACCCTCGTAGTTGCCCTCGTTCTTGAGCTGGTTCGTGTAGTGGCCGGCGATCGTCCAGTTGTCCGTCAGCCGGTAGTTCATCTCGAACTGCAGGCCCTGGTACTTGCGCTCGGCGAAGTCGCTGTTGCGCATCACGACGTTGTCGAACGTGCCGAAGTTGACGCCGTCGACGATGACGGTGGTCTTGCCGGCGGCCGACGGGTCGTCGATGAAGTCCTCGACCAGGTCACCCATCGTGCGGTTGGTGAAGCTGACCTTGAACTCGCCCTTGTTGCCGAGGCGGGCGCCGTACTGCAGCGTCCACTCCTTGGTGCGCGGCGTGCCGAGCCCGTCGCCCAGGAACACGTTGGCGGTGGGGAACGAGCCGTCGATCAGCTCGTAGTTGTTGACGTCGAAGCCGGGCGCGAAGTCGAGGCCCTGGCCCGTCGGACCGGTGTAGACGTACAGCCGGTAGTTCGGCGTGCCGACGTTCGAGTTCTCGGCCAGCTGGGTCTCGGAGCCCTTGCCCGCGTAGTGGGCGTAGGTGGCGTAGATGCGGTGCTTGCCGTCGCCCTTGATGTCCCAGGTCGCGCCCAGCCGGGGCACGAGCGCGGACGTGTCAGCGCCCTCCTGGACCTGCGTGGCCTCGCTGTCGATCTTCTCGTAGCGGGCGCCGAGGTTGAAGCTCCAGTTCTCGTTGAGCGTCCAGCGGTCGTTCAGGTACAGGCTCCGGGTCGTGATGTTGACCTCGGCGTTGCGGACCGGGTCCCAGCGCTCGAGCAGCGACGCGCCGCTGACGAAGCGCGGGATCAGGCGACCGTTCTGGAGCACGACGGTGCCGCCGGACACGACCGGGTCGACGTCGAACACGTAGCCGGTCGAGGACTGGCTGTTGCCGCCCGTGCGGGTCGAGGTGTAGTTCTCGAAGCCCAGCTTGAGGTCGTGGCGACCCAGGTCCGCGGTCGACAGGAAGTAGGACAGCGCCGCGGTGATCTGCTTGTTGTCGCGGTTCTCCGGGTCGGAGTTGTCGAAGTAGGGCGCGTTGTAGTGGCTGACCGCCGCCACGCTGGTCTGGCCCAGCGCGAGCATCGGCGAGTCCTTGATGTCGGTGAAGGAGCTGCCCGAGTCACGGAAACCGAACTTCTTCTGCGAGTACTGCGCCTCGAAGAACAGGTTGGCCGACAGCACGCCGTTGTAGTTGGCCACCAGCAGGTCGTTCGGCAGCGAGCGGGAGATGATCGTGCGCGGGTCGATCGAGAAACCGAAGGACGGCTGGGTCTGGTCGGTCGAGTTCTTCGCGTAGTTGACCGTCACCGTGTGGTTCGGGTTGATCGAACCGGTCAGCTTGCCCTCGTAGCGCCGGTTCTTGAGGAGCGTCTCGTAGGGGATGCCCGTCGAGGCGAAGGTCTGCGACGTGGTGGCGACCGGCGTGATGCGGGTCGCGCCGAAGAACCACAGCTTGTCCTTGATGATCGGACCGCCGAGGGTGCCCTGGTAGACCTTGTTCAGCTTGGAGGTCTGCTCCTGGCCGCGCTCCTTCTGGAACGGCGTCTCGTCCGTCCAGGCGGAGTTCGTGAAGTCGGTGCGGAAGCTGCCGGAGAAGCTGTTGCCGCCGCGCTTCGTGATGGCGTTGATGACGCCGCCGGAGAAGCGGCCGTACTCGGCCGAGATGCCCGAGGTCAGGACCTGGGTCTCCTCGATCGCGTCCTCGATGAACAGGTTGTTGGCGGTGCCGAACAGGTTGTCGTTGATGTCGACGCCGTTGAGCAGGAACACGTTGTCGAAGGCCATCGCGCCCTGGATCGTGACCTGGCCGGCGTTCGGGGTCGCGTCCGTCAGGCCCGGGGCCAACTCGGCGATCGCGGCCAGCGTGCGGCCCATCGCCAGCTTGTCGACCGACTCACCCTTGTAGGTGGCGCCGACCGTGCTGGTGTTCAGGACGGACGGGGCGGTCGCGGTGACCGTGATGGTCTCCTCGACGCTCTGCACGGACATCGTGGCGTTGATCGTCGGCGCGTCACCGAGCTGCAGCACGACGCTGCGCTCGACGGTCGCGAAGCCCGACAACGCGAAGGCCACCTTGTAGGTGCCGGTGGGAAGCCCACGGAACAGATAATTGCCGTTGGCGTCGCTGACCGCCGTGCGCTCGCCCTGGAGGGAGCTGGACGTGATCGAAACCGTCGCACCGGGCAGCGGCTGCCCGTCGGAAGAGTTGACCGTGCCCGCGAGGGTCGCGGTCTGGACGCCCTGCGCCATCGCCGCCACGGGGGCGAACACGAGGGCGAGGGTGAGGGCCAAGGCCACCGCGAACAGGGGCCTCCGGCTGTTGGAATTCATTCTGCTTCTTCCTCCATTGTGAGAAACGACTACGGGGAGTCCGGGAAGACCCCCGACTCTGACGCTTCCCTGTATTGCAGCCTGCGTGCCAGATGTGGCGCTTCGTAAAATAGACGGAACTGCGACCAGGACAACGAGTTATGATTCTGGGCACGGTCGCCGACCGATCCATTCCAGTGGCCGGTTCGCATTTCTGGATCCATGCTTACGAAATATCTTCACAAGAATATACAAATGGCTGGAGCGGCCTGGGGGCTGGCCCTCGGAATCGGCGGCTGCCGGGCCAGCGAACCGACGACCCCGGGGCCGACGGCCCAGCCGCACCCGTCGATCCTCGTGGTCACGCTCGACACCACCCGGGCCGACGCGATCGGGCCCGAGGCCCGTGGCGTCCGCACGCCGGCCTTCGACGCCGTCGCCGCCCGCGGCCTCCGCTTCCGCCAGGCCTACTCGTCCGTGCCGGAAACGCTGCCCGCGCACACGACGATGTTCAGCGGCCTCTATCCAGCGGGCCACGGCGTCCACGAGAACGCCCGCAGCGTGCCCGCCCGTCACCCGCTCGTGGCCCAGCGACTGTCGGCCGCGGGCTATCGGACGGCCGCGTTCGTCAGCTCGTTCGTGCTTGCCCGCCGCTTCGGCATCGCCCGCGGCTTCGAGCACTACGACGACCAGATGCCAGCGGGCAGCGCCGAGCGCAGCGCGGCTCAGACCACCGAGCGCGCCCTCGCGTTCCTCGCCACCCCGCCGGCCACGCCGGCCCGCCCGCTCCTGATGTGGGTCCACTACTTCGACCCCCACGCGCCCTACGCCCCGCCGGAGCCGTGGCGCAGCCAGTACCCCGGCTCGCCCTACCTGGGCGAGGTGGCCGCGATGGACGAGCAGCTCGGCCGGCTCGTCAAGACTTTCGAGGAGCAGGCGCCGCCGCCGCGCGCGATCCTGATCGTGGGCGACCACGGCGAGGGCCTGGGCGAACACGGCGAGGCCGGGCACGGCCACCTGCTCTACCAGGGCACGATGCACGTGCCGCTGGTGATCGCCGGCCCCGGCGTGGCGCCGGGCACCAGCGACGCGCCGGTCAGCCAGCGTCGCGTGTTCCACACGCTGCTCGACTGGGCCGGCCTGGAGGCGAAGGACAGCCTGCGCGGCACGTCGTCGGAGGTCGTGATGGGCGAGGCGATGAAGCCCTTCCTCGCCTACGGCTGGCAGCCGCAGGTGATGGCGGTGGCGGGCCGCGGCAAGGCGATCCTCGCCGGACTCATCGAGCACTACGACGTCGTCGCCGACCCCGCGGAGGCCAGCGACCTGTCGGCCCAGGGGCCGCCGGAGCGCCGCCTGCGCGACGCCCTGCGCGAGTACCCGGTGCCCTCCCCCGACGGCCCGCCCGCCCAGGAGGCGCTCGGAGAAGAGGAACGGCGGCAGCTCGCCAGCCTCGGCTACGTCGCCTCGGGAGCCACCCCCGTGGTGCGGCCCGACGCGCCGCGGCCGGCGGACAAGACCGCCCTCTTCGCGGTGATGGAGGAGACCTCGAACCTGTTCGTGCGCGGCGAGTACCGCAAGGTGATCCCGCTGCTGCAGCGCACGCTGCGCGAGGACCCGGGCAATCTCGACGCCGCGCTGCGGCTGGCGACCGCGCACTCGTCGCTGGGCCAGGAGGCAGCGGCCGAGGCGGCGTTCGCGAAGGCCCGCGACATTGCGCCGGGCTCGCCGGACGTGCGCACCTACCTCGGACTGCACTACGCCCGGACCCGCGACTGGCAGCGCGCGATTCCGCTGCTCGAGCGCAGCGTGACCGAGGCGCCCGACCGACTGCCGGCGCTCGAGGGTCTTGCGGGCCTGCGCGAGCGCCAGCAGCGCTGGGACGAGGCGATCGCGCTGCGCCAGCGGGTGTACGCGCTGCGCGAGCCCTCGGCTATCGAGCTGCTGCAACTGGCCTCGATGGCGATGACCCTGGCGCGGACGGAGCTGGCGATCGAGTCGCTGGAGAAGGCCCGCACCAAGCAGGGCGCAGCGTTCGAGCATCATCTCGAGCTGGGCGTCGTGTACCTCGCCGCACGCCGGCTGGAGGACGCCCGCCGCGAGCTCGACCAGGTGCCGGCCGGCCACCCCGGCCACCCGATGGCGCTGTTCAAGCGCGCGCAGGTGAGCGTGCTGCTGAACGAACCCGACCAGCGGGAGCGGCTGGAGGCAGCGAAGCGGGCGGCCGACCCGCACATCCGCGAGTTGATCACCCGCGAGCGCCTGTTCCAGCGGATTCCCTGATCTTCCCCCGGCATTCTGTTCGCCGGCCGGCGGCGTGGGTTTTGCACGGGGTACCCTATTCGGGGGCTTGCGGTCTGCCCCGAGCCCTCCTGACCCGGACCATACCCGCCTGGCGCAACGCCTGCAGGTCACGGGAGGAAGGTGCGAGATGAGTGTCACTACGGAGTCGACGGACCAGGTCGGGCACGCCGAGCCCCACCCGCATCACGTCGGCGGAAACTTCTGCATCAAGGTCGACCCCGCCACCGGACAGCGGTACATGGCCGTCTCCGAGAAGGGCCGGCCGCTGCTCCTGAATCCCTTCACCAACAAGGGGTCGGCGTTTTCGATGCGCGAGCGATCCGAGCTCGACCTGCACGGGCTGGTGCCGCCGGCCGTGTGCACGATCCAGCAGCAACTGGTGCGGACCTACGAGAGCTTCCAGGCCAAGACGACACCGCTCGAGAAGTTCATCTACCTGTCCAGCCTGCAGGACCGCAACGAGACGCTGTTCTACCGGCTGGTGTTCGAGCACATCGACGAGATGATGCCGGTCGTCTACACCCCGGTCGTCGGCGAGGCGTGCCAGAAGTACTCCCACATCTATCGCCGCGGTCGCGGTCTCTACATCCCCTACGAGCTGCGCGACCAGATCCAGGCGATCCTGGAGAACGCCGAGATCGCCAGCCCGTCGGTGATCGTGGTGACCGACGGCGAGCGCATCCTGGGCCTGGGCGATCAGGGCGCCGGCGGCATGGGCATCCCGATCGGCAAGCTCTCGCTGTACACGCTGTGCGCGGGCGTCTCGCCCTACAGCACGCTGCCGATCACGCTCGACGCGGGCACCGACAACGAGGAACGGCTGAACGACCCGCTGTACCTGGGCATGCGCCACAAGCGCATCCGCGGCGAGGAGTACCAGAAGTTCGTCGACGCCTTCGTCGCGGCCGTCAAGAAGGTGTTCCCGCACGTCGTCCTGCAGTGGGAGGACTTCCTCAAGGGCAACGCGCTGCACCAGCTCGCCCGCTTCCGCAACGAGCTTTGCACGTTCAACGACGACATCCAGGGCACGGCGGCCGTCGTCGTCTCCGGCGTCTACGGCGCGCTGCGCATCACCGGCAAGCGGATGCGCGACCAGCGCATCGTGTTCGCCGGCGCCGGCGCCTCGGCGCAGGGCATCTCGGACCTGCTGGTGGCGGCGCTGATGGAGGACGGCCTCACCAAGGAAGAGGCGATCCGTCGCATCTGGACGACCGACAGCAAGGGCCTCGTCACCACGACCCGCGCCAACCTCGAGGACTTCAAGGCCACCTACGCGCGGCCCCACGACGAGGTGGCGGGCTGGAAGGTCAAGGACACCGACCGCATCAGCCTGGCCGAGACCGTCGAGAACGCGCGGCCGACGATGCTGATCGGCACCTCGGCGACGCCGGGCACGTTCGACGAGGCCGTGGTGCGGGCGATGGCGAAGATCAACGAACGACCGATCATCTTCCCGCTCTCGAACCCGACCTCGAAGACGGAGTGCACGCCCGAGGACGCGATGCGCTGGTCGGACGGGCGGGCGATCGTGGCGACCGGCAGCCCGTTCGCGCCGGTCGAGATGAACGGCAAGCGCTTCCGCATCGGCCAGTGCAACAACGCGTTCGTGTTCCCGGGCATCGGCCTGGGCCTGACCATCGCGCGCGCCACCCACGTCTCGAACGGCATGTTCCTGGAGGCGGCCAAGGCGCTGGCCCACGAGGTGCTGCCGTCCGACATCGAGAGCGGCGCCGTCTACCCCGAGCTGGCGCGCATCCGCGACTGCTCGTTCAAGGTCGCCTGCGCGACGATCCGCCGCGCGGTCGACGAGGGCCATGCCGACGCCGACATCCTCGAGCACCTCGAGAAGACGGTCGAGCACGCGATGTGGGCGCCCGAGTACCTGCCCATGCGCTACGAGCCGTAAGCGCGACCAGCGGTCGAAGTGAAGGCGGCACGCTCCCCACGGGACGTGCCGCCCACTCGCTCGCCGACGGCGACGCGGGCCACCGCGGAGCAGTCGGTAGCGTGAACGGCGTCGACCCGAGGGCTCGTCGCCTCGTGCAGGGTCGTTTCGTGAGCCTGCCCACTGTCCGTTTCCATCCCCTCGTGGCCGGGTCGATCTTCTGCGGCGCGTCCACACGTTGCTCGCGCCCGCCGCCGACCGCCAGGCGATGGAGATCGGGGTTGATGGACTCGAAGCGCCGACGGATCGCAAGAGCTGGCGATCCAGCGCCGGCTGGCCGAGCGACGGATCCAGCAGGCCGGGGGCGCGGCCGGCGACGCAAGCCCCGTGTCGGAGAGGACTCACAAGCTGGAGGCGATGCCGGCGGCGAGGTCTCCACCCGGCTGCTGGTCCTGGCCGCCGGCTGAGCCAGGTCCCCTTCGACGCCCCCTGGATTCGAGTAGACTCCCGCGTCTTTTACCAAGGAGAGAATTCTCGATGCGCTCGAAGACCCTCACCAGTCTGGCCGTGGCGTTCGCCATCGCGTTTGGCGCCGTCGCCGAGGCGGGCACCATTGCGTACCCGACCACCAAGAAGCCGGACTTCGTGATCGACGTGCCGGACAACTGGGAGCTGGAGCAGGCCGAGGAGCCGGGCGGCTTCTTCTCGGTGACGGGCCCGACGGGCGTGGTGCTGTCGTTCCGGACGGTCGAGGGCGGCGACCTCGATGCTGCGATCGAGGAGTCGATGGAGTTCCTCAACGAGAACTACAAGAAGGTCCAGCTCGAGCCGGCCGAGGAGGTCGAGCAGGCCGGCATGAGCGGCGCGTTCGCCCGCGGCACGGGCGTCGACAAGAACACGGGCGCGCCCGGGGTGTTCGCGATGGCGTGGTTCGAGCTCAAGAACGGGGGCATCGCCGAGATCTGGTACGCGGCCGACGCCAAGGACAAGAAGGGCGCGGACGCGGCGGCCAAGATCCTCGACTCCTTCCGCGCGAGGTAGCTGCAAGCCCGCGGAGTGCCGGCGCCGACCGGCGCTCCGCAGCCTCATCCCCCCGCCGGCCTGCGGCCGCGGGCGAGCGAGGCGAACACGCCTGCGACGCAGAGCAGGCTGAAAAATGCGAAGCTGACCCGCACTGCCACGTCGAGGTCGGCCGTGCGGCCGGGCTCGACGACCTGGGTCCCGACGAACGTGGTCAGCATCAGGCCGGCCGCCCCCATGCTGAGCATCTGGCCGACCAGCCGCATCGTCGCCAGCGTCGCGGAAGCCACGCCGTAGCCTACGGCCCCCACGCTGGCCATCACCGCGTTGGTGTTCGGTGACGAGAACAGGCCGAAGCCGATGCCGAGCAGCACGAGGCCGGCCGCCAGGCCGAAGCCGGGACCGGCCCCGACGACGGCCAACAGCGCCAGGCCGAGCGCGACCACGCCCATACCTGTCGAGGCCAGCAGACGGGGGTCCGTGCGGTCCGACAGGCGACCGGCGACCGGCGAGACCGCGGCCTGGACCAGCGGCTGGATCGCCAGCACCAGTCCGGCCGCCTGGGCCGAGAGCCCGCCCGCGTACTGCAACTGCAGGCTCAGCAGGAAGCCCGCCGCGTAGGTCGCCGCGTAGTGGATCAACGCCGCGAGGTTCGAGAAGGCGTAGACCCGGTTGTCGCGGAACAGGCGGACGTCGAGGACCGGGTCGGCCGCGCCCAGTTCCCAGCGGACGAAGGCCACGAGGCCGGCGACGCCGAGGGTCAGGAGCAGCCCCCCGCTGGCACCGGGCAAGCGGCCGAGCCCCAGCATCGTCGCGGCCAGTCCGCCCCCGTAGAGCAGCGAGCCCGTCTTGTCCAGGCGTCGACCCGCCGCCGCCGCCCTGTCGTCGATCAGGCCGCGGCTCGCCACCAGCGCGGCCAGTGCGCCCAGCACCACGTTGGCGAAGAACACGCTGCGCCAGCCGAGTTGTTCGGTGAGCACGCCGCCCGCGAACGGACCGACCGTCAGCCCGAGGTACACCGCGGTGACGTTGACGCCGAGCGCCGCGCCGCGCCGTCCCGGCGGGTAGACGGAGGTCAGCAGCGCCACGCTGGTGCCGAAGATCATCGCGCCGCCGAGTCCCTGCGCCACCCGCGCGGCCAGCAGCAGCGTCGCTGACGTGGAGACCGCGCACAGCAGCGAGGTCGCCGTGTGCACGACGAGCCCGCTGACGAACACCCGTTTGCGGCCGCGCAGGTCGGCCAGCTTGCCCAGGGGCACCAGGAAGACGGCCGCCGAGAGCAGGTAGCCGGTGGCGATCCAGCTCAGCACGACGGCGTCGACCGCGAACTCGCGGCCGATCGCGGGCAGCGCGACGTTGGTGGCCGAGCCCATGAAGGGCGTGAGGAACGAGGCGAGGGTGGTCGCGAACAGCGCCTCCCGCTCGCCCGCCCGGCGCTCCGCCATCGCGTGGAGATTGTCCCCCGGATCGCGCGAGAGCCCGGGGCGATCGTCGGGCCCGGCGCGTGGGCTACGCGCCGGGCCTGTCGAGCCGGACCGTCGTCAGTTCGCGGAGAGGTCGAAGCGGTCGAGGTTCATCACCTTCGTCCACGCCGCCACGAAGTCACGCACGAACTTCTCGTGCCCATCGCTGGTCGCGTAGACCTCGGCCAGCGCCCGGAACTGGGAGTTGGAGCCGAACACCAGGTCGACCACGGTGGCCGTCCACTTGAGGTCGCCGCTCTTGCGGGCGCGGCCCTCGAGCACGTTCGGGTCGGCCGCGCTTCGCTGCCACTTCGTGCCCATGTCGAGCAGGTTGACGAAGAAGTCGTTGCTCAACACGCCGGGACGGTTGGTGAACACGCCGTGCTTCACGCCGCCGGCGTTCGCACCGAGCACGCGCAACCCGCCGACCAGCACGGTCATCTCGGGAGCCGTCAGCGTCATCAACTGGGCCTTGTCGACGAGCAGATCGGCCTGCAAGCTCTCGACGCCCTTGCGGACGTAGTTGCGGAAGCCGTCGGCCTTCGGCTCCAGCACGGCGAAGGAAGCGAGGTCGGTCTGCTCCTGCGACGCGTCGGTGCGGCCCGGCACGAACGGCACGGTGACGATGATGCCGGCCTGCTTCGCCGCTGCCTCGACCGCGGCGGCGCCGCCGAGCACGATCAGGTCCGCCAGCGAGATGCGCTTGCCAGCCTGCTGCGCTGCGTTGAACTCCTTCCGGATCGACTCGAGCGTGGCCAGCGCCTTGCCGAGATCCGCGGGCTGGTTGACCTCCCAGTCCTTCTGCGGGGCGAGGCGCAGGCGCGCACCGTTGGCGCCGCCGCGCTTGTCGCTGCCACGGAACGTCGAGGCCGAGGCCCAGGCCGTGGCGATCAACTGGGAGCTCGACAGGCCGGACGCCAGCACCCGGGCCTTCAGCGCCGCGACGTCCTGCGCATCGACCAGCGGGTGGTCGACGGCGGGCACCGGGTCCTGCCAGATCAGCTCCTCGCGCGGCACCAGCTTGCCGAGGTAGCGGGAACGCGGGCCCATGTCACGGTGGGTCAGCTTGAACCACGCGCGGGCGAAGGCGTCGGCGAACTCCTGCGGGTGGGCAAGGAAGCGGCGCGAGATCTTCTCGTAGGCCGGGTCGACCCGCATCGCCATGTCGGCCGTGGTCATCATCGGCGCGTGGCGCTTGTTCGGGTCGTGGGCGTCGGGCACCGTGCCCGCGCCGGACTCGCCCTTCGGCTTCCACTGGTGGGCCCCTGCGGGGCTCTTCGTCAACTCCCACTCGTACCCGAACAGCGTCTCGAAGTAGCTGTTGTCCCACTGCGTCGGCGTCGGCGTCCAGGCGCCCTCGATGCCGCTGGTGATGGTGTCGCCGGCCTTGCCACTGCCGAAGCTGCTCCCCCAGCCGAGGCCCTGCGCGGCGATGTCCGCGGCCTCGGGCTCGGGGCCGACGTGGGTCGCGGGGCCGGCGCCATGGGACTTGCCGAAGCTGTGGCCGCCGGCCGTCAGCGCCACCGTCTCCTCGTCGTTCATCGCCATCCGCGCGAAGGTCTCGCGGATGTCGCGCGCCGAGGCCAGCGGGTCAGGGTTGCCGTTGGGGCCCTCGGGGTTGACGTAGATGAGGCCCATCTGCACCGCGGCCAGCGGGTTCTCGAGCTCGCGGTCGCCGCTGTAGCGCCGGTCCTCGAGCCACTTGCGCTCGGCGCCCCAGTAGATGTCCGCCTCGGACTCCCAGATGTCGGCGCGGCCGCCGCCGAAGCCGAAAGTCTCGAAGCCCATCGACTCCAGCGCGACGTTGCCGGTGAGGACGAACAGGTCGGCCCACGACAGCTTGCGGCCGTACTTCTGCCTGATCGGCCACAGCAGCCGGCGCGCCTTGTCCAGGTTGGCGTTGTCGGGCCACGAGTTCTCGGGCGCGAAGCGCTGCGCGCCGTTGCCGGCGCCGCCGCGGCCGTCGCCGACGCGGTAGGTGCCCGCCGCGTGCCACGCCATGCGGATGAAGAAGGGCCCGTAGTGGCCGTAGTCCGCCGGCCACCAGTCCTGCGAGTCCGTCATCAGCGCGCGCAGGTCCTCGACCACGGCGTCGAGGTCGAGGCTCTCGAACTCCTTGCGGTAGTCGAAGTCCTCGCCCATCGGGTTCGACTTCGCCGAGTGCTGGTGGAGGATCTTCAGGTCGAGCTGCTGCGGCCACCAGTCCGCATTGGTGGTGCCCTTGACGCGAGGCGCACCCGGCCGGGCGCCGCTGCCCGTGAACGGGCACTTCGCCCCGCCCGAGCCGCCCTTCGCCGCGTTTCCCTCGTCGTTCGTGGCCATCTGTTCGTTCCTTTCTTCGGACGCTGCCCGAGCCGTCGTGTCAGGGCCCAAGATGGCGCCGAATCTCTTATTCGTCCAAGACATCGTCAGAATACGTGTGATAGTTTGGTCGAATGAGACTCGGGGCCCACCCGTTCACCCTCCGCCAGCTCCAGTACGCGGTCGCGGTGGCCGAGAAGCTGTCCTTCAGCCGGGCGGCCGAGCGCTGCCACGTCTCGCAGCCGTCGCTCTCCACCCAGGTCGCCCAACTGGAGGCGGCGCTCGGAACGCGGCTGTTCGAGCGCGACCGGCGACAGGTGCTGCGCACCGCCGCGGGCGAGGCGCTGCTCGAGCGCGCGCGGGCGATCCTGCGCGAGGTCGATGACCTGGTGGACCTGGCGCAGCGTGCCGCCGATCCGCTCGCCGGCACGATCCGGCTCGGCGTGCTGCCGACCCTCTCGCCCTACCTCGTCTCCGCCATCCGCCCGGCGCTGCGTCGCGCCTTCCCGCGCCTGACCCTGCGCTGGGTCGAGGACAAGACCGCCGTCCTCGTGGCGAGGCTAAGCGCCGGGGAGCTGGACGGCGTGCTGCTCGCCCTCGAGGCAGACACCGGCGACCTCGAGCACGAGGTGATCGGCTTCGACCCCTTCGTGCTCGCCGGCCCGACGGGCCACCGCTTGATGACCCGGAGCGGCCCGGCGACGCGGCGCGAGCTCGACGGCGAGAACGTGCTGCTGCTGGACGACGGCCATTGTTTCCGCGAGCAGGCGCTCGAGGTCTGCGCGGCCGCCCGGAGCCAGGAGCTCGAGTTCCGCGCGACCAGCCTGCCCACGCTCGCCCAGATGGTGGCCGACGGGGCCGGGGTCACGTTGCTGCCGCAGCTCGCCGTCGCCACCGAGGTCAAGCGGGCGCGCCTGTCGGTGCGGCCCTTCGCCGACCCGGCGCCGGGCCGAACCATCGCCCTGGCCTGGCGCCGGCGCTCTCCGCTCGGCCCCGCCCTGACGCGGCTCGCGACCGCGGCGCGCGAGGCGAAGACCGGCCTGCTGCCGGTCCCGCCGCAGGGCCGACGCCGACCCTAGTCGAAGCGGACGTACTCGTATTCGAAGGGCAGGCCCTTGATGCCGCGGGCGGGGCGGGCCAGCCAGTTGGCGATCTGGCCCGGCTCCTTCACGCAGCCCTGCAGGCTCTGCACGTAGGCGCGGTCCTGGGCGTCGGGGATCCACTCGCCCTGGCGCTGCTCCCACTCCAGGCGCGAGAGCAGCCGGCCCTCGGGGTCGAACGGCATGCCCGCGTACAGGCCGATGTGGCGGTGGAAGTGCTTCGAGGGCAGCTTCAGCCGCTCCGACATCCCGGCCTTCTCGAGGTGCTTGTTCCAGCGGTCGACGCCGCGCTGGCAGTCGGCGACGTACTGGTCGCGCAGCACCTCGTTCATCGCGTTGCGCAGCGGCACGTCCTCCTCCGCCACGACGCCGTCCTTCGGCACCGTCATCCGGTAGGTCGTGCCCAGTGCCTTGTGGTCCTCGTACTTGTCCTCGTTGGCGCGGCCCTTGAGGCCGGCCGCGAAGTAGGACGCCGCGTTCGAGGAGATCTCGCCGCCGAACAGGTCGAGCGAGAGCGAGAACCACAGGTTCAGGTGCTTCTGCACGAGTGCCAGCGGGATGCCACCCAGCTTCGTCACGTCCTGCTCGGGCGCCTGCTGCATCAACTCGACAGTGCGCTGGACGACGCGCTCGACGCCGGTTTCGCCCACGAACATGTGGTGGGCTTCTTCGGTCAGCATGAAGCGGGTCGTGCGCGCGAGCGGGTCGAAGCCGCTCTCGGCCAGCGCCAGCAACTGGTACTTGCCGTCGCGGTCCGTGAACATCGTGAACATGAAGAAGTCGAGCCAGTTCTCGATCGGCGCGTTGAAGGCGCCGAGGATCCGCGGCTTGTCGGGGTTGCCGCTGCGGCGCGCCAGCAGCTCCTCGGCCTCCTCGCGGCCGTCGCGGCCGAACTGGGAGTGGAGCAGGTAGACCATCGCCCACAAGTGGCGGCCTTCCTCCACGTTCACCTGGAACAGGTTGCGCAGGTCGTACAGCGACGGCGCGCTCTGCCCCAGCAGCCGCTGCTGCTCGACGCTGGCCGGCTCGGTGTCGCCCTGGGTGACGATCAGCCGGCGCAGCGTGTTGCGGTGCTCGCCGGGCACGTTCTGCCAGGCGTCCTCGCCCATCACGTCGCCGAAGCCGATCTTGCGGTCCGCGACCGGATCGGCCAGGAAGATGCCCCAGCGGTAGTCGGGCATCTTCACGTAGTCGAAGTGGGCCCAGCCCTCGGCGTCGACGGAGATGGCGGTGCGCAGCCACACGTCCTTCTCCTGGAAGCCCTCGGGACCCATCTCCTTCCACCAGTCGATGTAGTTGGGCTGCCACTGCTCCAGCGCACGCAGCAGCCGCTTGTCGCCGGCGAGGTCGACGTTGTTCGGGATCTTCGCGGTCAGGTCGACGTTCGACATGGATCGGGCTCCGTTGGCGTTACGTGCGGGTCCAGGAGAAGCGCGGCCGCTCCGGCTTCCCGTACAGCGTGAGAGCGCCCTTCTCGCCGACGGCGTTGGGGCGCTGGAAGATCCAGTTCTGCCAGGCGGACAGCCGGCCGAAGATCTTGGTCTCCATCGTCTCCGGGCCGGCGAAGCGGATGTTCGCCTCCATGCCGGTGAGAGCGTCGGGCGAAATCGAAGCGCGCTCTTCGATCGCCAGCCGCACCTCGTCGTCCCAGTCGATGTCGTCCGGGGCGAAGGTGACGTAGCCGGCGTCGAGCGCAGCGGCGGCGTTGAAGCGCTCCCCGATCGGGGCCTTCGCCTTGTCCGGCTCGGCGAGGAAGCGGGTGGCGAGGCGCGACAGGCCGTTGGCCATCGGCAGCGACCCGTCGTTGAGCGCCGAGAAGGCGAGCTCGGGGCCGCCCTCCTCGTCCTTCATGTAGGTGCGATCGGCGGCGAAGGCCAGTTCGAGCAGGCTGCCGGCGAAGCAGGAACCGGGCTCGACCACGGCCAGCAGGCTGCGCGCGCTCACGTCGAGCCGCTTGAGCACCCGCTTCATGCAATGCAGCACCTC
>JAMPXO010000118.1 GCA_023701125.1 Vicinamibacteria bacterium | reverse complement strand
GAAGGGCTACGTCCTGGCGACGATCGGCGGCGGAGGCCGCGGCGGCCGGCTCCTCGGCGGCGAGTTCCGGAGGCTCCCGGCCCGACCGATGCGCGTGCACGAACTGTCGGGTCGGGCTTCGATCGAGGAGGAACTGCGCGCCGTGGTGGCGGCGCTCCCGCCGCGGGCGCTCCTGCAGGTCCGCGTGCCTGCGGGACTGGCCGGGGCCGAGGTCCTGCGCGTGGCCCGCCTGCGCGCGCTGTGCCCGCCCGACGTCGACGTCAGCGTCTCGTTTCGCGGCGGCCGGGCGCTGTCAACGGCGCGCGTGGCCCACGCCCCGCGGGCGAGCCTTCAGGGTTCGACCGAGTAGAGCGGCTGGGCCAGGCCCGCGACGCGGTGGGCGCGGAGGCGGACGCCGAAGGCCTGCTGGCAGGCGTCGCTGGTGAGCACCGTCTCCGGTGCGCCCTGGGCGGCGACGCCGCCGCGCGCGACCAGCAGCATGCGCTCGGCCCAGGCCGCGGCTCGCGGCAGGTCGTGGACGACCGCCAGCACCGCAACCCCGCTGCGCCGCACCTCGTCGAGCGCCGCGAACAGCGCGAGCTGGTGGCCGACGTCGAGGTGAGCCGCGGGCTCGTCGAGCAGCAGCACCCGCGGCTCCTGGGCGAGCCCGCGGGCGAGCGCCGCGAGCTGACGCTCGCCCGCCGACAACGTGCCGACCCGGCGCGCGGCCAGGTGGGCGACGCCGGTCCGCTCCAGCGCGCGCGAGATCGCCCGTCGATCGTCCGCGCCCAGCGCCCGGAACGGGCCGCAGTACGGGTAGCGCCCGAGCGCCACCCGCTCCTCGACGGTGAACGCGTCGGCGCCGCCTTCGTCGGGCGCGACCAGCGCGAGGCCGCGCGCCAGCCGCCCACGAGGAAGGGCGCGCAAGGCCACGCCCTCGAACCGGATCTCGCCCGCGGAGGCGGGCAGCAGCCCGGCCAGCGCCCGCACCAGCGTCGACTTGCCCGCGGCGTTCGGCCCCACCAGCGCCACGGCTTCTCCGGGCCGCAGCGCGAGGTCGACGCCGCGCACGACATCGCAGCCGCCGCGGGCGACCGACAGCCCGCACGCCTCGAGCCGGGGCGGCGCGTCGCTCATCCGCGCTCCGGCGCGTGGCGCAGCGCCACCAGGAAGTAGGGCGCGCCGACCAGCGCGGTCAGCGCGCCGAGCGGCAGGTCGACGCGGTCGCTGAACGAGCGCGCCGCCAGGTCGGCGACGACGACCAGCAGCGCGCCGCCGAGGAACGACGCGGGCAGCAGTCGCCGCGCGGCGGGCCCGACCAGTGGCCGCAGCGCGTGCGGCGCGACCAGGCCGACGAACGGCACCGAGCCCGCCATCGCGGTGGCGGCGCCCGCCAGCAGGGCCGCGGTGCCGAGCACGCCGAGCCGCGCCGCGCGCACGGGCAGGCCCAGCGAGGCCGCCTCCTCGTCGCCCAGCGAGAGCACGTCGAGCGGGCGGGCCAGCAGCAGCAGCAGCGCGCCGCCGACGGCGACCAGCACGGCGCACAGCCCGACGTGGGTCCACGACCGGCCCTCGAGCCCGCCGGCGAGCCAGAACAGCACGGTCTTGACCCGGAACTCCTCGGTCGCGACCAGCAGCACCGACGTGCCGGCGCCGGCCAGTGCGGAGACGGCGAGCCCGGTCAGCAGCAGCCCCGCGAGCGACGAGCGGCCGATCAGCCCCGCCAGCGCGTAGACGAGCAGCACTGCGGCGAGCGCGCCCGCGAAGGCCGCGGCCGGCAGCGCCAGGAACACCTCCGAGGCCCAGCCGAAGCGGACCGCGATCACCGCGCCCAGCGCCGCGCCGCCGCCGACGCCGAGCAGGCCCGCGTCGGCCATCGGGTTGCGGAACACGGCCTGCAATGCGGCGCCCACCATCGCCAGCGCGCCGCCGACCAGCGCCGCCAGCAGCACCCGTGGCACTCGCACCGTGCCGAGGATGGTCTCGCCGGCCGGCGTCAGGCCCGACTCGGCGCCGGCCAGGAAGCGCAGCACGGGGGCCAGCGGCAACGGCACCGAGCCGACCGCGCAGGCGACCAGCATCGCGACGGGCAGGGCGAGCGCCAGCGCCGTGAACGTCGCCCGTCGCCGGCCGGTCTCGGTCATCGGGCGGCCGCCGCCTGGGGCTGTGGCACCCGTGTCGGGTGCAGGCGGTGGGCCAGCGCCCACGCCGCATCCGCCGTGTAGTGGCTGACCGCGACCAGCAGCTCGTTGGGCAGGGTGAGCACGCGGCCTTCGCGGACGGCGCGCAGTTGGCCGAGCAGCGGATCGTCGCCCAGCGACTCCTGCGCGCCGGGCCAGTTGCCGAGCAGGATGAAGTCGGGGTCGGCCACGAACGCGCGCTCGGCCCCGAGCGGCACGATCCCCGCGAGCCCCAGCTCACTGCCGACGCTCTGGCCCCCGGCGGCCTCGATCAGTGCCGTCAGCGTCGTGCCGGCACCGGCGGTCACGCCCTGCGACCAGTAGAGGACCCGCGGCCGCCGCACGCCGTCGAGCGCGCGGGCCAGCGCGTGCAGCTTGCGGTCGAACTCGGCCGCCAGCCGCTGCGCGCCGACCGGCTCGCCGACGGCGTCGCCCAGCGCCAGCAGCGCCGCGCGGATCCCCGCCAGCGAGCCCAGCCCGCGCATGCGGTGGCTGCGCATGCCGGAGCGCTCGACGAGGGCGAGGAAGTCGGCGTCGGTGTACTCCGAGACGACGACCAGGTCGGCGCGCAGCGCGACCAGCCGCTCCAGGTCGGCCCTGGCGAAGCGATACGCCGTCGCCGGCACGCGGCCGGCCACGTTCGAGTGCTCTGCCTCGTCGGCGAAGCGGGTCACGCCGACGAGGCGCCCGGGCGGCAGGATGTCGACCAGCACCTCGTCGGCCGAGAGGTTGATCGACGCCACCCGCTGTGGCGCGCCGGCGCCCGCCGCGGAAACGGCACCGCAGGCGGTGAGCAGCGCGACGACGAACGCCGGCCACCTCACGCCGGCACCGCCGCCGCCGGCCGCACGTCCGCGAACACGAAGCCCTCGCGCTCGATGACTTCTCCAGTCGCGACGGCGAGCGGGGCAGCGAACTGCGGCGAGTCCCACACGAAGCTGTGGAACTCGCCGTTCTCGCCGCAGGCATCGACGCTCGCCGGCAACTCGGCCAGCAGCGCCTCGTCGAACGCGCGGCCGGCGAAGCGGGCGTCGAGTGCGCGCGGGTCGACGCAGGTCAGCACGGCGCGCACACCCGAGTCGAGGATCTCGCGGGCCAGGGACCGCGTGTCGCGGCCCCAGAGCGGAAACAGCGGCTGCAGCCCGGTCGGGGCGAGCCGCTCCTCGCGATAGCGGCGCACGTCGGCGAGGAACAGGTCGCCGAAGGCGACGGCCTCCACGCCGCGCGCCTTCGCGTCGGCCATCGCCGCCGCCATCGCCGTCTCGTAGGCCCCGTTCGGGCACGGCCACGGGATCTCCACCTCGACCAGCGGCAGCGCGACGGCCGCCGCCTGCGCACGCACGAGTTCGCGCCGCACCGCGTGCATCGCGACCCGGTCGTGGGTGGCGTTGAACGTCGTGAGGAGGCCCACGACCTCCACGTCGCCGCGCTCGCGCAGGACGTGGAGGGCGTGGGCAGAGTCCTTGCCGCTCGACCAGGCGAGCAGCGCGCGCGTCACGGGCGGTCCGCCGGGCTGAAGCGGAGGCCGAAGCGCACGGCGCGGCCGAGGGCCGGGTAGCCGAGCACTTCTTCGTACTCCGCGTCGGTCAGGTTCTCGCCCGCGGCGAACACGGAGATCCCGGCGCCGACCACGTAGCGCAGGCGGGCGTCGAGGCGGGCGTAGCCGGGGTTGCGGGTCAGGCCGAGACCGGCGAAATCGCTGTCGGCGCGCTCGCCGACCAGCGCCAGGGTGAGTCCCGCCGTCAGCCGGCCCGGCGTCGCGGTCACGGTGACCGTGCCCGAGTGGCGCGGGCGCCGCAGCAGTGGCTCGCCCTGCGCGTACACGGGGTCGAAGTCGGACGTGGCCTTCACCACCTCCGAGTCGAGGAAGGTGTACTGCGCGGCCAGCGTCAGGAACGGCCGCGGCGCCGCGGCCAGCGCCACCTCGAGGCCCTGTGCGCGCGACTCGCCGATGTTCAGGTAGGTGCCGCGGAACGGCACGTACGACGCGATCGCGTAGCCGATCTGGTCGAAGTAGTCGTGACGGAACGCGGTCAGGGCGAGGCGTGCACGGTCGGCCGCGAAACGCTGCTCGACGCCGAGATCGAAGGTCGTGCTGCGCTCCGGCAGCAGGTCGGGGTTGCCCTGGGCGAAGACCGAGGCGCCGAAGCTCTCGAGGAAGGTCGGCTCCTTGATGCCCCTGCCGAACGAGGTGCGGAGCGTGGTCGCGTCGTCGCCGCCGCGCAGCCGCCAGGCCAGCGCCGCCCGCGGAACGACCTCGGTGCCGTAGCTGTCGTTGTGCTCGACGCGGCCGCCGACGGTCAGGAACGCGCGCGAGCCGAGCACGACCCGGTCCTGGACCCAGGCCCCGACGTTGGTGCGCTCGGGGCGCACGAAGTCGTCGGCGTTCTCGCGGCCGACGTCGCCGGTCTCGCGCTCGAGGTCGGCGCCGAGGCTGACGAGGTGGCGGCCGCCGAGCCCGCGCTCGAGCTGGTAGCCCGCGGACAAGCGGCGGTTGTCGTTGAGGAAGCCATCGGCGCTGGGGCTGTCGGGGTAGCCGAAGCCGAGCGTCGCCTCGAACTGCGGCTGGAAGAACCCGGAGTCCTCGGGGTTTTCCGAGAGCTGGTGGCCGTCGTGGTAGCCGACCCGCAGCGTGTGCACGAAGGCGCCCGCGCGATGGTTCAGGGTGGCGCCGAGCAGCCACTCGTCGCGCTCGATGAAGGCGTCGAGGTCGGGTCGTCCGTAGGCCGTCTGGCCCGGCGTGCCCGCGCGGCTGTCCATCGCCCGCAGCACCACCCGCAGATCGGTCGCGGGCGAGAAGCGAGCGCCGAGCGACGCCGCCGCGGCCGTCTCCTCGAACGCGCTGTTGGGCTCTTCGTTGTCCGACTCGACGTGCAGCGCGCCGAGGTTCCAGTCGAACGGGCCGGAAGCGCCGCTGGTGCCGCCTTCGAAGCGGGAGGTCTCGAAGGTCCCGGTCTCGGCGGCCGCGCGGAAGTCGAAAGCCTCGCCGGCGCGCGCGCGGCGGGTCTCGAGCGCGATCACGCCCGCGATCGCGTCGGTGCCGTAGAGCGCGCTGGCGGCGCCGCGCACGACCTCGAGCCGCTCCAGCTCCAGCGGCAGCGCCATGCCGAAGTCGTAGGCTCCGCCCGGCTGGTTGACGGGCACGCCGTCGACCAGCACCCGCGCGTAGCGCGACTCGCCGCCGCGCACGAAGGCCGAGGCCTGGGTACCGAGGCCGCCCGTGCGGGCGACGGCGACGCCGGGCATCTCCTGCAGCAGGTGCAGCAGGTCGGACGGGGCGCGGGCCGCGATCGCCTCGCGGTCCAGCGTGTCCACGCTGACGCCCAGCGTCGAGGGCGCCGCTTCGCCGCGGGTGGCGGAGACGACGACGCTCTCGCGCACCGGGGCGGGTTGCAGGGTGAGGTCGAGCGCGACGACCGCGTCGGCCGTCGCCAGCTGGGCCGCGGGCGTGGTGCTCAGCTGGAAGCCGGGCGTGTCGGCCGTCACGGCGTAGCGGCCGATGGCCAGGCCGTCGAAGCGGTAGCGCCCGTCGGGACCAGTGACGGCGCGATGCACGGTCGAGTCGCCGCGCAACTCGATCACGACCTGGGGCACGGGGTCGCCGCTGGCCGAGGCCAGGCGGCCGGACAGCGAGGCCGCAGCGGCGAGGGGTGAGGCGAAAGCGACGATCAGCGCCACGACGGCGGCGCGAGCACGAGAGGGCATGGCGAGTCTCCTGAGAGGAGGCTCGACGCGAACGGCAGGGAAACCACGGGGCGGGGCGCCCACGGCGGCTTACCGCAGCTCCTTCACGCGAGGAAGCTCCACGGACCGGTACGTGTCAGGGCAGGTTTCCTGGCTCCCGGATCGTCGCCCGCCCCCGACCTTCCCCGCGCCCTCTCACGGGCCCGAGTGGCGGACGCTGCTCGCGTGCATCGCGAGCGCGCCCCACGGTGGCGAACTCCCCGGCTACAGTGGCGGGACCGCGCAGGTGTTCGACCTGCTTCCCTTTTAACCCCTCAACCGAGGGGCACCCCGACGGATGAGCGGAGTCTGCGTCCACCCCGCGCGACTGTCAACGCGCGGTCGGCCCCGCGCCTCCCATGGGGCGGCAAACTTGGGGCTCCGGTAACATGGGCCTGCAATGAACGACCGCTTTCTGCGCGCCTGCCGGCGCGAACCCGTCGATCGCACTCCCGTCTGGTTCATGCGCCAGGCTGGGCGCTACATGCCCGAGTACCGGGCGCTGCGGGCGAAGCACTCGATGCTGACCCTGTGCCGCACCCCCGAGCTGGCCGTGGAGGTCACGCTGCAGCCGGTCAAGGCGCTCGGCATCGACGCCGCGATCCTGTTCTCGGACCTGCTGCTGCCGCTGGCGCCGATGGGCATCCCGTTTGACTTCCAGTCGGGCGAGGGGCCGGTGATCGAGAAGCCGGTGCGCTCTGCCGCGGACGTCGAAGCGCTGCACCGCTTCGAGCCGCGCCAGGACCTCGGCATGGTGCTCGACTCGATCCGGATGCTGCGCAAGGAACTGCAGATCCCGCTGATCGGCTTCGCCGGCGCGCCGTTCACGCTGGCCTCGTACGCGATCGAGGGCGGCCACTCCAGCCACTTCGCGCTGACCAAGGGCCTGATGTACGGGGACCCCGCGACCTGGCACAAGCTGGCCGCGCTGTTCGCCGATATCGTCGCCGACTACCTGAAGGCCCAGGTCGAAGCCGGGGTCCAGGCGCTGCAGGTGTTCGACTCGTGGGTCGGCGCGCTCGACGAGGCCGACTACCGCGAGTTCTGCCTGCCGCACACGAAGCGCATCTTCGACGCGCTGGCGGAGACCGGCGTGCCCACGATCCACTTCGGCACCGGCACTGGCCACCTGCTCGCCGCCCAGCGCGAGGCCGGCGGCGACGTGATCGGGGTCGACTGGCGCACCCCGCTCGACGAGGGCTGGCAGCGGATCGGTGCCGACCGCGCCGTGCAGGGCAACCTCGACCCGACCCTGCTGTTCGCCCCGCGCGAGCGGCTGCTGGCCCGTGTCGACGACGTGCTGGCCCGGGCTCGCGCCCGCGACGGCCACGTGTTCAACCTCGGCCACGGCATCCTGCCCGGGACCCCCGTGGAGAACGTGAAGGCGGTCGTCGACCACGTCCACGCCGTCACGGCCCGCTGACCGCCGTGGCGGACGTGCTCCCGGTCGCGATCGTCGGCGGCGGCATCTCCGGCCTCGGCGCCGCCCACGCCCTGCACAAGGCGGGCGTGCCGTTCGAGCTGTTCGAGGCCGCCCAGCGGCTGGGCGGCGTGATCCAGACGGACATCCACGAGGGCTTCGTGCTGGAGGGCGGACCCGACGCGATCCTGGCCCAGAAGCCCGAGGGCCTGGCCCTGGCTCGCGAGCTGGACCTGATGCCGCGGCTGGTCGGGACCAACATGGAGCAGCGCACGCTCTACATCCTGACCGCCGGCCGACTGAAGGCGATGCCCGAGGGCATGGCGCTGGCGATCCCGACGAAGATGTGGCCGTTCGTCAAGAGCAACGTCTTCTCTTGGCCCGGCAAGCTCCGCATGGGCCTCGACGCGGTGATCCCGCCGCGCCGCGGCCTGGGCGACGAGTCGATCGCCTCCTTCATGCGCCGCCGCCTCGGCGACGAGGCGCTGCGGCTGCTCGGCGAGCCGCTGCTGGCGGGCATCCACGCCGGCGACCCCGAGCAGTTGTCGATCAGCGCGACCTTCCCGCGCTTCGTCGAGATGGAGCGCCAGCACGGCAGCCTGCTGCGGGCGATGCTGGCGGCGAAGCGGGCGGCCCCGCCGGCCGCCGCCGCCGGGGGCGGCAACGGACGTGGCCCGATGTCGCCGTTCTTCTCGTTCCAGGGCGGCCTCGGCGAGATGGTCGACGCGCTGGTGGCGCGGTTGCCCGCGGCCGCGTTGCGCACGGGCATGACGCTGGAGCAGGTCGAGCGCGGCGAGGCCGGGTACACGCTGTCCTTCGCGGGCGGCGCCAGGGTGCAGGCGCGGGCGATCATCCTCTCGATCCCCGCGCCGCGGCTGTCGCCGCTGCTCGCCCCCCACTCGCCCGAGCTGGTGCAACTGCTCGACACGATCCCGTTCCTGTCCTCGGCCACCGTGCTGCTCGGCTATGAGCGGGAGCAGGTCGCCCACCCGCTCGACGGCTACGGCCTGGTCACCGTCGGCGGCGAGCGGACCACCACCATGGCGCTCAGCTTCCTCTCCACGAAGCGGCCGGGCAGCGCCCCCGAGGGCAAGGTGCTGCTGCGCGGCTTCGTCGGCGGCGCTCGCGACCCCGACGTGCTGCGGATGGCGGACCACTCGCTGGTCGCCGCCGTGATCGCCGACATGAAGCCGCACCTCGGCTTGTCCGGCGAGCCGCTGTTCAGCCGCGTGTACCGCTGGCCGCAGACGACGCCGCAGATGACCGTCGGCCACTTCGATCGCGTCGCCCAGATCGACCGCCTGGCCGGCGAGCTGCCGGGCCTGTTCCTGACCGGCGCTGGCCTGCGTGCGACCGGCATCCCCGATTGCTACGGCGACGGCGTGAAGACCGCCGAAGCCGCCCGGGCGTTCGTGGCCTGAGCGCGTGCGCCGCGTCACGGCGCCCCGGCTTCCACTCTTGACGCGCGCCACGGGCCGGGCGTAGCGTCGAAGAACTCACTCCATCGTCTAGCAGGTGTCCACGCGGCCGAACGATCGACGGCGGCGGAGCGGGGCTTTTGTTTCTGCCCATGGACCACCTCGACGATTTCGCCGATGCGCTGGTGCTGGTCTCCACCGAGGGCCGAGTGCTGGCCTGGAACCGCGAGGCCGAGGCGCTGTTTGGCACCCCGGTCGCGCAGGCGCTCGGTCGACCATTCCAGGAGCTGATCGGGCTGCCTGCCAGCGGACCGACACCGTGGTCGGCGGCCGCGGCGGCGCCCGACGGGCGGCTCCGCGTCGACGTGCAGGTCGTGGCCCGGGATCGCCCGCCGTTGCGGGTCGACCTCAGCGTGCGGATGGTGCCCGGGGCGGGCGAAGGGCCGGCGCGATTCGCGATCTGCGCCCGCGACGTGACCCTGCTGCGCTGCCGCGAGCAGGCGCGGGTGCTGGCCACCCGCTTCCGCGGCCTGCTCGACGCGGCCCCCGACGCGCTACTGATCGCCGGTCCCGAGGGCCGCATCCTGCTCGCCAACCGCGAGGCGCAGCGGCTGTTCGGCTACGGCGCGGACGAGATCACGGGCCTCGCCGTCGACGCCCTGGTGCCCGCGGCGGTGCGCGGTCGCCACCCGGCGCATCGCGCGGCGTTCTTCAAGGACCCGGGCACGCGGGCGATGGGGGCCGGCCGCGAGCTGTCGGGCCTGCGCCGCGACGGCAGCGAGTTCCCGGCCGAGATCAGCCTCTCGCCGCTGGACAGCGACGTCGGCCCGTTGGTGGCGGCCGCGGTGCGCGACGTCACGGAGCGCCGCCGGGTCGAGGCCCGCTTCCGCGGCCTGCTGGAGGCGGCCCCTGACGCGATGGTGATCGTCGACGAGGCCGGCCGCATCGTGCTCGTCAACTCCCAGACCGAGCGGCTGTTCGGCTACCGCCGCGAAGAGCTGCTCGGCCAGAGCGTCGGCCTGCTGATCCCCGAGGGCCGGCGCGCGGGCCACGCCGCCTATCGCGAGTCGTATCACGCGAACCCGGTCGCGCGGCCGATGGGCTCCGGGCGTGACCTCGCCGCGCGGCGCAAGGACGGCAGCGAGTTCCCGGCCGAGATATCGCTGTCCCCGCTCGACACCGAGGAGGGGCGGCTGGTCAGCGCGGCGGTGCGCGACATCAGCGAGCGGCTGCGGATCGCCGACCTCAAGCGCGAGGCGGCGGTGCTGGCGGAAGGGCGGCGCCGGGCCGAGGAGCAGAGCCGCCACAAGAGCGAGTTCCTGGCCAACATGTCGCACGAGCTGCGCACGCCGCTCAACTCGATCGTCGGCTTCGCCGAGTTGATCCACGACGGCAAGGTCGGGCCCGTCAACCCGGAGCAGCGCGAGTACCTGGGCGACGTGCTGGCCAGCGCCCGCCACCTGGTGCAGTTGATCAACGACCTGCTCGACCTGTCCAAGGTCGAGGCCGGCCGGATCGAGCTGGCGCCGCAGCGGCTCGAGCTGCTGGCGCTGGTCAACGAGGTGCGCGACGCGCTGCGGCCACTGTCGCGGGTGCGTGGGCTGGCGATCGAGGTCGAGATCGACCCCGAGCTGCGCCATGTCCACGGCGACCCCGGGCGCCTGCGCCAGGTGCTCTGGAACTACCTGTCGAATGCGATCAAGTTCACGCCCGAGCAGGGTCACGTCGTGGTGCGGGCCGTGCTCGACGCACCCGCCCACTTCCGGCTCGAGGTCGAGGACGACGGCATCGGCATCGCGGTCGAGGACCAGCCGCGGCTGTTCGTTTCTTTCCAGCAGCTCGACGCCGGCGCGGCCAAGCGCCACGGCGGAACGGGGCTGGGGCTGGCGCTGACCCGACGCCTGGTCGAGGCGATGGGCGGTCGGGTCGGGCTCGAGAGCGCGCCGGGGCGCGGCTCGCGATTCTTCGCGGTGCTGCCGCGCGACATCCGCGGCATGGAGGGGAAGTGATGGGTCAGCGCGTCCTGGTCGTCGACGACAACCCGGCCAACCTCAAGCTGCTGCGGGCGATCCTGCGCCTGGCCGGCTACGACGTGACGACCGCCCGCGACGCCGAGGAGGCGCAGGTGCTGCTCGACCAGGACGTGCCGCGGGCGATCCTGCTCGACCTGCAGTTGCCCGGCGTCGACGGCTTCACGCTGGCCCGGCGGCTCAAGGCCCACGACCGCTTCCGGGCGGTGCCGCTGATGGCCGTCACCGCCTACGCGGGCGACGCCGACGAGCGGCGGGCGCGGGACGCCGGCTGCGACGACTTCGTGGCCAAGCCGATCGACACCCGGGCCCTGCCCGAGCGCCTCGCCCGCCTGCTGGAGCGATCGCAGTGAACCCCCGCGTGCTGGTGGTCGAGGACAACCCGATCACGCTCAAGATGCTGGCGCTGGCGCTGCGCACGGCCGAGTTCGAGGTGATGCCGGCTGCCGACGGCGAGTCCGCGCTGGCGCTCGCCCGCGCGCAGGCCCCCGACCTCGTGATCCAGGACCTGGTGTTGCCCGACATGGACGGCTTCGAGCTGCTGCGCCGCCTGCGCCAGGTCCCGGGTGGCGAGACGACGCCGGTGCTCGCGCTGTCCGGCTTTCTGGCCCGGATGGACGAGGCGCGCAACCGCGACCTCGGATACACGGCGTTCGTCGCCAAGCCGATCGAGCCCTCGCGGCTGGTCGACATCGTGCGCCGCTGCCTGCCCGAGCTGCCGCGGGTGGCGCGGCAGTCCGGTCCGCGCCGGCGCGTGCTGGTGGTCGACGACGATCCTGCGGGCCGGAAGCTGCTCGCCATGCAGCTCTCGCTGCTGGGCTTCGACGTGGAGGAACACCCCAGCGCCGGCGCCGCGCTGGTGCGGGCGCGCGAAGGCGGTGTCCACGCCGTGCTCGCCGACCTGGTGATGCCGCTGATGGACGGCTACGAGCTGTGCGCGGCCCTGCGCCGCGATCCGCGCACCTCCGCGCTGCCCGTGGTCCTCTACTCCGCGCTGATGGCCGAGGCGGAGGACCGCGACGAGGCGTTGCGGGTGGGTGCCACGGCGCTGCTCGACCGCGGCGCTCCGGCCGACGTGCTGCTGCACGCCATCGCCGCCCCCGCGCGGAAGGCGCAGGCCCCTCGCCGCTCCCTGCCGCGGCTGCGCGAGCGCCTGGCCGACGCCGCAACCCGCATCGCCCACCTCGAGCGGCGGGCCGCGCTGCACCGCGCCGAGCTGGCGCTGCTCGGCAGCGTCGCCGACGCCGTGACCACCACCCAGACCCTGCCGGAGGCGCTGCAGGGCGTGCTCGCGCGCTGCATGAGCGCGGCGGGCGCAGCGCGCGGCCTGATCGCGCTGCAGCGGCCCGCGGGCGGGCTCGAGGTCGCCGCCGCCCACGGCTTCGCCGCGGTGGACCGGGTGGTCCTCGATCGGCTGCTCGCCCGCCTCGAGGCGGAATCTCTGGTCGGCCCGCTGCTGGTCGGCGCGGCGGCAGGCGAAGGGCCGGAGCACGAGCTGATGGCGCACCTGGAGGCGGGCGCCGCCCTGATCGCGCCGATCCCGGTCCACGCGGGGCCGGTCGGCGTGCTCGCGCTGTTCGGGCGGACGGGCGAATTCGACCTCGACTGGGAGGACTTCGCGCGCGCCGTGGCGGCCCAGGTCGGGCAGGTGATCACCCTCGTCCGCGCCTTCGGCGAGCGGCTCGCGGCCGAGGCGGCGCTGCGCGAGGTCAGCGGCCGGCTGGAGCACGTGTTCGCCTCGAGCCCGGCCGTGACCTACGTGCTGCGTCCGGCCGGGGCGACCCACGAGGTCGTCTGGGTCAGCGACAACATCGAGCGGTTACAGGGCAGCCCGGCCCACGAGGTGCTGCAGCCGGGCTGGTGGGAAGCGCGGGTCCACCCGGACGACCTCGCGAGCGCCATGGACTTCGCCGAGCTGTTCAGCACGGGCGAGCAGCGGCGTCAGTACCGGGTGCGCGGCGAGACCGGGAGCTATCGCTGGGTCAGCGACCGCCAGCGACTGGTGCGGCGAGACGGCGGGCCGGTCGAGATCGTCGGCACCTGGGTGGACGTCAGCCACCAGGTCGCCGCCGAGGAGGCGCGGCGTGCGAGCGACGAGCGCTATCGCCAGGTGTTCGAGGCCAACCCGCTGCCGATGTGGGTCTACGAACCGGGCACGCTGCGGCTGCTCGAGGTCAACGCCGCCGTCGTCGCCGAGTACGGCTACTCGCGCGAGGAGTTGTTGACGATGACCCTCGCGGACCTGCGCCCCACGGAAGAACTCCAGGCGCTCCAGCGCCAGCTGGCCATCAAGCCGCACGGCGAGAGCCGCTGGCTGGCCCGCCACCGGCGCAAGGACGGCAGCGTGTTCGAGGTCGAGGTCTCCGGCAACGACGTCGTCTACGCAGGCCGGCCCGCCCGGCTGACGCTGGTCCAGGACGTGACCGAGCGACGAACGCTGGAGGACCAGCTTCGGCACGCCCAGAAGATGGAGGACATCGGGCGGCTGGCGGGCGGTGTGGCCCACGACTTCAACAATCTGTTGAGCGTGATCACCGGTCGCGCCGAGCTGCTGCGCGCTCGCTTGCCCGCGGGTCAGGCGCTGGACGCAGGCCTGTCCGAGATCCTCGACACCGCCGGCCGCGCCGCGGACCTGACCCGTCAGTTGCTGGCCTTCAGCCGCAAGCAGGTGATGCGGCTGGAGCCCATCGACCTGGCTCTGGCCGTGGAGCAGACCGCGCGCCTGTTGCGGCGCCTGATCGGCGAAGACGTGCAGCTCGAGATCGACCTCCGGGAGGGCGCCGGCACCGTGCTTGCGGACGCCGGCCAGCTCTCGCAGGTGCTCGTCAACCTCGCGGTCAACGCCCGCGACGCGATGCCGGAGGGCGGCCGCCTGTCGATCGTCGGTTGCCGCCTGGAGCGCGACGCGGGCTGGTGCGCGAGCCACCCCGGCACCCACCCCGGTCTCCACGCCTGCCTGGAGATCGCCGACACGGGCCACGGGATTCCCGCGGAGCTGTTGCCGCGCATCTTCGAGCCCTTCTTCACGACCAAGGAGCCGGGGCGCGGCACCGGGCTCGGCCTGGCGATGGCCTACGGCGTGATGGCCCAACACGGCGGCGCGATCGAGGTCGACAGCCAGCCCGGCCTGGGGACGACGTTCCGGCTGTACCTGCCCTCGTTCGTCGGTCCCGCGTCGGCCCCCGCGCCCGCGCCCCGGAACCCGCCCGTGGCGGGCGGCAGCGAGACGGTGTTGCTGGTCGAGGACGATCCCGCCCTGCGCGAGCTGATCCAGGAGGTGCTGGTCGAGGCCGGTTACGCGGTCCAGGTCGCCGCCCACGCGGAGCAGGCGCTCGCAGTCAACAGCAGGTCGTCCCCCGACGTGCTGGTGACTGACGTCGTGATGCCCGGCCTGAGCGGACTTGAACTGGCGCGGCGCCTGCGCGAGCGGCGGCCCGGGCTGCACGTCCTCTTCATCTCCGGCTACAGCGGTGACGCGTTGGCGGGCCGTGATGGCCTGGAGGCCGGGGTCCGGCTACTGGAGAAGCCGTTCACCCCGGAAGCGCTGTTGCGCGCCCTGCGAGCGGCGCTCGACGAGGCCTGAAGCGGGTCGTCCGTGGAGGCTCGCGCCTCTGCCACAATGCGCCGCCATGCGCTTCCCGACCCGGGCCTTGCGGCTCGCCATCGTCCTCGCCAGCACTTGCGGCTCCGTCGCGGCCGACTCCGGCAACGCCCCGTTCGTCCCGATCGCGTTCGCCATCCCGTTGACCCAGGCGCCGAGTCTCGACGGCGACGTGCTGGGCGATCCCGTCTGGCAGGACGTCGCAGCGACCGAGGGCTTCCGGCAGACGACGCCGCAGGAGGGCGCGCCCGTCTCGGAGCGGACCGAGGTGCGGATCGGCTTCACTCGCGACGTGCTCTACGTGGCGGTGACCTGCCACGACCGCGAGCCCGACCGGCTGGTCGTTTCCGACAGCCGCCGCGACGCCTCGCTCGACGAGACGGACAGCGTGCGGATCGCGCTCGACACGTTCCGCGACCGCCAGAACGGCTTCGTGTTCGGCACCAACCCCGCGGGCATCGAGTACGACGCGCAGTTCTCCCGCGAGGGCGAAGGCGATGGCGGCCAGGGCGGCTTCAACCTGAACTGGGACGGCGCGTGGAAGGTGAAGACCACGACCGGGTCCTTCGGCTGGAGCGCCGAGTTCGAGATCCCGTTCCGCACCCTGCGCTATCCCGGCGCTGCGCTTCAGGAGTGGGGCCTGCAGGTGCAGCGCAACATCCGCCGCCGCAACGAGACCGCGTACTGGGCGCCGCTGCCGCGGCAGTACGACCTGACCCGGGTGTCGGTGGCGGGCGCGCTGCGCGGCCTGCAGCCGCCGCCGCAGCGCAACCTGACGGTGACGCCTTACGCGCTCGGCCGCGGCGACGAGCGCGCTGGCGCGGACCGCGACGGCGACCTCGAGGTGGGCGGCGACCTCAAGTGGAGCGCCAACCCGTCGCTGACCCTCGACGTCACCGTCAACACCGACTTCGCCCAGGTCGAGGTCGACGAGCAGCAGGTCAACCTCGACCGCTTCAGCGTGTTCTTCCCCGAGAAGCGGCCCTTCTTCCTGGAGAACGCGGGCAACTTCTCGATGGGCGTGTCGGGCGCGACCGAGCTGTTCTTCAGCCGCAGCATCGGCCTCGGCCCCGGCGGCCAGGTGGTGCCGATCCTGGCCGGCGCGCGGCTGTCGGGCAGGGCGGCGGGCCTCAACGTGGGCGCGCTCAACATGCAGACGAGGGAGGTCGCGGGCCTGACCCCGGCCCTCAACGCGACCGTGGTGCGGCTCGAGCGCGAGTTGCCCAACCGCTCCGGCGTCGCGGTCCTGTTCACCAACGAGCAGGCGACCGGCGACGGCGCACTGCCGGGCGACAGCGGGCAGACCTACGGCCTCGACGGCCGCTGGGGGATCGGCAAGTACGGGCTGGTCTCGGGCTTCGTCGCACGCACCAACTCCCCGGGTGCGGGCCGCGACGAGCACGCGCTCGACGCCAAGGCCTCGTGGGCCTCGCCGGCCTGGGAGCTGTCTGCCTCCTACACCGAGGTCGGCGCCGGCTTCGCCCCGCGGCTCGGTTTCCTGTCGCGCACCGCGTTCCGCAAGCCGGCCGGACTGATCTTCCACAGCCGCCGGATGAACGGCTGGGGCGGCCTGCACGAGATCCGCCCCCACGTCTCGTACAACGGCTACTGGACGCACGCTGGCTTCCAGGAGACGGGCTACCTCCACGTCGACAACCACTGGGAGTTCACCAACGCCTGGGAAGTGCACACGGGCGTCAACTTCCGGCGCGAGGGCCTGCAGCAGCCGTTCCTGATCTACCCCGGGGTCACGGTGCCGCCCGGCACCTACGACCACGCGGAGATGCAGCTCGTCGGCATGACCGACCAGGGCAAGCGCGTCAGCGTCGACGCGACCGTGATCCACGGCGGCTTCTTCGGCGGCACCCGCACCACGCTGCGGCCCAACCTGAAGGCCCGCCGCGGCGAGCAGTTGACGGCCGAGCTGCGCTACGAGCGCAACGAAATCGATCTTCCAGAAGGCGCCTTCGTCACCAACCTGGTGCGGACCCGGATCGGCTACAACTGGAGCCCGCGGCTGTTCGTGCAGGCGCTGGTCCAGTACAACGACCGCGCCGACCTGTGGTCGACCAACATTCGCTTCGGCTGGCTGCGCTCCGCGAACACGGGCCTGTTCGTCGTCTACTCGGAGAACCGCGACCTCGAGGACGGACGGCCCGGCTCGCCGATCCGCGACCGCAGCCTGGTCGTCAAGTGGAGCCGCTTGCTCGACCTGCTCTGACTGACTATTGGGTTCCGGTGGCGGGCGAAGCCCGCCGCCGGTCCCGCGGGGGCTATTGCAGCGAGGCCAGCGCCTTCTTCGCCATCTCGCCCATCGGCGTG